>CAKUAM010000013.1 GCA_934636305.1 uncultured Oscillospiraceae bacterium
TTGCACCGATTTCTGCATCAATTGATGTAAGTTTGATGTAAATCGCTGTTTTTTTAGTTTTTTATCAAATGAAGTATGTCCCGTCTATCTGATAAAACGGTACATCTTTTCATCATCTTAATTTAATAGAGCTTTGCGCCTGCCGGAATGTGAGGATCGACCATCAGCAAGTGGAGCTTTTCCTCGCCGTTTTCGTGGTGGACAGCGGAAATAAGCATACCCTCAGACGCAATTCCCATCATGGGTCTTGGCGGCAGGTTCGTAATGGCGATGCAGGTCTTTCCAACCAGCTCTTCCGGCTCGTAGTATTCGTGGATGCCGGAAAGAATCACTCTATCCGTGCCGGAACCGTCGTCCAGCACGAATTTCAGGAGTTTTTTGGACTTTTTGACCGCTTCGCAGGATTTGACCTTGACGGCGCGGAAGTCGGATTTCGAGAACGTCTCAAAATCTACAAAGTCCTTGAACAGCGGCTCGATCTCGACGTTGGAGAAGTCGATCGGCTCGTCCTTGACCTCGATCTCGACCGCGCCCGTCGCACCACCGATGATACCAACTTCCTCTGGCTTTTTTGCCTTGGGAGCGTCCAGCGGCTTCATTGTCGGGAACAGGATAACATCCCGGATGGAGTCAGCGCCAGTGAACAGCATCACTGCACGGTCAATGCCCATGCCCATGCCGCCCGTGGGGGGCATACCATATTCGAGGGCGGTGAGGAAATCCTCATCGAGCATTTCAGTCTCGTCGTCGCCGCGTTCCCGCTGCTCGACCTGCTTCATAAAACGTTCTCTCTGATCGATCGGGTCATTGAGCTCAGAGTAGGCATTACCCATTTCGCTTCGGCAAATGAAGAACTCAAACCGCTCAGTCAGGCGTGAATCCTTCGGGCTGCGCTTGGTCAGCGGGCTGACCTCAACCGGGTACATGGTGATAAACGTCGGCTGTACCAGCTGCTCCTCAACCTTTTGGTCGAAGCACGCATACAGCGCGTTGCCCCATGTCTTTTCTGCCGCGTCAGCCAGCTCGACGCCAACGGCCTTTGCCGCAGCAACAGCCTCTGCATCATCCGTGATCGCGTCAAAGTCGATGCCAACGTATTTTTTTACAGCTTCCACCATCGTCAGCCGCGGCCAGCCGGGCGTCAGGTCGATCTTTTCGCCCATCCATTCCAGCTCATAGGTTCCGAGGTATTTCTGCGCGAACGTAGTATAAACGCCCTCAGCAATATCCATCATGTCATGGAAATCGGCATAGGCCTGATAGAGCTCAACCGTGGTAAACTCGGGGTTGTGCTTGGGATCCATGCCCTCATTGCGGAAGATCCGGCCCACCTCATACACGCGGTCCATGCCGCCGACAATCAGCCGCTTCAGGGGCAGCTCAGTCGCAATGCGCATGTACATGTCAATATCGAGCGTATTGTGGTGCGTGATAAACGGGCGCGCCGCCGCGCCGCCGGCAATGGTATTGAGCACCGGCGTCTCGACTTCGATATAGCCCATGTTATCCAGATAGTCCCGCAGATGCTTGATAAACTGCGAACGGATGATGAAGTTGCGCTTGACCTCCGGGTTGACAATGAGGTCAACATAGCGCTGACGATAGCGCGTCTCCTTGTCGGTCAGGCCGTGGAACTTCTCCGGCAGCGGCAGCAGCGACTTCGACAGCAGCGTGATCTTCTTCGCACGCACCGACATCTCGCCGCGCTGTGTGCGGAATACCTCACCCTCAATGCCGACAATATCGCCGATATCATACTTTTTGAAGCGGTTATAGTCTGCCTCGTCCATCTCGTCCTTGCGGGCATAGAGCTGGATACGACCGGTTTTATCCTGCAGATCGCAGAACGAGACCTTGCCCATGCCGCGCTTGGACATCATGCGTCCGGCGATGCTGACAGGCTGGCCCTCCATCTCATCAAAATGATCCTTAATCTGCTGTGCAGTGGCTGTGCAGACAAAGCGCGTAATGGTAAACGGGTCCATGCCCTCTGCCTGCAGCTGTGCAAGCTTTTCCCGCCGGACCTTGATCTGATCGCCAAGGCTCAGCTGCGGCGCGCCGTTCTGGTTCTTGTTTTCCTGTTCCATACTCTATCCCCGTCTCCGTCTTTTTATTTCTCGATCGTCAGAATCTTATACTTGAGCACGCCAATCGGAGCCTCCACCTCAACCAGATCGCCGACCTTGTGGCCCAGCAGCGCCTTGCCGAACGGAGAATCGTCAGAAATGCGGCACTCCATGGGGTTAGCCTCCTGTGAGCCGACAATCGCGTAGATTTCCTCATCGCCGGTCTCCATATCCTCCACCTTGATGGTGCAGCCGAGGCCGATTTTACCCTCAGAATCCTCGGTCTCGTCGATAATCACAGCATGGGCCAGAATATTCTCCACCTCTGCGATGCGGCCATAGAGCTTTGCCTGCTCGTTCTTGGCCTCATCATATTCGCTGTTCTCGGACAGGTCGCCGAACGAACGCGCCTCTTTGATCTGCTCTGCAACTTCCTTCTCGCGCGTCGTTTTCAGGTAGAACAGCTCCTGCTCAAGCTCCTTGAGGCGAAGCGCACTGATTTTAAATTCTTTTGCCATAATTTAACCCTTCCATCTAATCGCATCTGCCGTAAGGCAGGATTTTACAGTCCGTTATCCTTTTCAGGCCCATTGATTATATAAGGCAAAGATACGTCTGTCAAGAGATTTTCTGGCTGATTTGCGCGATTGCAGCCTGCAATTGTGCGTCATTTTCGGCTATCAGCTGTCCATATGCCAGCTTGGCCGTATCTTCCTCCGACAGCGCGACCACAACATCCGGCGTAATGCCGACATCGGTCAGGCTCACACCATTCGGTGTGAAGTATTTGCCGATGGAAATATTCAGAAGCGAACCGTCTGACAGCGTAAACGCCGTCTGAAAGTTCCCCTTGCCGCACGTCTGCACGCCGACAACCTCTGCCCAGTCATATTCCTGCAGCGCAGCGGCAAAGAACTCTGCCGCAGAATAGCTGTCCGCGTTCACAAGCACCGCCATCGGCAGCTCGATGCACGACGCGTCCGACGTGTCTGTCTGCTCCGTGTCCTTGTAATCAACGCTGCGGAACAGCGTGCCCTCCGGCAGCAGCTTATCAAGCACGGTCACAAGCTCACTTTTCAGTCCGCCGCCATTGTTGCGCACATCAAAGATCAGCCCCTTTGCCCCCTGCGCAATGAGCGTATCGATGGCCGCATTCGTTTCATCGGCGCAGCGGCGGTCAAAATTCGCAATGCGGATATAGCCGATATCCCCTTCAAGCATCTCATACGTCGCTACGGCTGTCTCAATGCTCCGCCGCTCGACCGGGACCGTGCTGCTTTGTCCCGCGCGCAGGATCGTCAGCTGAACAAATGTGCCCTCCTCACCGCGAATCGCGGTGCGCGCACCGCTCACGCCAAGCTCCAGCGTGGACTGCCCCTCCACGGCGGTGATGATATCGCCCACCTGCAGCCCGGCCTCCTCGGCGGGGCTGCCCGCTGTGACTGCCTCGATCTGCAGACCGCCAGCCTGCTCCTGCAGGGTGATTGTCACACCGATGCCGACATAGGCGTTATTCATCTGCTCGTCATAGCTCTGCTTTTCCTCTGCGCTGAGATAATAGCTCCAGCGGTCGCCCGTTGCAGTCACCATGGCGGCAGCTGCTGCGTCGGCAAGCGTATCCTCGTCGTAATCATCAATAAAAAAGCGGTCCAGATAGGCGTCAATCTCCGCTGCCTTGCACGCAGCGGGCGTGAGTTTGCTTGTTACAACCTGCATCGTCACCATCGCCGAGCCGGCAATTGCGACCGCAAACGCCAGAACCAGCAGCACAACTTTCTGCCATTTTTTCAAAGGGGCTCCCTGCCTTTCGGAATAAAAATCTTTCCCACAGCCCGTATGGGCTGTGGGAGAAGGGTCATTTGCAGTTGACTTAGCCGATGTAGTTGAACGGGTTCACATCGGAGCCATTATAATAGATTGTAAAGTGCAGATGCGGGCCGGTCGACCAGCCGGTCGAGCCGACATAGCCGATGGTCTGTCCCTGCGTGACATACTGCCCGACCGAAACGGACAAGGAGGGCTGATGCGCATAGAGACTGGAATAGCCGTCGCCGTGGTTGATGACCACGTAATAGCCCCACGCCTCTGCGTAGGCCGCCGTCGTTACGGTGCCGGACTTGGTTGCAAGAATCGCCGTACCTGCGGCTGCGCCGAAGTCCACACCGTTATGCCAGCTGTACTTGCCGGTCAGCGGGTGCGTGCGGTAGCCGTAGGAATCGGTTACCTGGCACTGGTACGGCAGCGGATACAGCCAGCCGCCCGTGCTAGTCGAGCCGGAGGAATTGCTGTTTGAGGACGAGGCGTTGTTGTTTCTGCGGTTCTGCTCGGCAATGCGGGCTGCCTCCTCCTTGGAAAGCGCCTCGTAATAAGCAGCTTCAGACTTGGCAATCTGGGCAGAGAGCTCTGCCTCGTCCGCCAGGTTCTGCTCGTAGTCCGCGTTCATTTCCTCATAGGCCGCAAGCATATCGGCAAGCAGACCGTCTGCCTCCGTGCGCTGCGCCTCAAGCTCCTGCTCCTGTGCATTAAGCTCCTGTCGCGTCGTGTCAAGCTCGGCCAGCTGCTGCTCAAGCTCCTCCCGCTCCGTGGCAATCTGCGCGGAAATCTCGGCCATCTTCTGCAGCATCAGCTGATCGGCCTTGGCAATCTCCTGGATGACGTCAATCTTGTCCAGCAGATCCGAGAAGCTGCTCGCGCCAAAGAGAATTGCCCAGTAGGAGATGTTTCCCGTCTCCTCCATGGAGCGGATACGCGTCTTATACTGCTCGTTGAGGCGCTGCTCCTCCGCCTGCGACTGCTCGAGATCAGTCTGCTTATCTGCAATAAGCAGACTGTACTGCTGTACCTGCTCATTGAGGTTGTCAATGGAGGCCTGCGTTATGCTGATCTGCTGGTCGATATCAGATTTCTTTTCCACCAGCGTCTGGGTTTTCGTCTTGTTTTCGTCGATTTTTGTCTGCAGGGCGTCGCGCTCTTTTTTGAGCTCCGCCTGCTCATTGCGCAGGCCGGTCAGCTCCTTTTTGATCTCTGAGCTCGAGGCTGCGTTGACCATGATGATAAGGGCGCTTGAAATAAGGCCCAGCAGCATCACGCCCACGAGTACCAGACAGACTATGCGGCGGGCTGCGCCGCGCTTTTTTTCTTTCAAAGGGATACCTCCTGTTTGCATAGCGGCAATTGTTATACCTTCAGGAACTTACGGATGGACAGCAAGCTGCCGAATACACCGACCAGGAAGCCTGTGATGGCATAGGCAATGGCGACGATCTCAATGACATCTGTAAACGGTGTCAGCACAAACAGCTTGAGCGTATCGAGCTGCGCGATCTTCGACAGGACAAAGTCATACAGACCCCATTCCAGGAAGAACCCTACCGCTGCCGCGATAATACCGATGATGAAGCCCTCCACCACGAACGGCAGCCGGATGAACGCGTTCGTCGCGCCGACCATCTTCATGATGGCCACTTCCTCGCTGCGTGAATACATGGCAAGCTTGACCGTGTTGGAAATGATGAACAGCGACACCACAAACAGCACCGTGATAATGACAAGCGATGCAATCTTCAGAACATTCTGCACCGTCTGGAAGCCCTCAGCAATCTCATAATGCGCCGAGACATCGGCAACACCGTCGATCTCCTTGAGCTTCTCCACCGTCTGCTTGAGCAGGCTGTTATCCTCCATGGTCACGACGTACCGGTCACGCAGCGTGTCCGGGTCGATGCCCGCAAACAGCGAAGCGTCGTTCTGCTCGTCAATAAAATCCTCCAGCGCCTGCTCCCGCGAAACAAATGTCGCGGAATGCACGTTGGTGATGAGGTTGATCTGTGAGCCGACCGATTTGGCCTTCGCCTCCGAATAGGTCTCGTCGATGTAGACAAGCACCTCATTCTTCTGCTCCAGCTCTCTGACCATCTGATTTGTGTTGTACAGGATCAGGCAGAACGAGCCCATGATAATCAGGCACGCTACCGTCACGCAGATTGCCGCAAAGGACATGAAGCCGTGCAGGAAAACCCCGCGGAAGCCCTCCCGCAGCAGATAACCGATATTATTCTTCTTCATTGAGATAGTACCCGTCCATTCCGTCGCTGATGATTCTTCCCTCGCTGATGGCCACGACGCGCTTGGTAAACCGGTTGACCAGCTCGCGCTCGTGCGTGACGACCATGACGGTCGTACCGAGGGCATTGATTTGTTCCAGCAGCATCATAATTTCCAGCGAACGCGCCGGATCAAGGTTTCCGGTGGGCTCGTCGGCGACAATCACGCTGGGGTTATTCACAAGCGCTCTTGCGATTGCGACACGCTGCTGTTCACCGCCGGACAGCTCGTTCGGCAGGCGGCGGCCCTTGGTCTCCAGCCCGACAAGCTCCAGCACATACGGCACGCGCTTCTGAATTTCCTTCTCCGCCGCGCCGATCACTCGCATGGCAAACGCGACGTTCTCATAGACGGACTTGTCCTCAATGAGCCGGAAATCCTGAAAAATGACGCCCAGCGTCCGGCGCAGATACGGCACCGCGCGGCTGCGGATCTTTTCAATGGCAAAGCCGTTGACAAGCGCGCTGCCGGAGGTCGGCCGCAGCTCTGCCGTGAGGATCTTGATGATGGTGGATTTGCCGGAGCCGGACGGACCGACCAGAAAGACAAATTCGCCGTCGTCAATTTTCATGGAGATGCCGTTGAGCGCCTTGGTGCCGGTATCGTAGGTTTTATGCACATCCTGTAATTCAATCATGATATTCTCCGATTTTCAAGACTTGCTGCGAGCTCAGATAATTCTGTTCTCGCGCGAAACGAGATATTTCTTGACCATCAGCGCGACCTTAAAGATAATCGCGTCGTCAAATTCGCGCAGATCCAGACCGGTGAGCTTTTTGATCTTCTCCAGCCGGTAGACCAGCGTATTTCTGTGGACAAAGAGCTTGCGGGACGTTTCAGAGACGTTCAGATTGTTCTCAAAGAACTTGTTGATGGTGAACAGCGTCTCCTGGTCGAGCGTATCGATGGAATTCTTCTTGAATACCTCAGACAGGAAAATCTCACACA
The DNA here is from genome assembly GCA_934636305.1 of uncultured Oscillospiraceae bacterium. GTDB lineage: Bacteria > Bacillota > Clostridia > Oscillospirales > Oscillospiraceae > CAG-170. Next base: position 7,119 of record CAKUAM010000013.1, read on the forward strand.
GCGTCGTCGGCAGCTGATAAATGAGCCGCCCGATGCCGAGATTTTCATAGTTGATGATGGTCTTTTCCGTCTCAAAGACCTTGCCGACCTCGATAGCGACCTGCGCCTCCTTATAGGCATCGGCCAGCTCCCGCAGATGGCCCGCAACCGTGGAAATGCCGATCACTGTCTTGACAAACAGTTCCGAGCGCAGCGTCTGCTCGATGGTCTGCGCCGTCTGCAGGAGATCCGCCTTTTCCGTGCCGGGCGTCAGCTGCTTGACGACAGCAATATCCGTCTCGTTGATAGAAAGGACAAAATCCTGCTGCTTGTCCGGGAACATCCCCGACAGCACATCCACAGAGGCCACATCCGCACGCCCGATCTGCCGGATGAGGAACACCGCGCGCGGCGCGTCCGTCACAAAATGCAGCTCCTTGGCGCGGATATAGATATCACCCGGCAGAATATTGTCGGTGATGATGTTCTTGACGAACGTACCCTTGTCGTGCTTTTCCTCATAATAGGTCTTGGCGCCATTGAGGGCCACATATGCCATCACGCACAGGCTTCTGGCCGTCTCATCATCGCCCTCGGCAAACACCGCATAGTCAAAATAGGCGCTCCAGGAGACCAGCGGCTTGAAGGTTTTCCTGTCGACGACGACAATGGAGTCCGGCGCGCTGTTGAGCTTGATCACGGCCTCCGGCCATTTTTCTCCGATGAGCGAGGTGTCGCTGCAGGAAATGACATTGCTGTCAGCGTCAATGACACCGATCACGCGATCGGTGGCTTCCTTCATCTGGACGATCACGCTCTGAAAAATGCGACTGGACATAGTACGCCCTCCCTAATTTTAGGCACTGCGTGCAGCTATCCCCGGCGTCTTTGACAAAGGCGCCGGCCGCCCCCGCAGCATCCTGCCTTACTTTTTACACAAACAACCATTGACATAATACTACGTTTTCGACAATCATGCAAGGTCTTTTTGACATTTTATTTGAAAATGGTGAAAGCTTTTTGTGGCATTTTCATAGTTTTTCGTCAATTGCCCTAAAAACCGGTGCTTTTGCCCTCGAAAAACACAAGGTTTTTCATCCGTCAAAATCACAAGATATTCAGCAGCAGCCGCTCGGCCTCCACTATATCCAGTTCTTTTACCGCTCTGCACGGCAGCTCCCCCAACGTCAGGGTGCCCTCCGCCTCCCGCCGCAGATAGGTGACTGTCATGCCCCGGCTGGCCATCATCCGGCGCACCTGGTGGTATTTGCCCTCCTGTACCTCAATGACGGAGCGCCCCGGCCCGAGCGGTGTAAGCCTGGCCGGCAGGCAGTGCAGGCCGTCGGCCAGTACCAGCCCATCCTGAAACGCACGCACATCCTCGTCTGCCGCCTGCCCCTCGTGCTCGGCATAATAGCGCTTCCACACACCGTGCCGCGGGCTGAGGATCCGGTGGGCCAGATCGCCGTCGTTCGTCAGCAGAAGCAGCCCCTCCGTATCCTTATCGAGCCGGCCCACCGGCATAACGCCAAGACGGCGGTACTGCTCCGGCACCAGCTCCATCACGGTTCTGGCGTGCGGGTCGTCCGCCGCGGTGAGATAACCCGCCGGCTTATGCAGCATCACAAGCACCGGCCCGCGCAGCCGCACCGGCTGGCCGTCCAGCGTGACCGATACAGCCGCCTCGTCAAATTTCCGGCTCTCGTCCGTGACCACCGCGCCGTCCACGCGGACACGCCCGGCCCGGATGATTGCCCGGAGTTCTTTTCTTGAGGCCGTCCCGGCCTCGCTTAAAATTCTGTCCAGTCTCTGCATGACACCCTCCTGTCATAAATGGTCCATGCCCGCATAGGTTGTACCGGGAAGCCTCTGACGCAATCCATTCGGGCCTTCCCCGGAGCTTTTGCCGCACACTGCGATTGAAGCCAAAATCTCCCGGCGAATGCTCCCCGGCCTTTCCTCAGAGCTTCCCTATCCTGATAACTGATCGGAGGAACCGCACTATGATCGTCATGACTGCAAAGGTCCCCAAAAGAAAGCTGCTGCTTCTCGTGCTTGTCATCGCGGCAGCGGCACTGATTCTAACGCTCTGCCTGCGCGGGGCAGACAAAACACCCGGCGACGCGCAACAGACACCCTCGGCCAGTCAGGGCGAGACAAACGACGCGCGCGTCGCCTTCCTCGCCTCCTATGGCTGGCAGGTCGAGCAGCAGCCCATACAGACGCAGACCGTCCGCGTGCCCGAGGAGCCGGGTGAGGTGTTCCTGCGCTATAATGCGCTGCAGAAATCGCAAGGCTATGACCTTCTGCAATACAGCGGCGAAGAGCTGACACGCTACGTCTACCGGCTCACCAACTATCCGGACACCAGCAGCACCTATTACGCAACGCTGCTGGTCAAGGACGGGCAGATTGTCGGCGCAGATATCGCCTCAAGCGCCAAAACCGGCGTCATGCACGGCCTGACTATGCCGGAATAGCCGCGCTACATCCAGATAGGCACAATCTCAATTCCCTGCCGTCTGGCAGCCGCAATGGTTGAGGCCGTGCCCCCGCGCGTGCCGTCAAACACCGTAATCAGCAGCTGTGCGCGCCGCAGCATCTCCCGGTTCCGCCGGAGCATGCAGCCGTCTGAATATGCGCTCTCCAGCGTCTCGGCCCCGTCGCACCGCGCAAGCAGCGCCCGGTAGCGCAGCTGCTCTGCCTCCGGCCAGCCATCCGGCTGCGACGGGCACGGGATGAGCGCTATCAGCTGCGATCGTGGTGCGGCGCCGCTGTCGCGCAGCTGCAGCACTGCCTCTGCAAAGTACTGGTCGCAGCCGCGGGCCATTCCGCAAAGAAACGTCTCAAAGCCGCGGCGATAGACCTCCAGCACCGTCTGATGAAGCTTCATCTTGAGCGCGGCGCAGCGTGCGTCGTCCTCGCGTATCCCCCACGGCAGGTGCTGCGGCCGGTGGCCGGTAAAGGCGCAGACCAAGGCGCATCCCTCCTTGTAATTTTTCACAGTATAGCAGAAAAACTTTCTCTTTACAAGCGGGTTTGCCTGTGCTATGATGGCGTCGCAGTCGGCGCTGACATGTTTTATCATTATAAGCAGCTGGCCGCCACAATGGAATATTCTTCAGGGCAGGGTGAGATTCCCGACCGGCGGTGAGGCGCCACATGGCGTGCAGTCCGCGAGCGAAAGCTGAACCGGTGTGATTCCGGTACCGACAGTACAGTCTGGATGGAAGAAGAAGCAAGCTGCGCAGCAGCAGCAGCACATTGCTCCGGCCGCAGACGCCGGGCATTGTCCTTTGTCCTTGCACCTGAAGAAGCTTTCAGGTGTATTTTTTATTGCAAAGGATGGTTCCCATGAAAACACTCGTCTCCGCTGTCGCTGAAAATCTGGAATTTGTGCTCATCTGCCTGGCCATCACGGCGGCAATTGTCGTGCTGGCCGTCGTGAGCGAGCGCCTTGTCATGCAGCGCCGCCACCGGCTGAACACCGCCCACACCATCACCTCCATCGCCATGTTCTCTGCGCTGGCGGGCGTGCTGATGGTCATTGAGCTGCCGCTGTTTTTTGCACCGTCCTTTTATAAGCTGGATCTCAGTGAGCTTCCGGTTCTCATCTGCGCGTTCTATCTCGGACCGGTGTCCGGCGTGGTCTGCGAATTTCTGAAGGTGCTCATCAAGCTTCTTCTCAAGGGTACCAGCACCGCGTTCGTCGGCGACTTTGCAAACTTCCTTGTCGGCTGCTCGTTTGTGCTGCCCGCCTCCATCCTCTATCAGAAGCTTCTGAGCAAAAAGGGCGCGCTCATCTCCCTCGGCGTCGGCACAGGGATCATGACCGTATTCGGCAGCCTGTTCAACGCCTGGTTCCTCCTGCCCCGCTTCGCCGTTATGTATGGCCTTCCAATGGACGCAATCATCGGGATGGGCACGCAGGTCAACAGCGCCATCACCAGCGTTTCCACCCTTGTTCTGTTCGCAGTTGTTCCGTTTAACCTTGTGAAGGGCGTGCTGGTGTCTGCGCTGACCTTCCTGCTCTACAAGCGTGTGGAAAAGGTCTTTTTCCGCCGTATGACAAAGAGCGCGAAATCTTCATAATTCTTTAACATTCTTCGGTTGCATTTTTTTCGGTTTTACGGTAATATTTTCTTTAATAAAAAAGGAGAGATTACCGCTTCATGAAGAAAAGAGAACCCGGACCTCCCAAGCGCCTACAGCTGAAGGAAGAAATCCGGAAAAAGCCCATCGTGGCAGCCGTCTACTTTGTTCTGCGTCTGATCGTTCTCGCGACGCTTGTTTCGTCCATCCTGCGCGGTGAATACGAAAATGCGTTCATCTGTCTGCTGGTGCTGTTTCTGTTCCTGCTGCCGATGTTTGTGCAGAAGAACTTCGGTATCGAGCTGCCCTCCACACTGGAGATCATCATCCTGGTTTTTATTTTCGCGTCGGAGATTCTTGGTGAACTGGCGTGCTTCTTTATCACGTATCCCAACTGGGATTCGATTCTGCACACAACAACCGGCTTTCTCTGCGCGGCCGTCGGCTTCTCGCTGATTGACATCCTCAACCGCAACTCCAAAATCAAATTTGTGCTTTCCCCGTTCTATGTCGCGCTGGCTGCGTTCTGCTTCTCTATGACGGTCGGCGTTCTGTGGGAATTTTTTGAGTTTGGTATGGATCGCCTGTTCCATATGGACATGCAGAAGGATACCATTGTGCACACCATTTCCTCTGTCATGCTCGATCCCACCAACAAAAATATCCCCATCACCATCGACAACATCACCTCCGTTGCCGTCAACGGCAAGGATCTGGGCTTCAACGGCTATCTTGATATCGGCCTGTACGACACCATGGAGGATCTGTTTGTCAACTTCATCGGTGCGGTTGTTTTCAGCGTATTCGGCTATTTCTACATCAAAAAGCGTGGCCAGGGCCGCATCGCCAGGGCATTCATCCCCACCATCACCGAAAAAGAGGATCAGGAGCATGGACAAGCATCAGAACCGGAAGCTGAAGATCGGAACGGCTGACAACTACCGTCATGCCTGGTATCTGCTGATCTGGATTGTTTACTTTATTTTATATTATGCGGCGGAGCATCTGATTACGGATACCTACTGGGTCTCTTATCTGCCGCTGGACGACAAGATTCCCTTCTGCAGATTTTTTATCATCCCCTACTGCATCTGGCATCCGCTGCTGTTTGCCATGACCGTTTACCTGTTTTTCCATGACGTGCCGGCGTTCAAGCGCTTCATGGTCTATATCGGCCTTGGCTTTGGCATGTCGATGGTTTTCTGCCTGCTGTTTCCAAACGGTCAGGATCTGCGCCCGGCGAGCTTTGACCAGAAGGATTTCTTCACATGGCTGATCGGGCGGATCTACGCCGCCGACACCAATACCAACGTGCTGCCGAGCATGCATGTCATTGGCTGCGCGGCGCTGATTCTGGCCTGCTTTGACTCTGCACCGCTGCGGCGGCACCATCTGCACTGGGTCATGCTGCTGCTTGGCATTCTCATCTGCATGTCCACCGTCTTGGTCAAGCAGCATTCCATCCTGGATGTTTTTGTCGCCATTCCGCTGAGCGCAGTTCTTTATTTTATTGTATATTTCCGCGCTTTCCGCCGCAACCGGCAAAGCACCTGACCCATGGAGCAGCTGCACATTGCAGCTGCTCCATTTCATCCCAACCAGCTGTGTCTCCGACGGCCATATCTTTTCCCGTGCGTGGGAAAAGATATGGAAGAAAAGGACGCTGGGGAACGGTTGGTGCATCCTGCATCTGAGTTTTGGCAAGAACCAGATATGACAGTGCGCATATCGCTCCAACACACCTCACCGGAGTCTGACTACGCGCCGCCCGTCATATCGGAATCAAATAGGATGGTAGTTACGGTTCCATTCCTGCAGCAAATCCATTCTGCAGATAAAATTTGTTCCACAGTACGGATTCGCATTGGACTTTCGACCCGCGCGGGAAAGATCCAAGAAAACCGAAGCGGTTTCTGCGATGCAGACCCAGCCTGCGGTCTGCATCGCAAGAGGAGGAACAAAGCGCCAGAATAAGAAGTCTTGCTGCGCAAGGCTTCGTTTCGTAAGCTTTGATTCCGACGAGGGTCCGGGGGAAATCGGAATCCCCCGGTCTCCAAACTGCAAACCAGCAAAGCGTTTGCAGTTTGGAAAGGAAGAAGCGGACACAGAGGATAAGAGACGTCGTTTACGGCGGCTCGTTCCGTCGTGGTCGTTTCTGACGCGCCATACTTTCTTTCTCGGAGAAGCGAGAAAGAAAGTATGATCCGTTCTTCATCCATCTTCTGCAAATATGGGAAAGAAAAGATAGGGCCGTCGGAGACTGAACAGAGTCAAAACTTTCAGAACTGTCCCGTCCGATGCTGCCCGCTTTTGATGCACTGCCGGAGGCAAAGGATGGGGGTATTCCCCCATTTTTTATATTTTGTCTGATTTCATCGTTTTTTTCTTGACTTCCGCTGGAAAGCGTGAGATAGTGTAAAAACATTTCGTAAAGGACTGTGATGATATGGGAATTTTGGAGACCTTGCTGATTGGCATCGGTCTGTCCATGGATGCCTTTGCTGTGTCCATCTGTAAGGGCCTTTCCACCAAAAAGCTGCAGCTGCGTCACTATCTGATTATCGGCGCATGGTTCGGCGGCTTTCAGGCGCTTATGCCGACCATCGGCTATTTCCTCGGCTCGACCTTCGAGCAGTACATCACCGCCTTTGATCACTGGGTTGCTTTCATTCTCCTTGGCGCAATCGGCGCCAGCATGATAAAGGAGAGCTTCTGCAAAGAAGAATCCGAGGGCAACGACTCCTTCCGCTTCAAGACCATGCTCCTGCTGGCCCTCGCGACCAGCATTGACGCGCTGGCCGTCGGCATCACCTTTGCCCTGCTGCCGGATGTAAATGTCCCGCTGGCTGTGACGCTGATCGGTCTGACGACCTTCATCTGTTCTGCAGCCGGGCTGAAGGTGGGCAATCTGTTCGGCCTGCGCTACAAGGCCAAGGCAGAGCTCGCCGGCGGTATCATTCTGATCCTCATTGGCCTGAAGATTCTGCTGGAGCACCTGGGTGTCATCAGCTTCTGAGAAATTTGCCGCTGGCTGCTGCCGGCGGCTTTGAACTGTCAAAGAAAGGACGTAACAGAACCATGATCGAACGCAAATTTCAAGAGCTGACGCTCTCTCAGCTCGGCTTTGGCATGATGCGCCTGCCGCAGTGCGCAGACGGCTCCATCGACGAGGCGCAGGTCGCCCGGATGATCGACTGCGCCATCGCTGCCGGCGTGAACTATTTTGACACCGCGTGGCCGTACCACGGCGGTCACTCCGAGCTGGTCGCCGGAACGCTTCTTTCCCGCTATCCGCGCGAACGCTACTGCCTTGCCACAAAGTTCCCCGGCCACCAGATTGCAGACAGCTATGACGTTGCCGCTGTCTTTGAAAAGCAGCTGGAAAAGTGCGGTGTGGAGTATTTTGATTTCTATCTGCTGCACAACGTCTATGAAAATTCCATCGCCACCTATGAGGACCCGCGCTGGAACATCATCCCGTACCTGCTCGAGCAGAAAAGACGCGGCCGCATCCGCCACCTGGGCTTCTCGTCGCACGCATCCGTGCCCGCGCTGGAGCAATTTCTTGCGCGCCACGCCGATGAAATGGAATTTTGCCAGATTGAGCTCAACTATCTCGACTGGACGCTGCAGCAGGCAAAGGAGAAATGCGAGCTTCTGAACCGGTACCACATGCCGATCTGGGTCATGGAGCCTGTCCGCGGCGGCAAGCTTGCCAATCTCCCGGCGGACGCTGCCGCGCAGCTGCATGCGCTTCGCCCGGACGCCTCCACCGCTTCGTGGGCGTTCCGGTTCCTGCAGCAGCTGCCCGGCGTGACCATGATCCTGAGCGGTATGTCTGACATGGCGCAGCTGCAGGATAATCTTGCCACCTTCGCCGCACCCGCGCCTCTGTCGCAGCAGGAGACGGCGCTTCTTCTGCAGATTGCCGAGCAGCTCAAAACTGCCGTGCCCTGCACAGCCTGCCGCTACTGCTGCGAGGGCTGCCCGCAGGGAATCGATATCCCCGCCATGCTCCGCACACTTAACGAGGTCCGCATCTGTCCGACAACCAACGCCGTCATGGCCATCGAGGCGCTGCCTGCCCAGCAGCAGCCGCAGGCATGTCTTGGCTGCGGCGCCTGCGCGGCGGTATGCCCACAGAAAATTGACATTCCCGCCTGCATGCAGGAGCTCACCGAGCGGATTGCAAAGATCCCCAGCTGGGCGGAAATCAGCCGCCAGCGCGCACAGCAGCAGGCAACGTAAATTTTTTGTGAACTCTCGGAATAATGCGTGATTTCCTGATTCCGCAGGACTATAATGGGTAGCGAAAATCAAATGTCGGCAGGTGTTATCGTTTCATGCTCTATGTATTCCTCGCGCTCGGGCTTGTCTCTGGCTGCATTCTGACCTGGCTGAGCTGCGGCTTTGCCTCCTGGAACGCCCTTTGGCAGGTGCCGGTTTTCTCTCTGGCCGGATTTTTCGCGCTGGTCTTGCTGTTTCTGCTGGTCCTGCTCGTGTCCTGCCTGTTTGTTGACCCGAAAAAGATCCTTGACCGCCCCAGTAACTATTTCCGGTTCCTGCTCAATGAGTTCTGCCGGATGGCGCTGACGCTCGGCGGTGTGCGTGTGGTCACGACTGGGTTGGACCGCGTTCCGCACGACTCGCGGTTTCTGCTTGTCAGCAACCATAAATTCGCCTTCGATCCGATCATCTTCTACGCCGCCATGCCGTGGGCCGATCTGGCTTTCCTGTCGAAAAAAGAGAATTTCTCCATTTTCCTCGTCGCGCAGATCATGCGCGAGGTGCTTTGTCTGCCGGTTGACCGGGATAACGACCGGGAATCGCTCAAATCCATCCTGAAGGCCATCTCCTTCATCAAGGATGACAAGGCCTCTATCGCCGTGTTCCCGGAGGGCAAGACAAACAAGACCGCCGATACGCTTCTGCCGTTCCGCAATGGCGTATTCAAAATTGCGCAGAAGGCCAACGTCCCCATCGTGGTCTGCTCACTGGTCAATTCCCGTGCGATTCTGAAAAACATGTTCCGCAAGCACACAGACGTCTATCTGGACGTCGTGGACGTTGTCCCCGCCGACGCACTTGCCGGCAAGACAACCATCGAGGTCGGTGCCGAGATCCACGCAATCATGCAGCGCGGCATTGAGGCCCGTGAAGCCGCCCGAAATTCCTGATATACGAACCCGGCAGCCTGCGCAGCTCCGCAATCGAAGCGCGCCGGCTGCCGGGTTTTTCTTTTTCTGCAGCATCAGGGCGCACGATCTGCAAAGCCGCCCCGCCTTTCCGGCATTTAATTTATAAAACCGACATCCATAAAAGATGGATGCCGGTTTTTTATGTCCAAAATTCGCCCGTGCCTCACAGCACACGAATCACGTTCACACCAACAGACTCCAGCGCGCAGAGAATTTCCTCCGCTTCAGAGTCACTTTTCGGCGCATTGGTGATAATCGCATCAATCTCCGAAAAATCAGAAAAAACATACAGGTGGGAAGAGTGCAGCTTTGAAATGTCCATCAGGACATATTTTTTCTTGGCAGATGCCATGATCGCGCGCTTCGTATCATACTGCAGCGGTGACGACGTTGTGAAGCCTGCGCCAAGCCGAATCCCGGACGCACCCATAAATGCAATATCAACCTCAATTTTAGAGAAGAATGCCTGCGTCTCCGGCCCAACGAAGCACATGTGCGTTCCCTGCAGAAGTCCCCCGCTGCAAATAACCTGATTGTCCGTTTTTGCAAGGATGCAGGCAACATCAATGGAATTGGTCACGATATTCAAGCTGCGCTCGGAAAGTGTCTGCGCCAGCATCGCTGTCGTACTGCCGGAATCCAGCGCCAGATTGGTATTGTCCTTAACCAGCCCGGCGGCATATTGCGCAATGCTTCTTTTTGCCCGGGAATGAAAGGTACTGCGCGCGTTATAGGGCAATACATCCTTGTCCGGATCTGCCAGATGAACCTCTCCGCGCGTCCGAAACAGCAGGCCGTTGTTTTCCAAAAAAGAAATATCCCGGCGCACAGTTGCCGGCGAGGCATCCAATTGATCAATAAGCTCCTGTACGCGCATTGCTTTGCAGTCCTGCAAGATTTCCTGTATCCGTTGTTGGCGCTGGGATAAAACCATATGTGTACCCCCAAAATCTCATTTTATTACATTCTACCAGCAGATTTATAAATCGTCAAGAGAAATATGATTGATTGTGAGCAATTTTGATTATTATTTTTTGAGCAATCACAGATTGCTCAGCAATTGAGACAAATAATCAGATCGTTATTTTTGCAAAATAAACGAAAATAATTTTGAAAGCGACGAATATTTCAAAGATTCTTGACAGTTATGCACGCTGTAGCTATAATGATTGCAAATGATCTATTTAACTATTTTTAATCATCATTGATCTTATTCACATTTTATCGCGCATGATTACTCATGTTCTTGATCTATTTAATATCAGATTGTCTCTGCTGGACATTCTGATGCAGCGTCAGCTGACGCAATCATCCGCGAGGATACTAGAAGGAGGAAACTATTTTGGAAACGAAAATCCGAGCATACGCAATGGAACAGCCAGGCGTTATGAGCCAGGTCTGGGTTCCAATGCCGGAGCCCAGCGAGCATGAGGTTCGCCTGAAGCTGCTTGTGTGCGGTACATGTGCAAGCGAATATCTGCCCTGGCTCAATTGTGAGGAACCAGGCCGGATCATGGGCCATGAAGGCGTCGGCATCGTCGATAAGGTCGGCCCGCGCGTGACCAAGCTTCAGGTCGGCGATCGCGTGACCGGCATGCTGCATCAATGCTTTGCAGAATATACCATCGGCAACGAGAATGAGCTCGTCAAGGTTCCCGATACGCTCAGTGACGAGGAGAGCGTTGGCGAGCCGCTGGCCATGCTGATGAGCGGCGTGGGCCAGACACCGCTGGAGCTCGGGCAGACATTTGCCATCATCGGGACTGGTTATATGGGGCTTGGCTTCCTGCAGCTGATGCGCGCAAAGGGCGCCGGCAAAATCATCGCCATCGACGTCCGGCCCGAGGGACTCGTGAACGCAAAGCGCTTCGGTGCGGATGAGCTTCTGACCTCCGACGCCGTTCCGCCCGAGTACATTGTCGATGTCTGGGACGACGGCATTTTCGATCGCGGCATTCCCGTTGTGGCAGAAGTGACCGGCAACGAAGCTGCCTTGCAGCTGGCCGGTGATATGACCGCCGTCCACGGCCATCTTTCCATCGCCGGCTATCATCAGGGCGGCATGCGCAGCATCAACATGGCTCTGTGGAACTGGAAAGCCATTCATATTGCCAACGCGCACGAGCGCCGCGACTGGCGCTGCGCCGGTCTCATTCAGAATGCGCTGACACTGATCCAGAAGGGTATCCTGAACACAAAGGATCTGATGACGAACGTTTATGGCTTTGATGAAATCAACAAAGCCTATTACGAACTCAAACACAAGCCCGATGGATACATCAAGGGCGTCATCCGTATCAGCAACGGCTAAGCCGCCGAATAAAACCAAATCATAAAAAGGAGTCGCCATATGAGATTTACAGACGGACTTTGGATGCACCGTTCCGGTCTTTCGATCCACAACACCCATCAGATGTGGGAATACAAGATCGAGGACAACCAGATCAAGGCCTTCGTCCTCTGCCACTTTGTAGAGGAGGCTGACGACTACACAGCTGGTACCGCACTGGAATATACCTTCTCCTGCCCGGCACCGGACATGATTGGCGTTGACGTGGTTCACTTCCGGGGAACAACCGTGAAAGAACCCAGCTTCGCACTCAATCATGCGGCAGCAACGGTGCAGATTACAGACACCGACGAGAGCCTTGTCATGGAAAATGGCCGCATGAAGCTTGTGATCCGGAAGGCAAAGCAGTTCTCTTATGATTTCTATTTTGACGGCCGGCATCTGACCGGCAGTGAAAATGGAAGCACCGCCTACATTGCCGATGCAGATTACGAGGCCGATAAGGTCGACGACGTGAACCACCGCACCCCCAGACGCGTCTATGCGAAAACCGTCTATCTGCGTGAGCGCCTGCAGCTCGGCATTGGAGAATACATCTACGGCCTCGGCGAGCATTTCACACCGCTCATCCGCAATGGTCAGGTGCTTGATGTCTGGAACCGCGACGGCGGATCAAACTGCGACCAGGGGTATAAATGTGTCCCGTTCTATCTTTCCAATCTGGGATATGGCGTTCTGGTCAACACCCCGGACTATGTCAGATTTGACATCGGTATGGAAAGCGTCCGCCACGTACAGTTCAGCGTTGAGGACGAGAAGATGTCCTATATTGTCCTCGGCGGTGAGGATACCAAGGACGTGCTCAGCCGCTATACCGCACTCATCGGCAGATCCCCGGTCCCGCCCGTCTGGACCTTCGGTCTCTGGCTCTCAACGAGCTGGATTCCGGATTCCACAGAAAAGACGGCGCTGGCCGCCATCGACAAGATGCATGAATACGGGATTCCGCTCAGTGTCTACCACTTTGATGCCCGCTGGATGGATGATTTCCACGACTGCAACTTCATCTGGAGTGACCGCTTCGGCGATGCGCGCCATATGATCGACGAAATTCACAAACGCGGCGTAAAGGTCTGCGTCTGGATTAACCCCTACGTCAGCCAGATCTCCCGGCTGTTTGCCGAGGGCATGGAGGGCGGATACTTCATCAAGAATAAAAACGGCGATGTCTGGCAGACAGACATGTGGATGTGCGGCACAGCATATGTCGACTTCACCAATCCGGCTGCTGCCAAATGGTACACCAGCCGTCTGGGTGAAATTCTGGACATGGGTGTTGACTGCATCAAAACCGACTTCGGCGAGCGTCTGCCGACTGATATCGTCTACTACGACGGCTCCAACCCGCGCCAGATGCACAACTACTATACCTATCTCTACAACAAAGCCATCTATGAGCTGCTTGTAGAAAAGAAGGGTGCGCAGGAGGCCTGCGTTTTTGCCCGCTCGGCAACTGTCGGCACGCAGATGTTCCCCATCAACTGGGGCGGCGACAATCAGGCGTCCTATCTCTCCATGGCGGAGAGCCTGCGCGGCGGCCTTTCCTTCTGCCAGTCCGGCTATGGCTACTGGTGCCATGATATCACCGGCTTTGAAGATACCGCAACGCCCGACCTGTACAAGCGCTGGTCCGCGTTCGGCCTTCTGTGCACGCACAGCCGTCTGCATGGTCATAAATCCCTGCGGATGCCGTGGTGCTTTGACGAGGAAAGCTGCGACGTGCTGCGCCACTTCACCAGACTCAAATGCTCCCTCATGCCGTATCTCTACAGCGAGGCCGCTGTTGTCCACACAAAGGGTATCCCGGAAATGCGCGCAATGATGCTGGAGTTCCCGCACGACCCGACCTGCGCATATCTTGACCGGCAGTACATGCTCGGCAGCGCGCTGCTGGTGGCGCCGATCTTCAACGATCGCGGCGAGGTCACATTCTATGTACCTGCGGGGCGTTGGACCGATCTCCAATCGGGCAGAACCTATGAGGGCGGCAAGTGGTACACCGAGTCGTACGATTATTTTGGCCTCCCGCTTCTTGTCCGTCCGGGTACGCTGCTTGCAAGAAATGAAGCCGCAGCCGACGTCATTTACGACTATACCAGCAGCCTGACGCTTGATCTGTATGAGCTTGCAGACGGTCAGACAGCCTCCTGCAGCATCGTAAAAATACACGAAACAACGGGTCTTGTCCTCAGCGCCGTGAGAACCGGCAGCACTATTACGCTGAAGCTGAACGGGACGCAGGTCAACACCATCCATCTGCACGGCTGCAGGGCCATCCATGCGGAAAATGCCGTCATTGAAAACGGTTCCCTCATTCCGGCTGCTGGCGCAGATACAATCGTTTGTACGGTTGAATAAGCACTGCATCTCATCTTACCAACCCTGTGCAATGTAAGCGACTGCTTATTGCAAATAAAACAAATGAAGGAGAATTATCGTGAAAAAACTGATTGCAATCGTCTTGACCATCGCGCTGTTTACCTGCCTGTTCGCTGGCTGCAGTTCCAAGACAACCGACCAGCCCGCCACGCAGCCTGCTGCTGATGCGGCGCAGACACAGTCCCCCTCCGAAAGCACCTCCTCCGAAACCACAACAAGCCCCGAAAGCGGCGAGTTCACGCTCTACGCCTGGGGCGATGCACACTGGAATGAATACGTTCAGGTTCAGGATCTCTTTAACTCCCTGTATCCCGACTACAAGATGACCTACATGCAGGAAAACTCCCTGACTGACCTTCTCATCACGAAGGCCGCGCAGAACGCGCTGCCCGACATGTTCTACGCCGAGCCCTATGTCGGTGTTTCCGAATGGGCAGAGGGTGGCTGGCTGACGGACCTCAGTAACGAGGATTGGGTCAAGAACATCCCGCAGAATATTCTCGACTCCGTCAGCTATGATGGCAAGGTCTATGCCTTCCCGTACTCTGTCTGCTACACTGGCTTCTTCTACAACATGGACATCTTTGAGGAGCTCGGCCTGTCTGTTCCGACTACCGTGAGCGAGTTCCGCACCGTCTGTGAGACGCTGGCTGCTGCCGGCTATACCCCGATCGCTGTTGGCGGCGGCGGAAGCGCCGGCTGGGTCTACTATCAGATGTGGAACAGCCTCATCGGCGCAGCGCTTGGCGACGATGCCGTTGACTTTGCAAACAAGATGAATGCCGGTGAAACCAGCTTCGCTGACGTCCCCAACATTGACAAGATCGGCGAAATGCTCCAGATGTCCCTTGTAGATTACAACGTTGCCTCCCCGCTCGACGCTGACTATTCCAGCATGATCACCTCCTTTGCCACCGGCAAGGCAGCCATGTATCACAACGGCTCCTGGTCCACCGGCGACGTTCTTGGCATGAACCCGGATATGAACCTCGGCTTCTTCGGCTACCCCGTCTCTGAAAATCCGGATGATGTGCGGATCACCTATGAAGTTGAAATTGCAATTCCCATCACGACCAACTCCAAGAGTCCCGAGGCCTGCCGCGCACTGCTGAACTTCTATGCAGACGCTGACACCGGCGCGGCTGAAATTGCAAAGCAGAGCCGCATTCCTGTCACCGATGTTGAAATGGATTCTGCAATTGTCGGCAATGCATACACCGATGCAATGGCATATGTCTCCAACTCCAAGACGACAGCATGGCTCAACTGGCTGTCCCCGACTGGCTTTAACGACGACTTTGCCAGCGACATTCAGAACTTTGTCATGGGCACGACATCGTTTGACCAGCTTGTCCAGATTGCCGATGCAAAGTGGGCATCCTACGCAGCAAACTAAGTAAACCAAGGCATGTAAAATCTGCGTGCAGTGCCCAGGCACTGCACGCAGATTCAAAACCAGGAAATACAAGGAGGTTCCCATATGCTACAGTCACATCGCAGACGCCTCTTGGGGAAATATGGCGGCTTTCTGGCATTTGTCCTTCCAGCAATGATCATCTACACGATCTTTGTGACATATCCGCTGTTCGGCGGCACATTTGTCATGTCGCTGAAGAAATACAATGTCATCAAGGGTCAGTCATCCTTTGTCGGTCTGCAGAACTTTATCACTATTTTCAACAGTGCTGATTTCTGGACTTCATTTGTTGTCACCATCAAATATGTAATTGCTGTTGTCCTGGCAGCCAATGTGATTGCGCTGCTTCTTGCGATTCTGATTGAGTCTATTCAGAACAAATTCATCAAGTCCGTGTCCCGCAATTTGTTCTTTTTACCATACATTGTAAGTGGTTTGATCGTCGGCTATCTCTGGCGCTTCATGTTCACGAATGTCTGGCCGGAGCTGGCAAATCTGTTGGGTCTGACAAAGTTGGCCAGCGTCAGCTGGTTCGGCGATTACAGCATGGCCCTGCTTGCACTGATTATAGAATCCGTCTGGAAGGAGCTCGGTTTCCTGCTGCTGCTTTATATTGCCGGTCTGCAGGCAATCCCCACAGATGTGATGGAGGCAAGCGCGCTGGACGGCTGTTCCGTTGTACAGCGGACGTTTCACATCGTGATCCCCATGCTGATGAGCACAATCAGCGTCAACCTGTTTCTCAGCATTTCCAACGCATTTAAGCAGTTCGACCTCGCCTACGTCAACAACGGCGGCCCCGGCTCCGCAACTGCGCTTTTGTCCTACCGAATCTATAAAGAGGCCTTTGTCAACTATCAGTATGGCTCCGCCTGCGCAATGGCGGTAGTCCTGATGGTTATCATTGGAATCTTTATCATCGCCCAGCAGATGCTCACAAAAGAAAAGGAGGCAACCCTGTGAAAAAGTCAAGAAAAGCAGCAGAAACCATCAAGGTTATTGTCATCATTCTTTGCTGCATTCTGTTCCTGCTTCCGGTTTACTTCCTTGTCATGAACTCGTTCAAATCTCTGAATGAGATTCTGATCTCCTTCATTTCTCTGCCGAAGCAGTTTACACTGCGCAACTATGCCGGAGCCATGGAGAAGATCAACTATCTGCGCACATTCGGCAACACACTGTTCCTGACGGTCGGCTCTGTACTCCTGACGCTCATCGTCTGTTCACTCGCCGGCTATAAAATCCAAAGAACCAGGAGCAAAATCTCCAAGATCACAAAAAGCTACATGGCCATTGGCCAAATGGTTCCGTTCGCGGTCATCATGGTCCCTCTGTCTCAGATTCTCGGCAAGCTTGGCATCAACAATAACCTTCCCGGCCTGCTGTTCGTCTACTGCGCCATGTACATCCCCATGATGACCTTCGTATACAGCGGCTACTGTGATTCCATCTCGGAGCAGCTTGACGAAGCGGCTACCATCGACGGCTGCAACCAGTTTCAGGTATTCTTCCACGTCATTCTGCCGCTTACCAAGCCCAGTCTTGTCACCATGGCTGTCCTGGCCGCTGTCTGGACCTGGAACGACCTTCTGGTTGCCCTGATTGCCATCGACCAGATGCCGCTTATGACGCTGACCCGCCGCATCCAGAACTTTATCGGCTTCCAGAGCGGCACCGAGTGGGACTTCTTCACCGCGTCCGTTACCCTGGCAATGGTCCCGATTATCATCCTGTACGGCTTCCTGCAGAAGTATGTCCAGTCCGGCATCACCGCCGGCGCGGTCAAGGGCTGATAGGAGGCACGTCATGGATTACATGCAATATGGCATGGTTGGCGGCGGCCCGGACGGCAACATCGGCAGCGCACACCGCAAGGCTCTGAAGCTGTCCGGCGCAGCAAGGCTTACCGCCGGCTGCTTCTCCCGGCACGAGGACAAAAACCATCAGATGGCTATGCAGCTTGGTGTCGCGCCGGACCGCTGCTACACAAGCTATGCAGAAATGGCCCGCGCTGAGGCCCGCCGCCCCGATGGCATCCGCTTTGTGGTCGTCGTTACGCCAAACAGCTCCCATTATGCAATCTGCAAATGCTTTCTGGAAGCCGGTATTGCCGTTGCCTGCGACAAACCTCTCACAATTGAGCTGGCGCAGGCTGAGGAGCTGGCACAGCTGGCTGAAGAACGCCAGCTCCCCTTCATGGTCACTTACACCTATACCGGCCACCATATGTTCCAGCGCATGCGCGCGATGCTCGCCTCCGGCGAGCTCGGCAGGATCCGCAAAATTATGGCCGAGTATCCACAGTCCTGGCTGGCCGATGAGCACTCCGACGGCGGCAAGCAGGGGCAGTGGCGGATGGATCCTAAGCAATCCGGCGGCACAAACTGCCTAGGCGATATCGGAAGTCATGTTGAAAATGCCGTCTCCACGCTAACAGGTCTGAAACTGACGCACGTGCTGGCAATGATGAATACCGTCGTCCCCGGGCGCATACTCGATGACGACGACGTGGTGCTGACCCGCTATTCTGACGGCACCACAGGTGCATACTGGGTCAGTCAGTTTGCCTTCGGCCACGACAACGATCTGCGCATACGCGTCTACGCCTCCGCTGGCAGTTGTGAATGGGGGCTGGCTGAGCCAACAACGCTTACTCTGTTTGACGCACACAACCGCTGCACGATTCTGACACCTCAGCCGGAGGACACGGAAGCCTACGGCCGCTATGAGGCTGGGAGCGAATATGAGCCGTGGAACATTGCCATGAGTAATCTGTATCTGCGGTTTATCAATCATATCCGGCACCCGGAGCTGCCTGCCAACTATCCTACCGCCGCTGCCGGCGTGGAGAGCATGCGATTTATCCGTGCCTGCATGGAAAGCAGCCGCCGTAAAAATGTCTGGGTAACGGTCTGAACAGAAACACTTGATGTGAGGTATCCTACAATGTTTGATAAAAAAAATGTTTTTCTTGGCATTGCACCCATTGGCTGGTGCAACGATGACATGCCGGAGCTTGGCGCAGAAAACACCTTCCAGCAGACCATCAGCGAAATGGCTCTGGCTGGCTTTACCGGCTGCGAAATCGGTAATAAATTCCCGTCTGATCCGCAGGTGCTCAAAAAGGCGCTGGATCTGCGCGGAATGCGCATCGCCAGCCGTTGGTTCAGCTCTTTTCTGCTGACACAGCCGTATGAGCAGGTCGAAGCAGATTTTTCCGCACAGCTGGATTTTCTTTCCGCCGTCGGTGCCAACCGGATCAACGTCTCCGAACAGAGCTATTCCATTCAGGGGCTGGCAGACGTCCCCATCCTGCAGGACAAAAAGCATGTCATGAATCAACAGGAGTGGACGCGCCTGTGCGAAGGTCTTGACCGTCTCGGCAGTCTGGCCGCCTCACGCGGATTCCGCCTCTGTTACCACCACCATATGGGCACCGTCGTGCAGACTGCCGCTGAGACAGAATATCTCATGGCGCACACGACACCAGGCAGGGTCTGGCTGTGCTATGATACCAGCCACTTTACCTTTGCCGGCGAAGATCCTGTCGCTGTCCTGAAAAAATACACCAATCGTGTTGGTCACGTCCATCTCAAGGACATGCGCCTTGCCGTCGTCAAGCAGGCGCGTGAGGAGGGCTGGAGCTTTCTTCAGGCCGTCCGCAGCGGCGCATTTACCGTCCCCGGCGACGGCAGCGTCAGGTTTGACGATGTATTTCATATTCTGGCCGAAGCCGGCTATCAGGGCTGGCTTCTGGTGGAGGCCGAGCAGGATCCGGCAAAGGCAAACCCGCTGGAATACGCGATGAAGGCCCGCGCCTACATTCGTGAAAAGACCGGTCTTTGAGGAGGCAGAACCATGTATCTGAACTACCAGCCACAACATGGCTACAACGTCTACATTGACGCTGCAGCAGATGATCTTGGCACGCAAATGGACGTTGGCCTTCTTATTTTGGAGCCCGGAGAAAGCTATTCGCTTCTTGAAGAGGAAAAGGAATGCGCCGTTCTTCTCTGGGAGGGTACCGCGCAGCTGCATTACGGCCAGCAGTCCGCGCACATCTCCAGAACA
Source organism: uncultured Oscillospiraceae bacterium (assembly GCA_934636305.1). Classification (GTDB taxonomy): domain Bacteria; phylum Bacillota; class Clostridia; order Oscillospirales; family Oscillospiraceae; genus CAG-170. Next base: position 26,605 of record CAKUAM010000013.1, read on the forward strand.
GACTGTTTTCACGCCGAAGGCTATTGCCTGCTTGCACCGCGCGGAACAAGCATCCGCATCTGCGCAGAGACGCATGCAGAGCTCTATATTCAGAAAACCATCAATCCGCGCGCATATACGCCTGTGCTTTATACACCGCAGACTGTACAGATTGAGCATAAGGGAAGTCACGGCGAACTGCTCGGCACAATGCAGCGCGAAATAAAGACCTATTTTGATCTTGACAATGCGCCCTTTTCCAACATGGTTCTCGGCGAAGTTCTGAACTATCCCGGTAAATGGTCCTCTTATCCCCCGCATCACCACCCACAGCCGGAGGTCTACTTCTATCGCTTTGACCGGCCGCAGGGCTTTGGCGCCGGCTTCGCTGACGGCGAAATTTACCGCACCGGCCACAATGGTATGGCGGTTATCCGCCATGGCTTCCATTCCCAAGCGGCTGCACCCGGCTATGCCATGTGCTATGCCTGGGGCATCCGGCACTTAGACGGCAATCCGTGGAACAAAACACGCATTGACGATGAAGATCACGAATGGCTCTGGGCCGATGATGCCAACGAGAAGATTCTCCATGTGCAGCAGCCATAACGCACACGTACAAGAAAGGGGTACGCTTATGAAAACGATTCATCTGACCATGGCGCAGGCGCTGGTTCGCTTCATAGAAAACCAGATGCTTGCCGTTGACGCAGAGACACACCCGTTTTTCCGCGGTGTGTATATGATTCCGGGCCACGGCAATGTTCTTGGTCTTGGACAGGCCTTAACCGAGCAGGCACACCGTTTGGAGATCCTGCAGGGCAAAAATGAGCAGGGCATGGCGCAGGCCGCTGTCGCCTTTGCAAAGCAGATGAAGCGCAAGCAGATTTTTGCCGTGACATCCTCTGTCGGCCCCGGCGCCGCCAATATGGTCACTGCCGCCGCAACAGCAACGGCCAACAACATCCCTGTGCTGCTCTTGCCCGGTGATGTCTATGCCTGCCGTCAGCCAGATCCTGTTCTGCAGCAGATTGAGCAGCCGCATGACCTCTCCCTGTCCACCAATGATGCCTTCCGCCCGGTCTGCCGGTACTGGGACCGCATTGTCCGCCCCGCACAGCTGATGAGCGCCATGCTGAACGCCATGCGTGTGCTGACCGATCCTGCGGATACTGGCGCTGTCTGCATCGCTCTGCCGCAGGATGTGCAGGGCGAAGCATATGACTATCCGGAAAGCTTTTTCCAGCCCCGCGTCTGGACGCTCGAACGCCGTCCCGCAACGGCTGCAGCCATCAAACAGGCAGCCGCCGTGCTCCGGGAGGCAAAGAAGCCCCTTGTCATCTGCGGCGGCGGTGTGCGCTACTCTGAAGCGCATGATGAGCTGCAGTCCTTCTGCGAGGCAACCGGCATTCCCTTTGCCGAAACGCAGGCCGGACGCAGCGCGATTGTCTGGGATCACCCGCTCAATCTCGGTGGTCTCGGGGTAACCGGCTGCGCAGCCGCCAACGCGCTTGCACGTGAAGCGGACGTCATCCTTGGCGTCGGCACACGCTACACGGATTTCACAACAAGCTCCAAATGGCTGTTCCGCGAAGATGCCAGATTCGTCAACCTGAACGTCTCCGAGTTCCAGTCCTACAAGCTCGACGCCGTTGCAGTGATTGCCGATGCAAAGCAGGCCCTGCCTGTGCTCCAGCAGGCTCTTGCCGGCTACCAGGCGCCGTATACCGACGAGATCACACGCGCCAAGGACGCCTGGTCTGCCGAAATGGATCGTCTGTGCCGGACCGTCTGGTCGGAGCATGATATCCCGGAGATCAATGACAGCAACAGCGGCAGCATCGCCCGGTTTGCCTCTGACCTGCATGCATCCCTGACGCAGACAAGCGTCGTTGCCGCCATCAACGAAGCGATGGCCCCGGAGGACGTTGTGATCGGCGCAGCCGGCTCTCTCCCCGGCGATCTGCAGAGAATGTGGCGTGCCAAGGCACGCGACACCTACAACATGGAATACGGCTATTCCACCATGGGCTATGAGGTTGCGGGCGCGCTCGGCGTGAAGCTCGCCATTGGAGATACCCGCGAAGTATACGCGATGTGCGGCGACGGCAGCTTCAATATGCTGCACAGTGAGCTGATTACAGCCGTACAGGAGCATAAGAAAATCAACATCTGCTTATTTGACAATGCCAGCTTTGGCTGCATCAACAATCTTCAGGTCGGTCATGGCAACCAGACGCTCTGCACCGAGATGCGCTTCCGGAGCGACGTCTCCGGTAAGCTTGACGGCAGCTTCATCCCTGTCGATTACGCAGCCGTTGCCCGCGCCTATGGCTGCCGCGCCTATACCGTGCGTACCATGCAGGAGCTCCATCAGGCGCTGTGTGAAGCGAAATTAATTCAGAATACCCCTGTCCTGTTCGATATCAAGGTTCTGCCCAAGACCATGACAGACGGCTATGGGGCCTGGTGGCGTGTCGGTGATACGGAGCAGTCGGAAAATCCGGCGAACCTCGCCGCATACGAAGATCACCTCAGGCATCTGGAAACCGCAAGAAAATATTGATTTTTGGAGGCACATTATGAAAAAACTCAAAATTGGCATTATTGGCACCGGCCGCATTGGCCGCCTGCACGCGAACAACCTTGTTTCCTCCGTCAAGGACGCTGAGGTTGTTGCCGTTTCCGATATGAATCTTCCCGCAGCCAAGGAAATCGCCGAGGCGCTGCAGATCCCTGCCTGCTATGCGGACTATCATGAGATTCTGAATGATCCGCAGATCGACGCCGTATTTATCTGCTCATCCACAGACACGCACTCCGTCATTTCCATGGAAGCAGCAAAGGCCGGCAAGCATATTTTCTGCGAAAAGCCCATTGATCATGATCTGGATAAAATCCGGGAGGTGCTCAGGGCCGTCAAGGACGCCGGTGTTCTGTATCAGGTTGGTTTCAACCGCCGCTTTGATCGGAATTTCAAGCGTGTGCATGATGTGGTTGCAGACGGCGGTGTCGGTGATGTTCAGATCATCAAGGTCACTTCCCGCGACCCGGAGGCTCCTCCCATTTCCTATGTCAAGGTTTCTGGCGGCATCTTCCTTGACATGACCATCCATGATTTTGATATGATGCGCTACCTCTCCGGCAGCGAGGTCACAGAGGTTTCAGCATTCGGTGCCTGCTTGGTTGACCCGGAGATTGCAAAGGCCGGCGATGTAGATACCTGCATCATCACGCTGCGCTTTGCAAACGGAGCACTCGGTGTCATTGACAACTCCCGCCAGGCTGTCTATGGCTACGACCAGAGAGTCGAGGTTTTCGGCTCCAAGGGCATGATCAACGCAGAAAACGAAACGGCAAATAACACGACCTATTATACCGCCTCCGCAGTTACGAAGGAAAAACCGCTCTATTTCTTCCTGGAACGCTATAACGAAGCATATATCGAAGAAGAACGCGAATTTGTCGATGCCTGCCTGCACGGAACGCAGACACCTGTCGGCGCAATCGATGGCCTGCAGCCAGTTCTCATTGGCCTGGCAGCCAAGAAGTCTCAGGAGCTTGGCGGCGTACCGGTCAAGGTTGAAGCCGCACTGGATCTGTAAATACACACCCCGCATTTTGCATCAGGAGGAATTGGAATGAAAAAAATCAGAGTTGGTGTAGCCGGTTATGGCACAATCGGTCAGCGTCTGGCTGACGGCGTTGCACAGCAGGAGGATATGGAGCTTGTCGGCATTGCCGATCTTGCCCCGACGCTTTCCCTCCAGGCACTGCGTGAGCGCGATATGGTCGGCGCAAACGGCGTGAAATATGATCTTTACCTGGTCGATGGCGCAGACAAGGCCTCCTTTGCCGGGAAGGATATTCCTGTCGCCGGTTCCTTTGACGAGCTGTGCCAGAAGGTTGACATTATGCTCGACTCTGCCCCCGGCGGCGTCGGCGCAAAGAACAAAGAAAACTATTACGACAAATATGGCGTCAAGGCCATCTTCCAGGGCGGCGAGAAGAACTCTGTTGCCGACGTGTTCTTCCATGGCTATGCCAACTATGAAAAGGGTATCGGCCAGAACTATCTGAAGCTGACCTCCTGCAACACGACCGGTCTCATCCGCACCGTTGATTGTCTCGACCGCGAAATCGGCATTGAGAAGGTTGCCATCACCATCATCCGCCGCGTGGCGGATCCCGGCGATTATCACCGCGGACTGACAAATGCCCTGCAGATGGAAAAGGCCCCCACCCATCAGGCAGTTGACCTGATGACCATCATGCCGCATGTGAACGCGACCGGCATTCTGGTCCACACGCCTGTCACGCACGGCCACATTATCACCGTACTTGCCACGGCAAAGGACGGCAAGAAAATCACAAAGGAAATGGCACTGGCAGCCTTCCAGAAGCATCCGCGTATCCGCGTTGTGACGATGGACGAGGGCTTTAAGGGCAATGCCTCCTTCTTCAAATATGCCCGCGACCTCGGCAACCGCCGCGGCGATATGTATGAGATCGGTCTTTGGGCCGATTCCATCGTGGAATCCGGCAACGATATTATGTACGCCATCAACATTCCGCAGGAATCCGTCACGATTCCTGAAACGATGGACGCCATCCGTGCTGCCTGCAGCATGCAGCTGACCCGCGAGGAAGGCACTGCCATGACCAACAAGTATCTCGGCATCGGCAAATTCAAGAAGTAATTCCCTTCCCGTGCCCCGAATGACGGCACCAGATATCACCCCTTTTCGGCCAAGGTGGGACAAGGCATTGGCCTTGTCCCACCAACGCATCTCTGGAGGTATTATATATATGAGATTTGGCATTCACACGCTGGATGAATTTGACGTATCCGGCAAGACAGTTTTATGCCGCGTCGATATGAACCAGCCTGTCGACCGCGCAGCTGACACACTAAAGAGCACCGCCCGGATTGAGGCCTGCGTCCCAACCATCCGTGAGCTGTCTGACAAGGGCGCAAAGGTCGTACTTCTGGCACACCAGGGCAGCGACATTGAGTATAAAAACTTCTACTGCACACGCCCGCATGCCAGGGTCCTCTCACAGCTGCTTGACCGCCCGGTTTCGTGGATTGACGATGTCTGCGGCCCTGCTGCACGCACCAGGATCCAGGCCCTGAAGCCAGGCGAGATTTTGCTTCTGGACAATGTCCGCTATGTATCTGAGGAGCAGACGCTGTTCGAGCTGAAGCTGCAGCTCACCCACGAGCAGCAGGCCAAAACGCTGCTTGTGGAAAAGCTTGCGCCGCTGGCAGATCTCTATGTCTGCGACGCTTTCGCCGCAGCGCACCGCGATCAGCCAAGCCTCTGCGGCTTTGAGCAGGTTCTTCCCTCCGCTATGGGACGCCTTTTTGAAAAGGAATACTGCGTAATCTCTGAGCTGATGGAATCTCCTGCCAAGCCATGCGTATTTGTCCTTGGCGGCTCCAAAATTTCTGATGCATTTATGATGATGGAGACTGTACTCAAAAGCGGTGTAGCCGATACGGTTCTGACAGGCGGTCTGGTCGGCAATATTCTGCTTGCAGCCAAGGGGGAGCGCATTGGTCAAGGAAGCTTGGATTTTATCTGCAAGAGCAATTACGGCGAGTACATAGAAAAGGCCAAGGGCATCTACGAAGCCTATACAGACAGGATTGTTCTGCCGTCGGATCTTGCTTATGTAGAAACCAGCGCACGCCGGGAGTGTCTGATCGGCGCAGTTCCGCAGACAATCTGCGCTGTGGACATCGGCAGTCAGACTGCAGATCAGTATAGGCGCATCATTCTGGCTGCCAGGACCGTTTTTGTCAACGGTCCGATGGGTATCTTTGAAAAGCCAGAAACGGAGCTTGGCACCAAGACCGTTTTTGAGGCGCTTGGCGCAGCGTCCGGTTATACTGTGGTCGGCGGCGGCGACAGCGTGACTGCGGCAGCCAAATATCAGCTCAAAGACAAGCTCAGCTATGTCTGCACAGGTGGAGGCGCACTGATCCGTTTCCTCACGGGCGAGGAGCTGCCGGCTGTCCGCGCACTGCGCCACGCTGCACAGGTGTTTTGAGGGGGCGCCCATGAGACTGGAATTTGGATATGGCCCCGGTGTCCAGATCGTTGAGGTACCGGATCAAAACATCATGGACGTTCTTTACGCCAACCAGATGGAGCATTCGCTGCATGGAGAAGCTGCCGTTCGCTATGCGCTTGCACATCCCATCGGCGCGCCGCGCCTGCGCAAGCTGGCAAAGCCAGGTCAAAAAATCGCCATCATCGCCAGCGACATCTCCCGCCCCGTGCCAAGCTATGAAATTCTGCCTGCCATCCTGGATGAGCTGACTGCTGCCGGCTGCAGGGAGCAGGATATCACCGTTGTCTTTGCACTCGGTTCCCACCGCTGCCACACAGAAGAAGAAAAGAGACGATTGGCTGGCGATCTTGTCTATAACCGCGTGCGCTGCGTTGATTCAGACCCTGACGACTGCATTCATATGGGCATTACAAAAAACGGTACTCCTGTCGATATTACACGCTCTGTCGCCGAAGCAGATTTTCGGATTTGCACAGGAAATATTGAATTCCATTATTTCGCTGGCTATTCCGGCGGCGTAAAGGCAATTATGCCCGGCGTCTCAACACCCGCTGCCATTCAGGCCAATCACAGCTTAATGGTACAGCCTGGTGCATGTGCCGGAAACCTGGATACGAACCCCCTGCGGGCAGATATCGAAGAAGCCGGACAGATCTGCGGTGTCGATTACATCGTAAACGTTGTGCTTGACGAGCACAAACATATTGTTTATGGCGTTGCTGGTAATCCCATTCAGGCGCACCGCAGCGGCTGCACATATCTTGACAAAATGTACCGCAAGCCGATCCCCTGCCACGCCGACATCGTGCTGGTCTCGCAGGGCGGCGCGCCGAAGGATGCAAATCTCTACCAGACGCAGAAGGCCTTGGACAACGCGAAGCACGCTGTCAAACAGGGCGGCACCATTATTCTCATCGGCGCCTGCTCCGAAGGATTAGGCAGCCAGAAATTCGAACAATGGCTGACACAGGCTCCGACTGCGCACGCTATGATTGAGCGTGTACACCAGCAATTTGAGCTCGGCGGCCACAAAGCCGCCGCTATCGCCATGGTGCTGGAAAACGCACGGATCGATCTGGTCAGTGAAATGCCGGACGAGTTTGTCCGCAGCATTTTCCTGAACCCACAGCCAAGCGCGCAGACAGCGCTGGATGAAGCATTCCAGCGGTACGGTCCGGAGGCAACCGTCCTGGCCATGCCATTTGGCGGTTCGACACTGCCGGTTGTATCAACGAAAGGAAGCAAGTAAAAACCATGGATTACGCAAAGGAGTCCCTGCGCCTGCATGGCGAGTGGAAGGGAAAAATTGAAGTCACCGCAAGAGTGCCGGTTGAGACGAAGGACGACCTGTCTCTTGCCTATACGCCGGGCGTCGCGCAGCCGTGCCTCGAAATTCAGAAGGACATCGAGAAAAGTTACGAGCTGACCCGCCGCTGGAATTTATGCGCCGTCATTACCGACGGCTCGGCCGTCCTTGGCCTCGGCGATATCGGCCCGGAGGCCGGCATGCCCGTCATGGAGGGCAAATGCGTGCTCTTTAAGTCCTTCGGCGACGTGGATGCATTTCCGCTCTGCGTCAAAACGAAGGATGTGGACGAGTTTGTGAACACCGTCTATAACATTTCCGGCTCGTTCGGCGGCATCAATCTGGAGGACATCTCCGCCCCGCGCTGCTTTGAAATCGAGCGCAAGCTCAAGGAACGCTGCGACATCCCCATCTTCCACGACGACCAGCATGGCACGGCAGTCATCACCCTCGCCGGTCTGACCAACGCGCTGAAGGTTGTCGGCAAGAAGAAGGAGGACGTGAAGATCGTCACCTCCGGCGCCGGCGCGGCAGCCATCGCGATCGTGAAGCTGCTGCTCTCCGCGGGCTTCCGGAACGTCACGATGTGCGACCGGAAGGGCGCGATCTACAAGGGCCGTGAGGGTCTCAACTGGATCAAGGAGGAAATGGCCGAGGCCACGAACCTCGAGCACAAGGCCGGAAGCCTTGCCGACATGCTCGTCGGCGCGGACGTGTTCATCGGCGTCAGCGCGCCCGGCACGGTCACGACCGAGATGGTCAAGACCATGAACAAGGATGCCATCGTCTTTGCCTGCGCGAACCCGACGCCGGAAATTTTCCCGGAGGATGCAAAGGCCGGCGGCGCGAAGGTCATCTCGACCGGCCGGAGCGATTACCCGAACCAGATCAACAACGTTCTGGCCTTCCCGGGCATCTTCCGTGGTGCGTTCGACGTGCGCGCGTCGGATATCAACGAAGAAATGAAGATGGCTGCGGCGAAGGCTCTTGCGGAGCTGATCTCCGACGATGAGCTCTCGGAGGACTATATCATCCCCAAGGCCTTCGACCACCGCGTCGGCCCGGCTGTTGCCAAAGCTGTTGCCGAGGCCGCAAGAAGAAGCGGCGTGGCAAGAACGTAAGAAAGAGGTTATAGCTATGACAAGAACCCATCAGCAGGATCTGCAGCGCTTCGCACTGCAGATCCGCATCGGAATTTTAGAGCAGATTCAAGCGCTCGGCTTCGGGCACATCGGCGGAAGTATGAGTATTGCGGACGCACTTGCCGTATTATATGGCAGCATTATGCGCTACGACGCCGCCAATCCGGCCTGGCCGCAGCGCGATAAGCTTGTCTGTTCCAAGGGACATGCCGGCCCGGCTGTCTACGCAGCACTCGCCTGCAAAGGCTTTTTTCCATACGAAGATCTGAAGCTTCTGAACACCCCTGGAACCTATCTTCCCTCACATTGTGATAAAAACAAAACACCAGGTGTCGATATGACAACCGGCAGCCTGGGCCAGGGTACATCGCTCGCCGTAGGTATGGCCCTCGGGGACAGGATTAAGGGGTATGACAGCCGGACTTTTCTCATCGTTGGTGACGGCGAAGCCAATGAGGGCCAGGTCTGGGAGGCGGCCATGTTTGCTGCAGCAAAAAAAGTCACGAATCTCACGTGGCTGATTGACGTCAATGGCAAGCAATTGGACGGTTATACCTCTGATGTTCTTGAGCCCTTCAGCTTTGAAGATAAATTCCGTGCCTTTGGCTTTGAAACAGTTTCCATTGATGGAAACGATCTTGAGCAGCTTGCGCATGCACTGACCTGGCAGCCGCATGACCAGCCTCTTGCCATTATCATGCATACTGTAAAGGGCAAGGGCGTTCCGGAAATTGAGCAGACCATGGCAAATCACAGTATGACGCCATCGCCGGAAGCACTCAACCGCTGGCTCATGGAGCTGCGCACACAGCTGTATGCACAAAACTGAAGGAGGAGCTGCCATGAACACAATCTATACAGGAGAAAAAGACTCCCGACTTTATAAGAATATTCTTGGCAAAATCATTGCCGATATTCTGGAGCAGGATCCGTCCGCTGTCTATCTCGATGCAGATCTCATGAGTTGTATCGGCACCGCCGCGCTTCCTTCCAAAACAAATCGTGCCATCGACTGCGGCATTGCAGAGGCCAATATGGTCGGCATTGCCTGCGGTCTGGCCTCTGTCGGCTTCAGACCAATCGTGCATACCTTTGGTCCGTTTGCCTCACGCCGCTGCTTTGACCAGGTTTTCCTGTCCGGCGGCTATGCTAAGAATCAGATCACTGTGATTGGCTCTGATCCTGGCGTAACAGCAGCCTTTAACGGCGGTACGCACATGCCCTTTGAGGATGTTGCGCTGTATCGTGCCATCCCGGATGCCATTATCGTCGACGTTACAGATATCTCCATGCTCGAGACATTTCTGCGGAAATTCCAGACAATGCCCGGCGTAAAGTATATCCGCGTCGGCAGAAAAGAATCCTACCCGATCTATCCGCAGGACTATACGTTTACCGTTGGCAAGGGCGCCGTTCTGTGTGAAGGCAAAGACGCTGTCATCGTTGCGAGCGGCATCATGGTCCACGAAGCGCTTGAGGCTGCCAGTATCCTTGCCAAATCCGGAATTTACGTAACCGTGATAGACCCTGTTACAATCAAACCGCTCGATGAAGCACTGATCCGCCAATATGCCGCAAAAACAGGCGTCATCATTACCGCCGAAAACCATAACAAGATTGGCGGCCTGACAAGTGCTGTACAATCCGCAATCTGTGGACTCTGTGTTCGTTTTGACTATGTCGCTGTGGAAGATACCTTTGGTGAAGTTGGTCCCCAGCCATATCTCCAGCAGCGCTTTGGCCTGACCGCTGCACATATTGCTGATTCCGTGAAAAAGGCACTTGCCTGATCTCTTGATATTTCTATTCAGCTAATTCCTTCGTTTATAAACCAGACACCCTGCCTTTCGTAAAATGAACAAAAAGGCAGGGTGTCCGACTGTTTTCAAGCATTGGAAGAAAAACCAAAATGCAAACCAATGAAATGTTTGCATT
>CAKUAM010000014.1 GCA_934636305.1 uncultured Oscillospiraceae bacterium
AGCATTCTGGCGATGGTTCTGTGCGTCACCATGCTCGTCGGCACCACATTTGCCTGGTTCACCGATACGGCCAGCGCGAACGTCAACAAGATCCAGTCTGGTAAGCTGGATGTGGCGCTGTACATGTCTGAGGATGGAACGACATGGACAAATGCAGAAAACAAGACCTTGAACTTTATCAAGGCCGCCGGCGGCGCAGGCCAGGAAATCCTCTGGGAGCCGGGCTGCACGTACAATCTCCCGCAGCTCAAAATTGTCAATGAGGGCAATCTGAATCTTAAATACAAGATTGTGATTTCTGGTGCAACTGGTGATACGAAGCTGCTGGATGCAATCCAGTTCACTGCTTCTGTAGCCGGTGAAAAAGTGGAATTTGGAAACGGCAAGACAATCATCTCGGATAAGACTCTTGCCCCGAATGCTGAAAATATTGTTGCGATTTCTGGTACTATGCCAACGAGCGTTGGAAATGAATATCAGAACTTGACGGTCAGCGGTATTTCTATCACGGTCTATGCTACGCAGGTTGAAGGTGAGTACGATAGCACGCGAAATGACTATGATGCAAAAGCTGAGTATCCGGAGTGGGATCAGACTGCAAAAGCAACCGGTACGGCAACGGCTGATGGTTCTGTTGAACTGAGTGGCTCGACAATCAAGGCAACTGCTCCCGCGGGTACTGTTGTAGAGAATGCAAAGCTAACACTGACGAAGGAAAAGGTCAGCACTCCGTCTACGGTCAATATTGAGGCTGGCAGCAGCTCTGTCAGCTATGAGATCAAGATCTCGGATGAAAATGGTACGGTTACAGCTAAAGAAGGAAAATACTTTACATTGACAATGAATGTCCCCACAAACCTTGTTATCACGTCCTTTAAGCACAATGATGCAGAAATGACCAAGGTGGATTCGCTGGAGGCGATCAATGCAAATGACCAGTATTATTATGATGCGGCAACTGGCGTAATCACATTTACCACGGATGATTTCTCTCCGTTCACAGTTGCCTACAAGTATCATGGTGGTAATGGTACAGAAACTGCTCCGTACCTGATTGCAACGGCCGATGATTGGGCAAGTATCAGCAAGGATACTGCTGAAAATATTTATTTTAAGCAGATCGCGGATATTAAAGTCAGCAGCGTAGTCAGCGGCTTCAGCGGCACATATGATGGTGGGGATCACCAGATTTCGACTACTTTAACGGCATCTAGCAATGCTGTCTCTCTGTTCGAAAGCCTTGCAGGCAGTGCGACAGTTCGCAATCTCAATGTGCAGATGGGTACAACTGCGGTTTCTCTGTTCTATGAGACAAACTGGGAAAGTGCGTATGATCTTACCGTTGAGAATATAACGTTTAATAGCACCGAGAGTCTAATTCAAACCAATGTAACAAACTTCGGATTTGTGGCTATTGACGCATTGTATACTTCAGGTAGTGGAACGCCGACCTATACATTTAAGAATATCACCAATAATGTGAATCTGCAGAATGCAGGTACTTGCACTGGTGTATTTGTTGGCTCTGGCCCGTGCTTCAATGTGAAGACAACTTTGAATTACGATGGATGCGTAAACAACGGCAATATTACTGGTAAGGAATCAGTTGGTTTCTTGTATGGCAATAGTGCGTATATTAAGACTGTCGACGCAACTGAATCGAGTATTACTGTGAACAATTGCGAAAATACTGCCACATTGACTGTTACTGAACCGACAGGCATATGCGCATTTGCTCCGAAGTATGATACGCTCAACAATCAGTATCAGACTGCTTGTGGTGGTAGGTATCAGATTGGTGATGTGGTCGGCAATGCAACCTTTACCGTGACACAGAAGAACGATGGTTCGGCGTTCCATATTGAAAGCACACTGAGTGGAAATTACACTTATAAGTTTGCCATGAATGTGTCCGCCACCTATACGATGAAGGATGGACAGGCTTGGGACGAAAGTGATGTAACTGCGATTAAGAATGGTAAAAGGGATACCGTTGCTGATGTTTCCAATGGACGGAAGTATCTCGTTGAAAACAGCACCTCCGGTGATGGATTTATGTCGCTCCATGAATTCCATGCATACGATATCCGTTCGGCTCAGGCAGCAGGAATTGATACTGCTGGCCTGACGTTTAACGCTGATGGGTATGCAATTGTTGTGATAGATGACGTCAACTATATGATTTTTAACAGCAATGCCAGCGTATATATCGATTGCGATGTTACACCGATTGTTTATGTATATAGCGGCAACAGCATTGTTGGTACAAAAAATATCAAGTAACGACTTATTAAATTAAAGCAGAACCCCTCTGGTCATTGGTCAGAGGGGTTCTGCTTTCTGCCGACTTTGCGCGGGAAAGATCCAAGAAAACCGAAGCGGTTTTCTTGGCCGCTTTAAGGGGTCCGGGGGAAATCGGAATCCCCCGGGTTCCTCTTTCTTTGCTATACTTTCTTTCTCGGAGAAGCGAGAAAGAAAGTATGAATACCGATCTGCTTGTGGCAGCAGCGGCATGGAAAATCCATTTGATTATTTCTCCCAGCGGTCGATCAGCGCCTGAATCTGCGCGGTAAAGCGCGTAAGATCCCGGTTGGACCGCTCCTTGCAGCCCTTCGCAACGAGCAGCAGCTTCTGCGCTGCGGCGATGAGCGCATCAAAGACACTCTTTTTCCGGGCTGCGCCGCTCTTTTCGATGCGCCGTCCCTCCGGGCAGGCGGTCAGCTGGCCTGCGGCAAGATCAAACTGTGTGCCGGAGTAGGGGGCAATGGCGATGTAACCCTTCTGCTGCAGCAGGGCCTGAAAGGCTTCGCAGCCCTCGTCGTCGCCGTGATTGACAAAGACAACCTCGGGCTTGCGGTCAAACGCCTCCACCCAGTCGAGCAGTCCCTTCTGATCGGCGTGGCCGCTCGTGCCGTGCAGCACGGCAATTTCCGCGTTCACGGCGATTTCCTCGCCAAACAGGCGAACCTCCTTCACGCCGTCGAGCAGCGCACGGCCAAGCGTGCCCTTGGACTGATAACCGGCAATCAGGATGATATTCTCCGGCATCCAGAGGTTGTGCTTGAGATGGTGGCGGATGCGGCCTGCGTCGCACATTCCGCTGGCCGAGAGAATGACTTTGGGGCGCGGATCGTTGTTGATGGCTTTGGAATCCTCGACGCTGACAGCCAGCTGCAGGCCGGGACACCAAATGGGGTTCTGACCGCTTTTCAGAACGGCCTGTGTCTCCGGGTCAAAGCAGTCGGTATCGCACTGGAGAAAGACGCTCGTCGCCTCCTCAGCCAGCGGGCTGTCCACGTAGACAGGGAACCCATCATGACCGTGGACGAGCTTTTTCTGCTTGATCTCGCGCAGCAGATATAAAAGCTCCTGCGTCCGGCCCACGGCGAAGGCCGGGATAATGACGCTGCCGCCGCGGTCAAAGGCCCGCTGCAGCACGTCCGTCAGCTCGGCGCGGACATCCTTTGGCTTGTCATGCAGGCGGTTGCCGTATGTGGATTCAACGACAAGATAATCCGTCTGCGCAACCGGCTGCGGGTCGTTGAGAATGGGCTGATTGGTATTGCCGACGTCACCGGAAAAGACAATTTTTTTCTCGATATCGCCCTCGCGCAGCCAAGCTTCAATGCAGGCCGAGCCCAGCAGATGGCCAATATCCGAAAAGCGAACCTGCAGACCGTCCGCGATCCGGACAGTCTCACCATAGCGGCAGGGACGGAACAGCCGGACCGCGCCCTGCGCGTCCTCCACAGTGTAAAGCGGCTCGACAGGCGGAAGGCCCGCGCGCTCAGCCTTGCGTGTTTTCCATTCGGCGTCGGACTGCTGGATGTTGGCAGCATCGCGCAGCATGACGTCCGAGAGGCTGCAGGTGGCGGGCGTGGCGTAGATTTTGCCGCGGAAGCCGTCCTTATACAGCTTCGGCAGCATGCCGGCATGGTCGATGTGTGCGTGTGTCAGGAAAACGGCAGAGATCGCATTGGCGGCGACGGGCAGGGGAATGTTCTCATAGACGTCCGTGCCCTGCTCCATGCCGCAGTCGATCAGATAGCTTGCGCCGGACAGCTCCAGCAGCGTGCAGCTGCCGGTGACTTCGTGCGCGGCACCGATAAATGTAAGTTTCATCTGAAAGCCTCCTTCTGTTTTCAGTATAGCACAGATTCACCCGGCAGGCACAGTGTTTTTTCGGGATGTCCATGCGAAAAGAAAAATGAAAAAAATCAGAAAAAGGGCTTGCATTTTTTTCGCTTCTATGCTAGTATAGTGGGGCGCTGAGGAAGCGTGGTATGCGCCGGTAGCTCAGTTGGATAGAGTGACTGGCTACGAACCAGTAGGTCGGGGGTTCGAGTCCCTTCCGGCGTACCAGAAAGAGCTGATTTCAAATGAAATCAGCTCTTTCTATTTTTACATGCCCTTGGAAATGGATGTGATGGCCTTTTCGGCACCCTGCTCAATGGCCTTGGCGGCCTGCTTGGTCATGCGGTAAGCGTCCGAATTTTTGGGCAGCATCATGACGCCCAGTGCACCGGCGGCCATGCCGGCGCCCATTGTCAGCAGAAAGCTGCGCATTTTCATGCTCTCACCCCTCTCAGCAATAGATTGTGTGTTTTTTCGCGTGCTATGTCTGGCAAATCTCTGTTCAAGTGGCGCAATCTGTGATATGATACGAAAAAAGAGGGGGGATACCGTGTCGATTGATGTTTTACAGGAAAGAATCCGGAGGCTGCAGAATCCGACCATGGTGGCAATCAGTCCGTCGGTGCTGGATCTGCCGGCTGCAATCAAGCAGACGTGTACCGCGGAATACGGCAGCACGCTCCGGGCCGCAGCGGAGGGATACCGGCAGTTCAGTATGGGGATCCTTGACACGCTGGAGGGGATTGTGCCGGCGGTGAGCGTGGAGACCGGCAGCTTTTATGCCCTTGGCGCAGAGGGGGTTGCGGCCATGCAGGATGTGCTGCGCGGCGCGGCAGAGCGGGGATATTATGTGCTGCTGGATCTGATGCGCGGCGATATCGGTCCGACGGCGCAGACCATGGCAGATGCCTGCTTCGGCGCGGTGCAGGTGGGCGATCAATCGTTTACCCCGTATCCATGCGATGGCGCGCTGCTGAGCGGGTATCTCGGCAGTGACTCGGTGATGCCGTTTGCACAGTATTGCAGAAAGGGAAAAAATGTATTTGTCGTTGCGCGCAGTTCCAACAAATCGGCGCGCGAGGTGCAGGATCTGCTCTCCGGCGACCGGATCGTCTACCAGGTGATGGCGGATCTTGTGATGCGCTGGTCGGCAGGGCTGTTTACCAGGTCTGGCTACAGTGAGATGGGAATTGCCGTCGGCGCAACGAATCCGACAGTGCTGCAGGCGCTGCGGCGAAAGTATGATAAGCTGTTTTTCCTTGTGCCCGGCTACGGTACGCAGGGGGCAAGCGCACACGATGCATCGCTGGCCTTTGACGCAGCCGGCTATGGCGCGTGCGTGATTGTCGGCAGAAGCATTCTCAATGCCCACCTGCGTACACCGCAGGCCGGTGAGGATTACCGCACGAGCGCGAAGCAGGCGGCTATCGCCATGCGTGAGCAGCTGCTGCGGTATGTGAAGGTATTCTGAGTACAGGATAAAAGGTGCAGGCGTCTGTACGGCAAGAGCCGCCGTGCAGATGCCTGCTTTGGATTATCGTCCGGTGACGCTGCGGCCGGTGGTACCGGCAGTCCCGGTGGTACCGGATGTGCTGCCGGTATAGCCCGGGTTGTAGCCAGGCACATAGGAGCCGTTGTACATGCCGCCGTGGGTTCCGTCATAGCCATTTGTACCGTTTACGCGGCCATCTCTTGTTGTCGAGACATTGGAATAGCCGTCGTAATAATACGGCTGCGATGCGGCGCAGGCAGTCAGCATGGTAGCCAGCATCAGCGCGGCAAACAGCAGAATCAGTGCTTTTTTCATGGAAAATCCTCCTTTTTGCAATACAGCCTTGTGCTGGCAGTAGTTTGCGTGGCAGAACGAAAAATATGCTGGCGGTTTTTTCCGCCATATGATGGATGGATTCGATAAAAAGTGATTGAAAGTCGACGAAATAGTCTGTATAATGACAGATAGAAACACATAAAAGGAGAAGGAGACCACCTATGAAAAAGCTTTCCATCAAAAAGGATGTGCAGTGCATGGCATGTCTGGAGTGCGTGCGCGCATGTTCCACGGCATACTATAAGGAATTCGACCCGGATAAGGCATGTCTGCAGATTGTCCAGCGCGGCGACAAGGTCAAGCCTATGGTCTGTGTCCAGTGCGGCAAGTGCATGCAGGCATGTCCCGCCGGTGCAATCACCCAGAATCCGAAGGGCGTGTACATGATTAACCGCAAGACTTGCACCGGCTGTGGCAAATGCGTGGAGGCATGTCCGTTTGGCCTTGTCGTGAAGGCAGAGAATGTTGCCTATTCGACCAAGTGCACGGCCTGTGGGATCTGTGTGAAGGCATGTCCCATGGAACTGCTGGAAATCGTGGAAAAATAAATCAACGGCGATAGACAAACCCAGCCGGCAGACACACAAAATGTCTGCCGGCTGGGTTACTATTATCGGATGATATCTCAATAGAAAAGACATTGTTTTGTCTCTGACGCGCCATACTTTCTTTCTCGGAGAAGCGAGAAAGAAAGTATGAAACACGTTTCATTTGGAGAAGTAAAAAGAAGATGCTGAGAAATGCTGCCCCAATTTTCCAATTTGCGGCTGGAAATTTTTGTAGTTATGCTGCAGCTTTATTTTTTGCCCGCAGGACAAACATAACAGCCAGCATCAGAACCAGGCTGACAAGCCAGGTAACCAAAACATTTTGTACAAAGCCGGCGACAATGAAGCCGACAAAGCTGACAATGGCGACGGTGACGGCGTAGGGCAGCTGCGTGGAGACATGGTTCAGATGCTCGCACTGCGCGCCGGCAGAGGCCATGATGGTGGTGTCGGAGATGGGGGAGCAATGGTCCCCGCAGACGGCGCCTGCGCAGCAGGCGGAGATGCCGATGATAAGAAGCTTGCTGTCAGTGGGGAATACCGCTGTGACAATCGGAATCAGGATGCCGAACGTGCCCCAGCTTGTGCCGGAGGCAAAGGCCAGCACGCAGGCAACCAGGAAGATCACAGCCGGCAGCATGCTGTACAGACTCTCGGAGGCGACAAACATCAGGTCATGGACATAGACGTCTGCGCCAAGGGAGTTGATCATGGCCTTGAGGGAAACAGCCAGCGTCAGGATGATGATCGGAGGCACCATGGCGATAAAGCCCTTGGGCACGCAGGCCATAGCGTCCTTAAAGGAAATTACCTTGCGCGCGACCAGATAAATCACTGTGAGGATGAGCGCGATAAGGCCGCCCCAGGGCAGGCCGATAAAGGCGTTCGTGTTGCCGAAGGCACCGATGAAGTCACCGGCATTTTCGGTGCCGCCCCAGGCGTCAACGCCGAAGAAGCCGCCGACGTAGACCATGCCAAGCGTGCAGGTAATGATGAGGACAATGACCGGGAGAAGGAGGTCAATGACGCGGCCCTTCGGGTTCGGCGTCTCGGTTTCGCCGATCTCCAGAGCGGAGAGCTCACCCTTGGCGGCTTTTGCCTCAAAGGTGCGCATGGGGCCGTAATCAAACTTCATGCTTACAAGCAGGAGGATAAACACAAAGGTCAGGATCGAGTAGAGGTTATAGGGGATGGCGCGGACGAACAGCTCAATGCCGCTCATGCCGGTGTCCAGCCCCTCTGCTGTGGAGGAGACGGCGGCGGCCCAGGAGGAAATCGGCGCGATCATGCACACAGGCGCTGCCGTGGCGTCAATGAGGTACGCCAGCTTCGGGCGGGAAATCTTATGGCTGTCGGTGATGGGGCGCATGACGGAGCCGACGGTCAGGCAGTTAAAATAGTCGTCGATGAAGATGAGCACACCGAGCACGAACGTTGCCAGCTGCGCGCCGACGCGTGTTTTGATGTGCGTTTCTGCCCAGCGGCCAAACGCGGCAGAGCCGCCGGCGGCGTTGACGAGCGCGACAATGATGCCCAGCAGAACAAGAAACAGGAAAATGCCTGCGTTGCCGGAAAGCGCGGAGATCAGGCCATCGTTGACAATGGCGTCCAGCGTGGCAACGGGATGGAAGCCGCAGGTGAACAGGGCGCCGACGAGCACGCCGACAAAGAGCGCGCTGTAGGCCTCCTTCGTGATAAGGGCGAGAACAATTGCGATGATCGGCGGCAGCAGCGACCATGCCGTGTTGGCAAGCGCGGCACCGTTGGCGCTGCGTATGCCCGCGATGATGAGCAGCGCGGCAATGGCCACCACGACGGCAATGCTGACGATGGTGCTGGAACGGGACTTTTTCATACATACACTCCTCAATAAAAAATGCGTCATGACGGAGCCATGACGCAATCCAAGGGTATATTTGCGCATGACAGCTCTCCACCTCTGCGCATCTTTTTGTCTGCAGCACAGAAATGACAGTCCGCAGGATATTCTCCTGCGGCCCAGACACGGCCTGTGGGAACAGGGCCGGGCCTTCGGCGGCATTCCCCTTTCCAGCTGTGCCCGGTTCCCGCCGGATGACGCACGCTGTACTGATGTTTGCCGCAGCCTCTATCGATGACATGTCCATTATACAAACCGGCAGAAATTTGTCAATCAATTTATGAATAAATTTTGAATTTTCTGCGGGAAATGAGAAAAACGACGCGGAATGTGGCGGCTTTTTCCGGTCTGGCATACGATAGGGCAGGAGGGGTGCACCATGTTTTCGTATTTTTTTACATTTCGCGGACTGACAGCTGCCCAGTCGGCGCGGAGTGTGCTGCATGATGCAGGGATCTGGACGCGCCTGCAGCGGGCACCGGCGGAGATTTCCGGACTGGGCTGTGCCTATGCGGTGCACGTGCAGGCGCAGGAGGCGGCCCGCGCCGCGCAGCTGCTGCGCGTGTGGCAGAAGCCGCCGTCTGGCATCTACCGGCTTTATGCCAACGGTTTTATCGAGGAGGCTGCGCTGTGATCTATCTGGATGCTGGTGCGACCACCCTGCAGAAGCCGCCGCAGGTCCCGGCAGCACTGGCGCAGGCGGCATACACCTGCGCAACGCCGGGGCGCGGCGGCTACGAGCCGGCAATGCTGGCGGCGGAGCGGGTATTTGCATGCAGGCAGCTGGCGGCGCGCCTGTTTGACACGCAGCCGGAGCGCGTGGTGCTGACGATGAACGCCACGCATGCGCTGAATCTGGCCATCAAGACACTGGTCGGGCCGGGGGATCGCGCGGTGATCTCCGGCTTCGAGCACAATGCGGTGCTGCGGCCGCTGCACCATGTTGGCGCGCAGATTGCAGTGGCGGGACGGCGCTTATTTGACCAGGAGGATACGCTGGCGGCCTTCCGGCGCGCACTTACCCCGGGCACGAAGGCTGCTGTGTGCACGCAGGTATCGAATGTGTTTGGATATATGCTGCCGGTTACGGAAATTGCGGCGCTCTGCCGGGAGCGGGAAATTCCGCTGGTTGTCGATGCGTCGCAGGCGGCAGGGCTGCTGCCGGTGCGCCTGCGGGAGCTTGGAGCGGCGTTTGTCTGCATGCCGGGGCATAAGGCGCTCTATGGCCCGCAGGGGACGGGACTGCTGCTGTGCGGGCAGACTCCCAAAACGCTGCTGGAGGGCGGCAGCGGCAGCGCTTCACGCCTGCCGGATATGCCGCCGGAGCTGCCGGAGCATGCGGAGGCCGGCACGCAGAATGTCTGCGGGGTCTGCGCGCTGGCAGAGGGACTCCGGTTCGTGCTGGAGCAGACGCCGCAGAAGCTTTTATCGCATGAGATCCGGCTGCGGCAGACCCTGACCCGGCTTTTGGAGGAGACAGACGGCGTGGAGGCCTTTACCGGACCGTGCCAGACGGGGACGGTATCCATCCGCGCGGCGCGGATGGACGCAGAGCTGCTGGCGCAGGAACTGGCGGCGCGCGGCATCTGTGTGCGCGCCGGGCTGCATTGCGCACCGCTGGCGCACGAGTCGGCGGGGACGCTGCAGACAGGAACTGTCAGGATCAGTCTGTCGGCATTCAACACAGAGCAGCAGATGCAGCAGACTGCGCAGGCGGTGCGGGAGATTCTGGGGGAAGGGCACTGAAAACTTCCTGAAACTTTCTTCCGGGTTGCACTTGCGAAGCGTGGGATTATGGAGTATAATTCACAATATCTATAAGTATCAGTGGGAGAATGACCTATGGCTGCTGTGCGCGAATTCTTCCAGAATCTCCTGTATGCGATTCCCAATATCGGGATTTCGGATATTGTTGATATTTTGGTTGTCTCCATCATATTCTACGCCCTGCTGCGCCTGATCCGCTCGACGAGCGCGGCGCGTGTGGCGCGTGCAATTTTGATGCTTCTTATCATCACGCTTCTGACGGATGTGCTGAATCTATACACCCTCAACTGGCTGCTGGACAAAATTTTTGAGGTTGGCGCGATTGCACTGATTATTGTGTTCCAGCCGGAGCTGCGGCGCGCGCTCGAACGCGTGGGCTCGCAGCTGCATTTCCATCTGCTGTCCACCACAACCGGTGCGAGCATCGAGCAGACCGCAATCGCGGCGACCGTGCAGGCGTGCGAGATCATGTCCAAAGAGCGCGTGGGCGTGCTGCTCGTGTTCGAGCGGCAGACACCGCTCGACGAATACTTCAAGACCGGAACGATTGTCGATGCACAGCTGTCAGAGCAGCTGCTGCGCAATCTGTTTTTCAAAAATTCGCCGCTGCACGACGGCGCGGTCATCGTGCGCGGCGGCCGGGTTGCGGCCGCGGGCTGCGTGATGCCGCTGAGCGACAATCCGCACCTGCCGAGTGATCTTGGCACGCGTCACCGCGCGGGCGTCGGCACGAGCGAGGCTACGGACGCTGTGGTTGTCATCGTCTCTGAGGAGAACGGGACAATCTCCGTTGCCATCGGCGGCATGCTCAAGCGCCACCTGGCGCCGCAGACGCTGCAGAAGCTTCTGACCAACGAGCTGGTGACCGGCGAGGAGGAGAAGAAGTCGCTGCTGAAGAAGCTTACCGCGCGCTTTGGCAGAAAGGACGGCGTACAATGAAAAGTAAGCTGTTTACCATGATTATTTCTGTTCTGGCGGCGACATGTCTCTGGATCTATGTGGTGACGGTTGTGAACCCGGACGGCGATACGCTTATCGGGAATATTCCCGTGACGTTTTCCGGTGCAGAGGTTCTGCGCGAGGATCATGGGCTTGTCATTACCGGGGATTATCAGGAATTTGTCTCCGTGCGGTTCTACGGGAAAAATACCGATCTCAAGCAGCTTGACCAGCACAAGGATGAGATCCGGGCCGTCGTCGATGTGTCCAAGGTGCGCAGCACCAAGGAATACACCATGACCTATGATCTGCAGCTGCCGGGCGGCGTGTCCGCCGCATCCATCACCAAAATGGACAAGAACCCCTCCACCATCACGTTCAACGTGGAGCGGCAGATCTCCAAAGCTGTGGAGGTTAAGGGCGATTTCTCCAATGTGAAAATCGCCGAGGGGTATATGCTCGACAGCACGCGCTTCGACTATGATACCATCACGGTCGAGGGGCCGGAGTCCATTGTCAGCACCATCGACCATGCGCAGGTCACGCTTGAGCGCAGCAACGTCGACAAGACCATTACCGAATCTGTGCCCTTTACGCTGATTGCCAAGGACGGCAGCGAGGTTGCAAGCTCCGAGCTGACGCTCAGCGCGGACGCCGTTGAGGTGACAATGAACGTTGTGAAGTATAAGGTTGTGCCGATTGAGGTGCAGTTTACCGAGGGCGGCGGCGCAAAGATTTCCGATCTGAAGTGGGATTATTCGCCGAAATCCATTACGCTCTCCGGTGATTCCACGGTGCTCGATGGGCTCAATTCGATCCAGCTTGATCCCATTGACCTGTCTGCCCTGTCCAGTAACGAGCAGACCGTGACGCGCACCATCCTCATCCCGAACAACGCGAAGAACGTCTCCGGCGAGGAGGAGGTTTCCATCCAGATCACCATCACCGGAAAGCAGATCAAGACGCTCCGCACGACAAATATCGTCTTTATCGGCGTTGACGAGGAAAAATTCAGCGTCAAGAGCCTGGCCCAGCAGCTACAGGTGACGATCCGCGCCGATGCGGCGGATGCAGCGAAAATCACAGCGAACAATGTCCGCATTGTCGCCGATATGAGCAGCTATTCCCAGGAGGGAACCTATCAGGTGCCTGTTACCGTCTACATTGACGGCTATGATTCTGCCGGCGCGATCGGGCAGTATTCCATCGCAGTGAACCTTTCGGCGGCAGAGGCTGCGGATTAAGAGAATTGGAGGAGAAGTTACGTGATCAGAAGTATGACCGGCTATGGCCGCGCGGTGCAGACCATTGAGGGGCGTGAAATCACCGTGGAGATGCGCGCGGTCAATAACCGTTATCTGGACCTCAGCGTCAAGCTCCCGCGGATGTATGGCTTTGCCGAGGATGCGGTGAAATCTGCGGTCAAGGGGCAGATTTCCCGCGGCAAGGTGGATATATTCATCAGTGTCAATGCACTTGAGGACGAGAGCATGAAGGTCTCGCTCAACCATCCTGTGCTGGAGGGGTATCTGGCGGCGTTGCGCACCCTTCCGGAGACCTATGGTGTGCGCGACGACATTTCTGTGATGTCGCTTGCGCGGCTGCCGGATGTGTTTGTCGTGGAGAAGCAGGAGCAGGACGAGCAGAAGCTGACGGCGGATATTCTTGGCGTTGCGAATGAAGCAATTGCAAAGTTCAACGCCATGCGCGAAAAAGAGGGCGCGGCGATGGAGCAGGATCTGCGCAGCCGCGCGAAAACCGTGCTTTCCCTGGTCGAAAAGGTCGAGCAGCGCAGCCCGGTGACACTGGCTGAGTACCGTGCGCGGCTGACAGAAAAAATGCAGGAGGTTCTGCAGAATACGAACATCGACGAGGGCCGCATTTTGCAGGAGGCTGCCATCTATGCCGACAAAATTGCCGTCGACGAGGAGACGGTCCGTCTGCGCAGCCACCTGAGCCAACTTGACCAGATGCTGACCGCCGGCGGCGCGATTGGCCGCAAGCTGGATTTTCTGCTGCAGGAGTTCAACCGGGAGGCCAATACCATCGGCTCCAAGGGCAACGATCTGGAGCAGGCGCGGACCGTGGTGGAAATCAAGGCGGAGCTTGAAAAGATCCGTGAGCAGACGCAGAATATCGAATAACAGGAGGCGCGGACATGCAGCTGATACCGATTGGCTTTGGCAGCGTCGTGGCGGCGGCGAGAATCCTCGCAGTCATCAGCCCGGACTCTGCGCCGATTAAGCGTGTGGTGCAGGAGGCGCGCGACCGGGGGATGCTCATTGACGCGTCGTTCGGGCGCAAAACGAAATCCGTCCTGCTGATGGACACCGATCACGTGATCTTGTCGTCCGTCCTGCCGGAGACAATAGCGGCGCGGATGGAGGAAACAACAATGCAGGAGACGAACGAACCGATATGAGAGGAAAACTGTTTGCAGTTTCCGGGCCGTCGGGCGTCGGAAAAAATACGGTTCTGAACCGCGTGATGGAGCTGCGCGATCATGTGCAGTATTCTATTTCTGCCACCTCGCGTGCCATGCGGCCAGGTGAGGTGGATGGGAAAAGCTATTATTTTGTGACGCGCGCGCAGTTTGAGCAGATGATTGAAGCCGGGCAGCTGCTGGAGCATGCGGAATACGTCGGCAATTATTACGGCACGCCCGTGCAGCCCGTGCGTGAGGCGATGGAGGCCGGCAACGACGTTGTGATGGACGTGGATGTGGTGGGCGCGCTCAATATCAAGCGTGTCATGCCGGAGACGGTGCTGGTATTTTTGACGGCGCCGAGTCTGCAGGAGATCCGCCGGCGGCTGGAGCACCGCGGCGACGTGAGCCCCGAAGCACTGGAAAAGCGCATGGAGCGCGCCAGATGGGAATACGCCCAGGCACATCACTATGATTATCTTGTTGTCAATGACGCGGTCGACCATGCGGCAGATGAGCTGCTGGCAATTATGACTGCTGAAAAATGTAAAATGATGGATCGCATCCATATCATGAAGGAGGAACTCTAATGCTTTATCCCGCAATGTCGGATCTTCTGAAGAATGTAGACAGCCGTTACCTGCTTGTCAATGTCGTGGCGCACCGCGCCCGTCAGCTCTCCATTGAATCGGAGCTGACCCATGAGCCGCTGGAGGAGAAGCCGGTTACGCTGGCCATCCGCGAGGTGGCAAACGGCAAGCTCCGGGCTGTGCTGGACGATAAATATAAGCTATAACCGCTTTGCCTGCGCCGCTGCAGGCCGGTGCAAAGCACGGTATGAGGCGCGGGCCGGCAACCTGCGCCTTTGCACGTAAATAAGCCCAAAGGAGGAGCGCCGGTGATTGCACAGCTGGCTGTCGCGGCAGCCGTTTTTGCCATTGATAAGCCATATTCCTACCGGATCCCCGATGCAATGCGCGTGGTGCCGGGCATGCGCGTGCTGGTGCCCTTCGGGCGCGGCAACCGGCGGTCGGAGGCCGTTGTGCTTTCGACACAAACCGGCAGCGCAGATGGGCTAAAATCCATAGAGCAGCAGCTGGACGAGGCGCCGGTTCTGACGCATGCACAGCTGCAGCTGGCTGCGTTCATGAAGGAGCGCTATTTCTGCACGTTCTATGAGGCAATCAAGGCGATCCTGCCGGCCGGCTTCTGGTTCCAGGCCAAAAAGACGCTGACGCTTGCGCCGGGTGCGCAGCAGAAGCTGCCGCTTGGCATGAAGGACACAGACGCGGACAGGCTGGTGCAACTGCTGGCGGATCTCGGCGGCAGCGCACCGGAGAAGCTTGTGCGGCAGCAGTTTGAGCCGCCGGAGCGCTTTGAGCAGGCCGTGCAGGCGCTCTCAAAGCGAAAGCTCCTTCGCACAGACGCGGAGCTGTCCCAGAAGGCAGGGGAAAAGACCGTGAAGCTGGCCTCGCTTGCCATCAGCGCGGAGGAGGCCAGTGAGCAGGCTTCGCGCCGGGCGCGTACCGCGCCGGTGCAGGCGGAGGTTCTGCGGCTGCTGCTTGCCATTGGCGAGGGGCCGTGCCGGGAGATCTGCTATCTGACCGGGGCAAGCATGGCGACACTCAACCGCCTGCAGAAGCTTTCGCTGATTGCGCTGCGGGAGCAGCCGCAGCTGCGCACGCCGGCGCATACGCCCACAGCCCCGGCAGAGCCGCTGACGCTGACACCGGAGCAGCAGCAGGTATACGAGGGGCTTCTTGTACAGATGGAAAGCTCCCGGCCTGGGGCGGCACTTTTGTATGGTGTGACGGGCAGCGGAAAAACATCGGTGTATCTTGCGCTCATTTACCGCGCGCTGGCCGCTGGGCGCTCTGCGCTGCTGCTGGTGCCGGAGATTGCGCTGACGCCGCAGCTTCTGGGAAAGCTGACGGCGCACTTTGGAAAAACAGTGGCCGTTCTGCATTCGAGCCTGCGCGTGGGTGAGCGCTATGACGAGTGGCGCCGCATTGAGCAGGGGCAGGCACGTGTTGTGGTCGGCACACGATCGGCGGTGTTTGCGCCGGTCAGTAATCCTGCGGTGATCATCCTGGATGAGGAGCAGGAGCATACCTATAAATCGGAAAATGCCCCGCGCTACCACGCGCGGGAAATTGCGCTCTACCGCGGGGCCAGGGCGGGCGCACTGGTGCTGCTTGGCTCAGCAACACCGTCGATTGAGACGATGTATCTGGCAAAGAGCGGCGTGTACAGCCTGTATGAGCTGCGCACGCGCTACAATGGACGCGCGCTGCCGGCGGCGCGGATCATCGATATGAAGCAGGAGCTGCGCGCCGGCAATGATCTTGATCTCAGCCGGGAGCTGGAGGAGGGCGTGCGCGACGCGGTGATTGCCGGAAAGCAGTCGATCCTGTTTTTGAACCGGCGCGGCAACAGCCGCTTTCTTGTCTGTATGGAGTGCGGCGAGGTGCCGTCGTGCCCGCGCTGCAGCGTCCATCTGACATACCATTCGGCCAACCGGCGGCTTATGTGCCACTACTGCGGCTATTCTGAGCCGGCCCACGCGCGCTGCAGCAAATGCGGCGGCGCGATGAAGGCGGTCGGCAGCGGCACGCAGAAGGTGGAGCAGGAGCTGAAGGCGCTGTTCCCCGATACAAAGGTTTTGCGTATGGACGCGGATACCGTGGCGGCCTCCGGCGGCCATGAGGCCATGCTGCAGCGGTTCCAGAAGGAGCGGATCCCGATTCTGCTCGGCACGCAGATGGTGGCGAAGGGACTGGACTTTCCGCTGGTTACGCTTGTTGGCGTGATCGACGCGGATATGAGCCTGTATGTGGATAATTTCCGCGCGGCGGAGACAACCTTTTCTCTCATCACGCAGGTTGTTGGGCGCTCCGGACGCGGCGCGGACGAGGGCTGCGCCATGATCCAGACCATGACGCCGGATCATCCGGTGATCCGGCTGGCGGCGGAACAGGACTACGATGGGTTTTATGCGCTGGAGCTGCAGATGCGGAAGATCCGCAATTGCCCGCCGTTTTCTGACCTGTTCACCATTACGGTTGCGGGGCTGGAGGAGCGGGGGCTCATTGAGGCGGCGGTCCGCCTGCGCGACGCGCTGGCGGCAAATCTGCAGCGTGCGCCATACGACGCCATGCCCGCCCAACTGCTTGGGCCGGCACCGGCGAGTGTTGCGCGCGTCAACTACAGCTACCGCTACCAGCTGACGCTTGTGTGCAGAAATTCCGCCCCGCTGCGGCGGCTGCTTGCATTTTTGCTTGCAGAGTTTGCAAAAGATAAGAAAAATAAAGGAATTACTGCCTTTTTGGATATCAATTCGTACAATTAAGGAGCGATTACCATGGCACTGAGAAAAATCGTAACGGTCGGCGACCCGATTCTGACGAAGGTTTGCCGCCCGGTGACAAAATTTGACCAGAAGCTTGCAATTCTGATTGAGGATATGATTGAAACCATGCACGACGCCAATGGCGTCGGTCTGGCCGGGCCGCAGGTGGGCATTCTGCGCCGCGTCGTCGTCGTGGATACCGGCGAGGAGGATCTGGAGCTGGTGAACCCCGAGGTTGTCGAGGTCAGCGAACAGACGCAGACCGGGCTGGAGGGCTGTCTGAGCCTGCCGGGCAAGTACGGCATTGTGACCCGGCCGGAGCATGTGGTCGTCCGGGCGCAGGACCGCTATGGCGACTGGTATGAATACGAGGGCGAGGAGCTGCTGGCACGCTGCTTTATGCATGAGATTGACCATCTGGATGGTCATATGTACACAGAAATTGCCGAGAAGATGCTCACACCGGAGGAGCTTGAGGAGCTCAGCCGCCAGCAGGAGGAAGACGAGGAGGACGAGGGCTGATGCGGTTGGTCTTTATGGGAACGCCCGATTTTGCAAAGGTGTGTCTGGAAACACTCTATACACAGGGCTTTGAGATTGCGGGCGTCTATACCAAGCAGGATACACCCAAGAACCGCGGCATGAAGCTGCTGCCGTCGCCGGTGAAGGAATACGCGCTGTCGGTGGGGCTGCCGGTCTATCAGCCGCAGAGCTTCCGGGACGACGCCGTGGTGGAGGAGCTTCGTGCGCTGAAGCCGGATCTGCTTGTCGTTGTGGCCTATGGCAAGATTCTGCCGCAGCGTGTGCTGGATCTTGCGCCCTATGGCGCCATCAACATGCATGGCAGTATTCTGCCGCAGCTGCGCGGCTCCGCGCCGGTGCAGCGCTCAATCCTGAATCACTGCGATGAGGCAGGCGTCACGGCGATGTATCTGTCTGCCGGGATGGACGAGGGCGATATCATTGAGATCCGGAAAACGCCCATTGCGCCGTTGGAGACCTCGGATGAGCTGATGGCGCGGCTGGCACAGATTGCAGCGCCGCTCTGCGCCGATACGGTGCGGGCCATCGCTGCCGGCACTGCGCCGCGCACGCCGCAGGAGCAGGAGAAGGCAACCTATGCGCCCATGCTTTCCAAGGAGGAAAGCCCCATTGACTGGAACCAGCCGGCGCGCTTTGTTGTCGATCATGTGCGCGGGCTTGTGCCCTGGCCGGTGGCGACGGCCAGGCTGGGCGGCACGGACTTTAAAATTTACCGTGTGGAATACACCGATCAGAAAACGGATCTGGCGCCGGGCTCCCTTGTCGCACTGACGAAAAAGGGGCTGCTTGTTGCATGCGCGGGCGGCGATGTGCTTCTTGTGCGGGAACTGCAGGCGCAGGGCGGCAAGCGGATGGGCGCGGCGGATTATTTCCGCGGGCACCCCATCACCATCTGAGCCATGGCAAACGCGAGAACAACGGCGCTGTCGGCGCTGATTGCGGTCAGACGGCAGGGAGCCTGGGCAGACGGCGCGCTCAAGGAGTATCTTGCGCGTGACCGGCTGGACCGGCGCGACGCGGCGCTGGCGGTGCGGCTGGTGTACGGCGTGGTGCAGAACCGGATGCTGCTGGATTATGATCTGGCGCAGGTGGTAAGCTGTCCGCTTTCCAGGCTGCAGCCCGTGGTGCTGGATATTCTGCGCCTTGGTGCGTACCAGATTCTGTTTTTGGACAAGATTCCAATCTCAGCTGCCGTCAACGAGGCGGTTGAGCAGACGAAGGCCTACGCCAACAAGCGCGCGGCGGGGCTGGTGAACGGCTCTTTGCGCGCGCTTGGCCGCAGGAAGGGGACGCTCCTGCCGCCGCCGGATCTGGCTACAAGATATTCGCATCCGCAGCCGCTGCTTGACTGTCTGCGCACGTCCATGGACGAGGCGCAGCTGGAGGCATTTTTGCAGGCGAACAACGAAACGCCCAAAACCGCGCTGCAGGTCAATCCCCTGCTGGCAACGGCGGAGCAGGTGACTGCTGCGCTGGAGCAGGCGCAGATCCCATACACGCCGCATCCGTGGCTGCCGGGGTGCTATCTGGTTTCCGGCACGGGCAATCTGGAGCAGCTGCCGCTGTTCCAGTCCGGATGCGTGTATGTGCAGGACGCCGCGGCGAAGCTTGCCGCCATCGTCTCCGGCGCAGCGCCGGGGATGCAGGTGGCGGACGTCTGTGCGGCGCCCGGCGGCAAGAGCTTTGCCGCGGCCATGCAGATGGAAAATTGCGGAAGCATCCTTTCCTGCGATCTGCATGCGCACAAGATTGCGCTGATTGAGAAAAATGCGCAGCGGCTCGGCATTTCGATCCTGAAAGCGGAGCAGCGCGACGCGTCAAAGCCGGACCCGGCGCTGGAGGAGCGGTTTGACGTTGTGATTGCAGACGTTCCGTGCTCCGGCCTCGGCGTTATCCGCAAAAAGCCGGATATCCGCTATAAGGCGCTGGACGCCATTGAGCGTTTGCCGCAGGTGCAGCAGGCAATTTTGCAGACGGCCAGCCGGTATGTAAAGCCCGGCGGCGTGCTGCTCTACAGCACGTGTACGGTGCGCCGGGAGGAAAATGAAGGCGTCTGTCTGCCGTTTCTGCAGACGCATGCGGAATTTTCGGCGGAGCCGTTTCCGGTGCCGGGGCTGTCGGAACTTGGGAAAAGCGGTATGGCGACGCTTTGGCCGCAGCTGCATGAGGCGGATGGTTTTTTCATCTGTAAACTGAGGAAACAGAAATGAAGCAGGATATCAAATCCATGACGCTCGCCGAGCTGCAGGAGGCATTTGCCGCGCTCGGTGAGCCAGGCTTCCGCGCCAAGCAGGTCTTTACCTGGCTGCATCGCGGGGCAACATCATTTGACGCGATGACGAATCTGTCAAAGCCGCTGCGGGAAAAGCTGGATGGGCTTTTTTACATCACTGCGCCGACTGTGGCGCGCAAGCAGATCTCGAAGCTGGACGGCACAATCAAATATCTCTGGAGGCTGCGCGACGGCAACTGCGTGGAGTCGGTTGTCATGCAGTATCATCACGGCAACACGGTCTGCATTTCTTCCGAGGTTGGCTGCCCGATGGGCTGCAAATTCTGTGCGTCGACGATTGGCGGGCTTGTCCGGCGGCTGGAGCCGTCGGAGCTTGTGGATCAGGTGCTGTTTTCCCAGCTCGACTCGGGGCTGGAAATTTCCAACATTGTTTTGATGGGCATCGGGGAGCCGCTGGATAACTTTGAGAATGTCATGCGCTTTCTGGAACTCATCAACGCGCCGGAGGGCATGCATATCGGCATGCGTCACATCAGCCTGTCCACGTGCGGGCTGGTGGATAAGATTGAGCGGCTGGCGGAGCGGAATCTGCAGCTGACGCTGTCTGTTTCGCTCCACTCGCCGGACGATGCATCGAGAAGCAAAATTATGCCGGTCAACCGCCGCTGGCCCGTCGATACGCTGCTGGCGGCCTGCCGGGCCTATTTTGAAAAGACCGGACGGCGTATTTCGTTTGAATACACCATGATCAGCGGCGTCAGCGACTCGCCGGAGCAGGCGGAGCTGCTGGCAAAAAAGCTGGCCGGGATGGGCGCGCATGTGAATATGATCCCGCTGAACAATGTCACAGAGAGCGGCCTGCACGCGTCTTCGCCGCAGGCAATCCGCCGCTTCCAGACCATTTTGGAACAGCATGGGATCACTGCAACGCTCCGGCGCACGCTCGGCAGCGACATCGACGCGTCGTGCGGCCAGCTGCGGCGGAAATACGAATCAACCTGACAAAGGAGGAATTGCCATGCAGACATGGGGATTGACAGACCAGGGCAATATCCGCGAGCAGAATCAGGATTCCTACGCGATTGTCCCCTTCGGGCGTGACCGCGTGCTCATGATTGTCTGCGACGGCATGGGTGGCGCAAAGTCCGGAAACGTGGCAAGTGCGCTTGCGGTGGAGGTCTTTACGGATGAGGTGCGCCGCACGCAGAAGCCTGCAATGACGGCGGAAAAGGCGGCGAGGATGCTGCGCGGCGCGCTGGAGCTTGCCAACCGCGCAGTATATGAGCAGTCACAGCTGAGCGAGGACTTCACCGGTATGGGGACGACGCTTGTGGCGGCGTGGCTCAGCCGGGATCTGGCTGTCATTGTCAACGTCGGGGACAGCCGTGCCTATCACTTTACCAAAGAGGATGTTTCGCTTGTCACGCGCGACCATTCCATGGTTGCGTATATGGTCGAGCGGGGAGAGCTGACGCAGGAGCAGGCCAAGCTCCACCCCGGTAAAAATGTGATTACCCGCGCCGTCGGCACGGAGCCGGAGGTTGAGGGAGACATTTTTATCTGCAAGCTGCGCAAGGATGAGTGTCTGCTTCTGTGCTCGGATGGTCTGTCCAATGAGATGGCGGATCAGGAGATGCTGTTTGAGGTTGTGCACGGCATCAACAAGAGCGATTGCTGCCAGAGGCTGCTGCATATTGCGAAAAAGCGCGGCGCGCCGGATAACGTGACCGTCGCGCTGGCGGTGGTATGACGGCGGAGGCGCAGCATGCACGATTTTCTGAAAAAGGAGCGAACCTGATGGACCGATACATAGGCAAGCTATTGGATAATCGCTACGAGATCCTGGAAAAGATCGGCTCCGGCGGCATGGCGGACGTCTACAAGGCGCGCTGCCACCGGCTCAACCGGCTCGTAGCAATCAAAATACTCAAAGAGGAGCTGTCGCAGGACGCAGAGTTCCGCCGGCGGTTCCATGCCGAGTCACAGGCCGTTGCCATGCTCTCACACCCGAATATTGTGAGCGTGTACGACGTGTCGCACTCGGATAACATCGATTATATTGTCATGGAGCTGATTGAGGGAATTACGCTCAAGCAGTATATGGAGCAGAAGGGGACGCTCAACTGGCGGGAGGCGCTGCATTTTGCCACGCAGATCTGCAAGGCGCTTGAGCATGCGCACAGCCGCGGCATTGTCCACCGGGATATCAAGCCCCATAACATCATGATTTTAAAGGACGGCAGCGTCAAGGTTGCAGACTTTGGCATTGCGCGCGTGTCCTCCGCGCAGAATACGCTGACGCGCGAGGCGCTGGGCTCCGTCCATTATATTTCTCCGGAGCAGGCCAAGGGCGCGCAGGTGGACTGCCGCGCGGATCTGTATGCGCTGGGCGTGGTGATGTATGAGATGCTGACCGGCCGGCCGCCCTATGACGGGGATACGCCGGTATCCGTCGCCATTCAGCATATCAACGGCCACCCGACCATGCCGCGTGAACTGAATCCCTCCATTCCCGCAGGGCTGGAGCAGATCACCATGCACGCCATGACGGCGGATCTTTCCAAGCGCTACCCGACGGCAACGCGGATGCTGCATGATCTGGAGGAGTTCCGCAAGGATCCGAATATTGTCTTTGATTTTTCCGCCGAGGCGGACAGCATTGACGTGCAGCGGTTAATCAATGACCCGAGCTACATGCCGAAGGGGCTTGGCCGGACGAACGCGGTCAAGCGTCCGCTGGCAGAGCAGGTTGCAAAGAAGAAGCAGGAGCAGGGGAAAAAGGAGGAGCAGGATGCCTCCCGCCGCGGCAGCCGCATTGCATTGATTGCCGGGATTGTGTGCATTGCGATGGCAGTGCTTGTGATCTGCTATTTCCTGTATAACTACTTCTTCTCCGGCCTGTTCAGCAAGACCGATGAGGTACAGGTGCCAAGCTTCGTTGGCCAGTACGCGGAGAATATCCGGCAGGAGGATTATCCGGATTTCGTCATTGAGATCGGCAGCTATGTGGAAAGCACACAATATGCAGCCGGCATGGTCGCAGACCAGTCTCCTGCGCCGGAAAAGACCGTGAAGGTCGGCAGCACGGTGAAGCTGACCGTTTCAACGGGAGCCAGTGAAATTAAAATGCCGAACCTGGTCAATCTGGCGCAGCAGAATGCAGAGCTTTCGCTGCAGCAGCTTGGGCTGGGGCTGAACGTTACAATCCAGCAGCAGAAAAGCGATGTCTACACCGAGGGATATGTGATTGAAACCTCTCCCGCGGCAGGAGAAACGCTCAGTGAGGGGAAGACCGTGACGCTGGTGGTGTCGCTGGGGCCGGATGTCGAGCTTGTCGCCGTGCCGACGCTTGTCGGCGAGGATGTGGACAAGGCGCTTGAGATGATTACCGACGCCGGACTGCAGCAAGGCAGTCTCCGCTATGATGACAGTGACCTGCCGAAGGATACAGTCACGTTCCAGTCCATTGCGGGCGGAGAAAAGGTCAAGAAGGACACCGTGATCAATCTGCGCGTGTCCAGAGGGCCGGAGGAGGCGGCAACGCCTGTCGTAACGAGTCTCACGCAGGACCAGGTGGTCAGCGTGGGCGACAGCGTGACGCTGTCTGTTTCTGCCTATGCCCCGGACGAGGGAACGCTGCGCTACGCATGGTATATGAGCGCGGACGCAAGCTATGACGATGCCACGCTTGTCTCAAGAAGCAGGGAGGGCAACACCTCCTGCAAGGTGGATACGTCCGAGCCTGGTAAATACTATTACTTCTGCACCATTGAAAATACGCTCGATGATACGAAGCAGACGAAGGATACCGATCTCATTGAGATTGTTGTACAGGAAAAGAGCACGGAAAAGACCATTGAGGTCATTCTGCCGAATGACAGCACGCTCCACGAGGTGACCGTCTATGTGGACGGTGTGCGCCAGTATGGCCCGACCTCTGTGACCATCACCGACAGCGCCAATGTGACGCTGCAGGTGCCGATTCATGGCAGCGGTACATTGCCGGTTGATGTGTATCTTGACGGCGTGATCTATGATTCTCAGCTAGTATCGTTCGAATAAGGCGGTTTGCATGGAAGAAAACAGAATTATCAAGGCAATCAGCGGCTTTTACTATGTCCAGACTGAAACCGGTGTGGTGGAGTGCAAGGCACGCGGCCGGTTCCGCAGACAGGAGCAGTCGCCGCTCGTGGGAGATTTCGTGCGCATCACCCGCCAGGGGGAGAAGGGCGTACTGGAGGAGATTTTGCCACGGAAGAATACATTTATCCGTCCGGCAATTGCAAATATTGACCAGCTGATCGTGCTGGCCTCCTGTGCGGTGCCCGTGACAGAGCCGTTTCTGATTGACCGCGTGCTGGCCATTGCGCAGCTGCAGCAGGTTGCCGCGATTGTCTGCATCAACAAGGACGATCTGGCCCCGGCTGCGCCGCTGGCTGGGATCTACCGCCGGGCGGGGATCCCGGTGATTGTGACGAGCGCGCAGACCGGAGAGGGCATCGACGAGCTGCGTCGGGCGCTGGCTGGAAAGCTGTCCTGCCTGACCGGCAATTCCGGCGTGGGCAAATCGAGCCTTCTCAACCGGGTGTGCCCGACGCTGGAGCTTCCGGTCGGGGAGGTCTCGCAGAAGCTGGGCCGCGGACGGCACACCACGCGCCATATTGAGCTTTATACGCTGACGCCGGATACCTTTGTGGCGGATACGCCGGGCTTTTCTGCGTTTGACACAGAGCGTATGGAGCTGGTGCACAAGGAGCAGCTGCAGGACGCGTTTGTGGAGTTTGCACCGTATCTGGGGCATTGCCAGTTCCCGGACTGCGCGCACCGGAAGGAGCCCGGGTGCGCAGTGCGCCAGGCGCTGGCCGGGGGGAAAATCGGTCAGACGCGCTATGACAGCTATGAGAGGCTGTATGAGATGGCAAGCCAGATCAAAAGCTGGGAGATGAAATAATCAATCGGCTGGAGACTGAGCCAGTAGGTAGGGATGCGTCCAACACGCCAGCTTTCCTGTTTGCTTCTGCGGGAGAGGGAAAAGCTTTGCAATAGTTTCTTTTTTGTGCTGTCTGTACAATCTGGGGATGTTCAGTGTGTTTCATCCTTTCTTTCTCGCTTCTCCGAGAAAGAAAGTATGGCGCGTCAGAAACGGTCACGACGGAACGAGCCACCGCAAGCGATGGCTCTAATCCTATGTGGCCGCTTCTTCCTTTCCAAACCGCAAACGCTTCGCTGGTTTGCGGTTTGGAGCCCGGGGGATTTCGATTTCCCTCAGACTTCGTCAGAATCAAAGCTTCCGAAACGAAGCCTTGCGCAGCAAGGCTTCTTATTCTGGCGCTTTGTTCCTCCTCTTGCGATGCAGACCGCAGGCTGGGTCTGCATCGCAGAAACCGCTTCGGTTTTCTTGAATCTTTCCCGCGTTGTCTGGAAGCCCAATGCGAATCCGCACTGCGTAGCAAATTTTGCTGGCAGTACGGATTTTTTGCACCTATGAAACTGCAACTGCTGTCAAATTTGATTCCGAAATGACGGGCGGCGCGTAGTAAGACGCGGTGAGGTGAGTTGGTGCGATATGAGTACTGCCCAATCTGTTTCTCACCTAAATTCAGATGCAGATTGCACCAAACGTACCCAAGCGCCCCTTTTCTCCCCCATCTTTTCCGGCAGCCAACCAGCGACATCGTCGCTGGTTGGAAAGGAAGAAACGGCCACAGAGGATCAGAGACGGCGTTTACGGCGGCTCGTTCTGTCGTGGCCGTTTCTGACGCGCCGTCGGAAGCCAAACAAACCTGATCATTTAAAATTGCCAGGGACGCATTGCGTCCCTGGCAATTTTTTACTCATTTTCTGGTTCCGGTGTACCTTCTGTCTCCGGCTGCTCCGCCTTCTGCGGTGCATCCTCCGCCTGTACCTGCGGGGTCTGGACAATCACCGTCGGCGCAGCCGCCTCCGGCTTTGCCGCCAGCTTTGCCCCCAGCGCACCGGCAATGAGCGTGCGGATGTCGATGCCCATACCGGCTGTCAGCCCCTCCGTCACCTGCGTGGTGCCGTTGATGATATCGCTGAGCAGCTTGGCGCTGTTGCCCTCGCCGTACATGGTGATCTTGTCGACCTTGCTCAGAGGCTCCGCCACATTCTTGGCGATCTCCGGCAGTGCGCCCATCACCATTTCGACGATAGCAGCTTCGCCGTACTTCTTCATCGCCTCGGCCTTCTTGTCAATACCTTCGGCCTCCGCAACCGCCTTAGCGCGGATAGCCTCCGCCTCCGCCTTGCCGACCGCGGCAATACCGGCAGCCTCCTGCTCCTTGGCAAACTTTACAGCCTCGGCCTCGGCCTTTTTCGCCTCCGCCGCGCGCTGCTGCTCAAACAGCCGCGCCTCTGCATCCTTCTGGCGCTTAAAGAGGTCTGCTTCGGCCTGCTGCTCTGCGCGGTAGCGCTCGGCATCGGCCTGTGCGCGGATCTCCGCATCGAGGACAGATTTCTTAACCTCGACCTCTTTCGTTTTCAGCTCCGTCTCACGGTCCGTCTTTGCAATCTGGGCGTTGACGGTTGCCGTTTCAATGGCTCTTTGCTGCTCCTGTGCCTGGATCTTATAGGCTGCGTCTGCCTCCGCCTTCTTTGTATCCTCCTGCACCTTAAGCTCTGCCTGCTTGATGGCAAGATCGTTGCGCCGCTGGGCAATCTCCATATCGGCTGTAACCTTGGCATCGTTGGAGGCCTTGGCTGCGGATGCCTGCGCAATGGCAATATCGCGCTCAGCCTCGGCCTTGGCAATGGCGGCGTCCTTCTGGATCTTGCTCATGTTATCCTGACCAAGGGAGTTGATGAGGCTGTTCTCGTCGGTCACGCGTTGGATGTTGCAGGAAATAATCTGGATACCGAGTGCATTCATGTCGGTCTGTGCCTTGGACTGCACCTCGTCGCCGAATTTCTTGCGGTCGTTGCAGATTTCCTTCAGTGTAATCGTGCCGATGATCTCACGCATGTTGCCCTGCAGGGAATCGACGATGGCGCGGTTGAAATCCTCCTCTGTCATGTTGAGGAAGTTCTTCATAGCAAGCTGGATCCCCTCCGGATCGGTCATGACGCGAACCTTCGCCACGGCATCCACATCCACACCAATGAAATCCTGCGTGGGGATATAACCCTCAGATTTGATGTCGATGGA
The DNA here is from genome assembly GCA_934636305.1 of uncultured Oscillospiraceae bacterium. Classification (GTDB taxonomy): domain Bacteria; phylum Bacillota; class Clostridia; order Oscillospirales; family Oscillospiraceae; genus CAG-170. The sequence goes on from CAKUAM010000014.1 coordinate 26,811, forward strand.
GATCTGGCGGACAATCAACTTATCAACACGCTCCAAAAACGGGATCTTGACGCCGGCCTTACCGATGAGCACCTTCGGGTGCTTCCGCAGGCCCGAGATGATATACGCCACGTCGGGCGGGGCCTTGACATAGCCCAGCAGGAAAATGAGAATCACGACAGCTGCTGCGAGAATGCCGGGGAGAAACTTGAGAAAATCGTTCATATGGGGCTCCTTTCTTTTTCTGTTCTGTTCGTTCGGTTCTATCTTTTGGGTTTGCTTCTGTACCCGCCACATCTCTATAGACGGCTCACCACCAAAAATGTTCCATGCTCTGCCCGATTTCTCACTGTACCCGGTAGCCTTCCATCACCAGCCGGATCACAATCCCCCAAAATTCACGCTCCCCGGCGCAGAAATGCCGGCTGTTCGGAATCTCATGGAAGGAGATAATCCGCCGTTCCTCCTCCAGCCAGGCTTCAAAGCATGGATCTTCTTTTCGTTCCACCTGTCATTCCTCCCTGGTTCTCCACAATAATGTCGTAATAAATAATACGACATTTGTTATTAAAATGCAACGATTTTTCAAAGTATAATAATCGAAAAATCGTAGGTAGGTGATCGTGTGACAGATATTCTCGGAATGATCCGAAAAAACCGTGAGGCAAGAGGCTGGACAGAATACCAGCTTGCCGAACACTCCGGCCTGCCGCAGTCAACCATTTCCTCCTGGTACAAAAAAGGGATGACGCCCTCGTTTTCCTCGCTGGAGCGGATCTGCGACGCATTCGGGCTGACGCTGTCGCAATTCTTTGCTGACGGTGAGCAGGCACTCGCTCTGACGCCCGCGCAGCGCAGCATGCTGGAACGGTGGAACAAGCTTACCGGCAGCCAGCAGACCGCACTGCTCGCACTTCTGGACACCATGACAACCTCTTAGGGTGTATTATAATTCCGCCGGGTACAGAACGCCCCATATCAGGATACTGCAGTATCCTGATATGGGGCGTTTTTCTTATTCAGACCTCGCGGCGCAGCACCCGATAGACATAGTCCATATCCAGTCCCCGGCGCACACCATCCGCCAGCAGATCATACTGCTGGTTTTTATATTCCTGCAAATCAAAGCTCTCCAGCCTGCCCGGATCGATCCCCCGCTGCGCGCAGACAGCCCGCAGCACGCCGTCTGCAATTCCAGGTGCGTCGAACACGCCGTGGATATATGTGCCGTAGACATTGCCGCTGCCGGTCAGCACCGGGCGCGGCCTGTCACTGCGGCCCATGTGGATTTCATACCCCTCATAGCGCAGCCCATTCAGCCCGGCCAGCATCCCTTCTATCCCGGAAAATGTCCCGGATGTCTGCGTCTGTACCTTTTTCCCCTGGAACACCGTCTGTATCTCCAGCAGGCCAAGGCCGCGGATCTCCCGCAGACCGGCCGCCTCCACGCCGTCAGGGTCCGACACAATGGTACCCAGCATCTGATAGCCGCCGCAGATTCCGAAAACCAGCGTTCCGCGCGCAGCCTGCTTGCAGATAGCTGCCTCCAGACCGCTCTCGCGCAGCCATTTGAGATCCGCAATGGTGCTCTTGGTCCCAGGCAGCAGAATCAGATCCGGGCTGCCCAGCGTCTGCACGCGGTCAACATACCGCAGCGACACATTTTCGTAGCGCTCAAACGGCGAAAAATCCGTAAAGTTGGAGATTCTGGGCAGTCGGATCACCGCAATATCCAGAAGCTTTCGCGCCTCATTTCTGGAAAAACGCACCGACAGGCTGTCCTCGTCGTCAATATCGACATGCAGATATGGCACCACGCCAGCCACCGGCACGCCGCAGAGCTCCTCAAGCATGGTAAGTCCGGGCTCCAGGATTGCGCGGTCGCCGCGGAACTTGTTGATGATGGTTCCCTTGATGCGCGCACGCTCCTCCGGCTCCAGGAGGGCCACCGTGCCATACAGCTGGGCGAATACGCCGCCGCGGTCAATATCCCCGATCAAAAGAACCGGCGCGTCCACGAGCCTGGCGAGCCCCATATTGACAAAGCTGTCACACTTGAGGTTAATTTCCGCTGGACTGCCTGCACCCTCGATGACAATCACGTCGTATTCCGACGCAAGGCTCTCATACGCCTGCTGCACCGCCGGCAGATACTGCTGCTTGCGGCGGAAATACTCCGCCGCCCCCATGTTGCCCTGCACATGGCCATTCACGATAACCTGGCTGCCGACGTCTGTCGTCGGCTTGAGCAGAACCGGGTTCATGCGCACATCCGGCTCGATGCCCGCAGCCTCCGCCTGTACAACCTGCGCGCGGCCCATTTCGCCGCCATCCTTTGTGATAAAGGAGTTCAGGGCCATATTTTGCCCCTTGAATGGAGCGACACGGTAGCCGTCCTGTTTGAAAATCCGGCAGAGTCCCGCCGCCAGCATGCTCTTGCCGGCATTTGACATCGTCCCCTGCAGCATAATATTCAGCGCCATGTTTCATCCTCCATCACACGCCGCAGCGCAGCCAGCAGCGCCTCATTTTCTTCCCGCAGCCGTACTGCCGTTCGGTACCACCCGGGGCCGAGCCCTGGATAGTTGCTGCAGTTCCGGATTGCAATCCCCTCTCGCCGCAGCGCAGCATCCAGACCGATAGGCGCGCGGAACAGCAGATAATTGGCTTCCGACGGGTATACAGAAAACCCGAGTGCCTGCAGGCCCTGCTGCATAGACGCGCGCTCCGCCGGAAGCATCGCCCGTGTCTCCTGCAGAAATTGCGTCTGCTGCAGCGCGGCGACGCCCGCCTGCTGCGCAAGCAGCGACACATTCCATGGCTGCATCCCTGCCGCCATTTTTTCAAGCAGCGCGGTATCCCACGTCAGGCAATAGCCCACACGGATCCCCGCAAGCGCATAATTCTTTGTAAACGCCTTTAAAAGCAACACATTCGGATAGTCCGGCAGCAGCCAGGCTGTGCTCCGCTGCTCCGTAAAGTCCAGAAAGCATTCATCCAGCAGCACGCGCGTCCCCTGCTTCCGGCAGCATGTCAGCACCTTCTCCAGCAGCGGGCGCGGAAAGCACCTGCCGGTCGGATTATTGGGGGAGCAAAGGAACAGAACCTCCGGCTTTTGCTCCGCAAGAAATGCAAGCAGCCCCTCATCCGGCAGAAACTCACGCTCTGCAGAAAGCGTATACCGCACTACGCGCGCACCATAATAGGACGCTGCCGCACTGTATTCCAAAAAGGTCGGCGCCAGTTCTGCCGCGCAGACAGGCCGCAGCGCCTGGCAATAGGCATAAATCAGCTCCGCGGCGCCCGCGCCGCAGAGCACAGCCCGCGCCGGCACATGCTCGTATGCTGCAATGGCCGAGACAAGCGCCCGGCAATAGGGGTCTGGGTACTGCCGCACCTGCGCAGCAGCCGCCCGGATGGCAGCCACCACGCCCGGCGGCGTGCCAAGCGGATTGGTATTCGACGAAAAATCCAGCGTAATCTGTTCGCTGTAAACATCCCCGCCATGCGGGTTTTTCTGGTTATATAGCATAATGTCTTGGTTCCTTCAGGCGGCTGCGCCGCTTCTTTTTACAGCCCGTTGACAAACTGATCGAGTACACGCAGCGCAGCGCCCGCCGCTGTGGCCTCCGTCTTGAATTTACAGGGAAACACATACGTCCTTGAAAACGGCGTAAAGATGCTGCGGGCGTCCACCTTTTTGTACAGATCATCCAGAAATGGGCCAATATACGCGCCGATATAGCCGCCAATTACAATGGTGCAGTCAAAAAGCATCTTCAGATTGTGGATGGCCAGCGCAAGATTTTCCGTATACGTCTCCCACCGTGCGGCCGCGCCGGAGTCCCCCGCCGCAAGCAGCGCAAAAAAGCGCGGCAGGCTGCCTTCGCAATAGCTGTCCAGAACGATTGTATTGCAGAGCGTATCAAAGCAGCCCACCCGTCCGCAGTAGCACCGCCTGCCGCTGTGCGTGTCAATCACCATATGCCCAAGCTCTCCGGCCCGGCCATTATCGCCTGCATACAGCTTTCCGCGCAGATAAACAGAGCTTCCGACACTGCTGTTCAGGCTGAGATAGACCATGTTCATCGGGCTCTCTGTCCGCCATACCTCGGCAAAGCCAGCCGTCTCTGAATCGTGATAAATCCGAACCGGATATGGGATATAATCCTCAAAATACTTTCTTGTAATGCCGGTAAAGTCTGACGTCATGCCGTACACGGTGCTCTCCCCATCCTCGCCGACAAGGCTTGGAATGGCAATGCCGACGCCGAGCAGCTGCGCCTCCGGAAGCCCCGTCTGGACGCGCACCTGCTCAATCATGTCCGCCAGCTGCCCCATATAGTCGCTGTCATGCAGATCCAGCTGGCAATCTGCGCGCTTCGTGTACAGAATTTCGCCGTTCATATCCACACTGACGCAAATGAAGTGGTGCAAAGACAGGAAAATTCCAATTGCGAACCAGTTTTTTGCCGCCGCAATATACGACACCGCATTCCGCCCGCCCGTGTTTTTTACCACGTGCCCACGTGCAATCAGCTTTTCCGCCTCCAGCGTCTGCAGCGCCTGCTTGATGGTGGGCAGACTCAGCCCAAGGTCCGTAAAAAGAAGCTGCTTGGTTGCCGAGCCATGGTTGAGAATATACCGGAAAATTGCCTGCTTGTTTTCCGTCTTTGTTTTTACGTCGTTTTGCTCCCTTGGTATGACACACGCCCCGTTTCTCCGTTTCAATCTGGAATATATATTTTATCATTTTGTAAATTAGCTTGTAAAATGTGATACTGCACAAAATACAGCCAATATTTTCGTCAAAAAATAGATTGACATACACAATTCCATTCGATACTATTCTATGCATTTGTTTTGCAAATCATTTTGTAAAATGCATTCAAAGCTATGGAGGACACACATATGAAAGCGACTGTATCAGCTGTCATTGAAAAAATGATGACCGGCGCAACCCTGCCGGGCAACAGCACCGTCATGTCGGCCTTGGCCCGGTCGGGCTTGCGGCGCTGATGCTCTGCCGCGCACTTGGCGCGGAAAAGCTGATTGGTGTGGAGATGAATGAATACCGCATCCAGATGGCGCAGCGGCTGGGGCTTGTGGATCACATTGTCCGGCCCTCTGATACGGCAGTCGAGGAGATTCTGGCCCTGACAGGCGGCCACGGCGTGGAGCGTGCCATTGATTGCTCTGCCTCGGACGCTGGTCGTCAAACAGCCGTCCGTGCAACAAGACAGTGGGGCAAAATTGCTCTCGTCGGCGAAGGAAACGCCATGACGCTTGCTCCAAGCCCGGATCTGATACACGGTCAAAAGAGCATTTACGGCTCCTGGGTCACCTCCACGTGGCGGATGATGGATCTGGTCGAGCATCTGGTACGCTTGGGCATTCATCCCGGGGATCTGATCACTGACGAGTTCCCTCTCGAGCGTGCTGGAGAGGCCTATGCGCTGATGGCCAGCGGCCGCTGCGGCAAGGTAGCGGTCACTTTCCCCGAAAGCAAGGATTATTAACATAATCCATTTACAATGCTTATACCTCAGTCAGCACGTCGGAAATGTTCTAAGCTGGATGAACTGCTTCAACAATCACGTAACCTTGCTCAGCCTCCGACGGCCCCATCTTTTCCGCCTTGCCGGAAAAGATGGGGGAGAAAAGGGGCGCTGGGTTACGTTTGGTGCATACTGCATCTGAATTTAGGCAGCAAGCAGACCGGATAGAAGTCATATCGCACCAACTCACCTCACCGCATCTTACTACGCGCCGCCCGTCATTTCGGAATCGAATTTGGTAGTTGTTGCGGTTTAATAGGTGCAGAAAATCCGTACTGCCAACAGAATTTGTTACGCCGTACGGATTCGCCGGAGTCTTTCAGGCAACGCGGGAAAGATCCAAGAAAACCGAAGCGGTTTTCTTGGTCGCTTTAAGGGGTCCGGGGGAAACCGAAATCCCCCGGGCTCCTTTTTTCTTTTGCCAGCGTTTTCTTTTTGGAGAAGCAAAAAAGAAAATGCTGAAAAACATCGTTCCTATAAAAGCAAAGTTCCCTTTCCTTCCAGTCCGCTTGATGGCAATTATAAAGGAGTTAAATTTAACCTTGCAGCATTATATTCCCAGCATAACGTAAAAAGCGCAGGGCCGAAGCCCTGCGCTTTTCTTGTGTATTACACGCCCATCTTTGCGCGGCGGATAATCTCCGTCTCGTCCGGGGTCGTGGTGGAGGTATAGCCCTCCAGCGGGATCAGGCGGGCGTTGACAGCGTCAACAATCCACTCTGCATACGGGAAGAAGTACTTGTCGAACTCATGCGGCGGGGTGATCCAGTTGCGCGCGCCAATGACAACGGGAGGCGCATCCAGATAATCGAAGCACATGGTGGACAGGTTCTCCGCAATCTCATTGAGGAACGTGCCTCTTGCGCAGGCGTCGGACGCAAGCACAACGCGGCCCGTCTTTTTGACGGAGGCAATCAGATCGGTGTAGTCCAGCGGAACCAGGGACGGCATATTGATAACGTCAGCCTCAACGCCATACTTTTCAGAGAGCGTCTTGGCAGCGTCCATTGCACGGTACAGCGTAGCACCAATGGTGAGGATGGTCAGATCCTTGCCATCGCGGACCTTGTTGACCGCACCGGGTGCCCATTCGTACTCCTCTGCCGGGACGCCGCCCTCGTGGAACTCCTCGCCCTTGCCGTAGATACGCTGGGACTCGAAGATGACGCAGGGATCGGTGCCGTTCAGAGCAGCCTGCATGATGCCCTTTGCCTCGTACGGTGTAGCCGGGAAGAATACCTTGAGGCCCGGAATGTGGGAAACGATTGCAACCCAGTCCTGAGAATGCTGCGCGCCGTACTTGGCACCGACAGACATACGCAGGATCATCGGCATCTTCAGGATGCCGGCAGACATGGCCTGCCACTTGGACATCTGGTTGAACACCTCGTCGCCTGCACGGCCCAGGAAGTCGCAGTACATCAGCTCGACAACTGCGCGGCCGCCGCACATGCAGTAGCCAACAGCAGTACCGACAATGGCAGCCTCAGAAATCGGTGAGTTAAAGAGTCTGGAGTGCGGAATGACATCCATCAGGCCGCGGTAAACTGCATACGCGCCGCCCCAGTCACGCACATCCTCGCCGTAGGCAACGAGTGTCGGGTCCTCATAATACTTGTTGATCAGCGGCTCAAAGATTGCATCACGGATGTTGTAGACCTTCATGTCGGAGAACTTGTTGCCGTTCTTATCGAACGCATAGTGCTCCTTCTTGGCAAGGTCTGCATAGCGCTTGCAGCTCTCCTTCGGGCCGGTCACATTGAGCTTCTGATCCGGATCACCCATGGAGCGGCGGGTCTCGTTGGAGAACATGAGGTTTGCAATGTAATCCGGGTTCTTGTCGAAATCGACGTACGGAGAGATCTCCTTATCGTCGGCTGCGCGGCAGATCATGGTCATACGGTCAGCCGTATCCTGCAGCAGCTTTGCAAAGAACTCGTCGGACTCGACGCCGGCCTCCACGAGAGCCTCGCGGAACTTGACGATCGGGTCATGGCTGCGCCAATCCTCAATTTCTTCCTTCGTGCGGTATGCATTCTGGTCAGATGTGGAATGGCCGACAAGGCGATAGGTCACGACGTCGAGCAGGACGGGGCCTTCGTTGTTCTTGATGATCTCCATCTTGCGCTTGTACGCATCGATGACAGCCAGCGGGTTCCAGCCGTCGACACGCTCTGCGTGCATCTGGCTCGGGGTGATGCCTGCGCCGAGACGGGCCGGCATATTGTAGGCCATGGTTTCGCCCATCGTCTGGCCGCCCATGCCGTAGAAGTTATCAAAGACGTTGAAGATGATCGGCAGACCACCCTTACGGCCTTCCTCCCACAGGGTCTTGAACTGATCCATGGCGGAGAAGTTCATCGCCTCGTAGACCGGGCCGCAGCCAAGCGACGCATCGCCGATGTTGCAGACGACAACGCCCTTCTTGTCGTTGTTCTTCTGATAGAGCGCAGCGCCCGTTGCAATCGGAGCGGAGCCGCCGACGATGGCGTTGTTGGGGTAGATGCCGAACGGCAGGAAGAATGCGTGCATCGAGCCGCCCATGCCATGGTGGAAGCCATTCTCACGGGCAAAGATCTCTGCGACTGTGCCGTAGAGCAGGAAGCGGATTGCCAGCTCCTTGACGTCGCTGGTATCGGCAAACTTCTTGACAGCAGCAAGCGTCTTGCCGCCGAGGAAGTTTTCCATGGTGCTCATGAGCTCTTCATTGGAGAGCTTGTTGATGCAGCTGAGGCCCTTGGACAGGATCTCGGAGTGGGAACGGTGGGAACCGAAGGTGATGTCATCCTTCGTCAGCAGATAGGCCTCGCCGACGCAGGAAGCCTCCTGGCCGAGCGACAGATGCGCCGGGCCGGGATACGTGGTCTCTACGCCGTTGTAGTTGGCCTGCGTCTTGATGAGCGTGAGCATATGCTCAAACTCACGGCAGATGGCCATATCGCGGTAGATGCGGATCAGATCTTCCTTGGTGTAGTTGCCTTCCTCAAGCTCCTGCTTGATGGTCTTGTTGTACTGGCAAACAGGAATATCTTCAAAATGGATGTAACCGGGCTGCCGGACGGCAACCGGATCGATATACAAAGACTTCGGCATAATGATTGTCCTTCCTTTCTCTTACTTGGCCAGCAGGGTCATGAAGTTCTCGAGGCTCTTGCACAGCTCACTCATGTAACGCGCAGCAGGCGCGCCGTCGATGACTCTGTGGTCGAAGGTCAGAGACAGGCCCATCGCCGGATACGTCTCAATGACGCCGTCCTTGGCAGACTTGATCCTGGTCTGGATGTTGCAGACACCGAGAATGCCGGTCTGGGGCGGGTTGATGACCGGGGTGAACGCCTCGCAGCCGAACGAGCCGATGTTGGAGATGGTGAAGGTTGCACCGGACATATAGTCGGGGCTGAGCTTGCCTTCGCGTGCTTCGGCAGCCAGACGCTTCGCCTCAACAGACAGCTCAAGCAGCGTCATCTGGTCGGCATTGAAGATGGTGGGAACGATCAGGCCGCGCGGCGTGTCGCAGGCGAAGCCGAGGTTCACATTGCTGAAGTGACGGACAACATTCTCCTCGAGAACGTTTGCATTGAGATCCGGGCAGGACTTGATGGTCTTGGCAACCGCGAACATCACCATGTCGTTGAGGCTGACCTTGCCCATGGGCGCGTCCATCGGCTTGAGCATAGCGCGATATGCCTGGATCTGGGTTGCGTCGAAGGAATACTGCTGCGTGAGCTGTGCCATGGTGGACAGGCTCTTGGTCATGGACTTGGCAGTTGCCTTGCGGACCGGGCTCCACTTGACATCCTCAAACTCGGCAGCAGCGGGAGCTGCAGCAGAAGCGGTGTATGCGGCAGCTGCGCCGGAGGCAATCAGCTTGTCGATATCGCGCTCGATGATACGGCCGTTGGGGCCAGTGCCGGTTGCCAGGGCGGGGTTGACGTTGTTGGCGACAGCCTTGGCCATGGCGCGCGGGGAAATTGCCACAAATGCAGCGGCGGCTGCGGGTGCTGCAGCAGCTGCGGGAGCTGCTTCTTCTGCGGCGGGCGCAGCTGCAGGAGCCGGAGCCTCAGCACCGGGCTTCAGGAACTCGTAGGCATCGCCTTCGTTGCCGATGGCGCAGACATTGCCGAGGCACGGAACCTCGTCGCCGTCCTCATAGAACTTGGCAAGCAGCGTGCCGGCTGCGGTGGATTCGCATTCGAACTCCGCCTTGTCGGTCTCATAGGTGAACAGGACATCGCCGACATTGACCTTGTCGCCGACATTCTTCTTCCACTCGCCGATGATGCAGGACTCGACGGTGATGCCTTCCTTCGGCATGATGACCGCCTGGGCGCAGGGGCCGGCGGGTGCCTGAACAGCAGCGGGAGCGGCTGCCGGAGCAGCAGCTGCAGCCGGAGCGGCAGGAGCTGCCGATGCTGCGGGTGCATTCTTGAGCGCGGAGGTATCCTCGCCGGGATTGCCGATTGCACAGACGTTCACGAGGCACGGAACCTCGTCGCCGTCCTCATAGAATTTTTCAAGCAGCGTGCCGGCTGCGGTGGATTCGCATTCGAACTCCGCCTTGTCGGTCTCATAAGTGAACAGGACATCGCCGACATTGACCTTGTCGCCGACATTCTTTTTCCACTCGCCAATGATGCAAGATTCGACTGTAATGCCTTCTTTGGGCATCAATACGCCTTCTGCCATAAGTGTTT
>CAKUAM010000015.1 GCA_934636305.1 uncultured Oscillospiraceae bacterium
TCTGGATCAATGCACTCCCGCTCAGGCACAGGCCTTGAAGGAAATCATTTCTTCAACATGGAGTGCAATCAATAAATATCTGTAAAAATATCCCCGCAGGAGCAGTTGACTCTTGCGGGGATTTGAAATCAATCATCTAAATTTGCAACAGTTCGAATAATTTTTTCTTCAAAAATAGGATAATTGGATGATAAATGGAACGAAACGTGATGTTTGTGATTTAGTTGTGCTATACTTCGAGATATGAACGGCAAGAATAAAACCGGCGCACCCCGTGCAGGGGTGCGCCGGTTTGCATCTGCAGCAGCTTTTATCCGCAGAACGGATCTGACGCAGCAATGAAAATACAGCAGCTTTTTGCGCAGACCGATTGTGCGGGCGCGTGTCTATGCATAGACGGATGCGTCGCTGAAGATATGGTCAAGGAGCATGGTGCATGCACCGCGTGTATTGAGCTCCTGAATGGGCCGGGGATCAAACTGAAGCGTGAAGGGGCCAGCCTTCGGATAGTACCGTGAGGCGGCAAGCTTCTGCATGATTGTCTGGCGGAAATGGTCATCCGCTGCGGCAAAATCCCCGTGAAAGACCACAACCTCCGGGTCAAAGCAGAGTGTGATATTCCGAAGGGCCAGAGCAAAGTATCGGCCAAGCCGCGCGGAGATGGCCTGCGCATAGGGATCCGCGAGGGCGGAGGCGGAAAAAATATCAGAGATGTGGAGCTCCGGGACGCTGAGATGGTTCACAATGGAGTCCGGGTGCTGTGAGATCGTCCCGGCGACATAGGCGCGCAGCTGCTCGGTGCTGGCAAGTCGCTCAAAGCAGCCGTAGTTGCCGCAGCCACAGGCAACGGTGCTGTCCGGGTCGAGCACCATGTGTCCAATTTCCCCGATGAGGGAGTTGACACCGTTGAGAATCCGGTCATGGTCGATGAAGCAGGCACAGATGCCGCCCCACGAGGAAAACACGGCAAGCACGCGCTTGTCCTGATATTCCGGGTTGTGCAGAATGGAGCGGCCAACGACCTTGGCGACGTTTTCTACCAGAATCGGTGTGCCTGGGGCAAAATACGGCTGCAGGAGCTCCGCCACGGGAATGTCGCTGCCCCAGCTGGGGGAGAGAGAGTTGAATTTCAGTGTGTTCGTGTGGTAATCCACAATGCCGGAGGTGGAGATGCTGACGCCGCACAGCTGTGCCGGATCAATGGTGTGGTGCGAAAGCAGGCGCCCGGCAAGCTGACCGATGGTCTGCATGGCGGCATCGGGCGTCGCGGGCAGCGACATTTTTACCTCCAGCTTATCGACACTCTGGGACTGGAAATTCAGCAGCGACAGCCGGATGGTATCTGGCCAGAGACAGACGCTGAGCAGATATTTTTCGGGGGAAAGGGAAAAAAGCTCGGCGCGCTTGCCGCCGGTATTGGCGGCGTCTGTTTTGCCGGTGGAGACAATCAGGCCCTTCTGCATAAAAAATTGGATGGCCTTTGTGACGGTCTGCCGGCTGACGCCTGTTTGCTGGGAGATCTGGTTGACGGTGAACGTGCCGCCGCTTTTGAAGATATCTAGAATTTGCATACGATTGCTGAGCTTCAGGTCAGAGGGGAACGCGGCGACAAGCTGCGCAGCAGGATTGGACATGATGGGAACCTCCGGGTGTATGAAATGAACCATAGAAAGGTAAGATTCTAACGTATGTAACGGGGGAAAGACAACGTTATTTTCTTTGCATGTAGTATAACAGAAAATACAGATAATTACTATATGTACATATTGCACAATAAAGCTCGACAAATATCGGCGTGACTAACGAAAATATCGAAGAATGCAAAAAATATATTGCAAATACGCTTCATTGTTTCTATAATCAAAGGCGTAGAGTAAAATAAGAAAGTTACTTTACTGGCCCGGTATTTTCCATCCGGCTGTACGGGTGAAAAAACAAATGGAGGAATCAAAAATGAAAAAGGTACTTGCAATTTTGTTGGCTGCGGCAATGCTGCTTACACTTGCGGCCTGTGCCGGCAAGGCGCAGACGCCTGACGCCAGCACATCGACGGCGGACAGCGCACCTGCCGCGACGGACGCATCTTCGGATGCAGCGCCCGAGCAGACGGCGGCGCCGGTCAGCGATCTGACCATCGGCGTCAATATTCAGGAGTTCAGTAATGCGTATCTGACTACCATGCGCAACGGGATGCAGGCGTCGGCAGACAAGCTGGGAGTGAAGCTGGACATCGTGGACGGTCAGTCCGACGAAACGGTCATCAGCAGCAACATCGACCTGATGCTGACGAAGGGCTATAAGGTCCTCGCGGTCAACATGATGAACACGACGAGCGCGCCGGACATTCTGAGCAAGACCAGCGCGGACAATGTCCCGGTTGTCTTCTTCAACGTTGAGCCGGAGGCGGACGTTCTGGCAGCCGCGAAGGATTGCTACTATGTCGGTGCAAAGGCGGAGGAGTCCGGCAGTATGCAGGGTGAGGCGCTGGTCTCTTACTGGAACGACCATCCCGAGGCTGACCGCAACGGCGACGGCGTTATGCAGTATGTTATGATCATGGGCGACCCCGGTCATCAGGACTCCATCCTGCGCACGGAGTATTCCGTCAAGGCGATCACGGATGCGGGCATCGAGGTCGAGGAGGTCGCGCGCGACGTTGCGAACTGGGCTCGTGCAGACGGGCAGGACGTTATGGCGCGTATCCTCGCCGCGCATGACGACATCGAGGCGATCATCTGCAACAACGACGAAATGGCGCTGGGCGCGATCGAAGCGCTGAAGGCCGGCGGCTATCTCGTCAACGGCGGCACGTTTATCCCGGTCGTGGGCGTTGACTGCAACGAGGAGGCCAAGATCGCCATCAAGGAAGGCACGATGTATGCCTCTGTTTTCAACGATGCAGTTGGTCAGGCGGACGCCGTTGTAAAGCTCTGCAAGCTGATCGCGGACGGCGAAACGCCCACCTCTGAGAATCTGGGCTATGACCTGGAGGGTCAGTACGTTTGGGTGCCCTATATCCCCGTCACCATTGACAATCTGGATTCCATCGGCTGATTAACAATGCGTTTGGCGAAAAGAGCATCCTTGGATGCTCTTTTCGTGCGAAAGGAGGAATATTGTGGATCAGAACAGCTATGTGCTGGAAATGCACCACATGGACAAGGCGTTTCCGGGCGTCGTGGCGCTCAATGACGTCTCCTTGCAGATCGAGCCCGGCAAGGTCCACGCCCTGATGGGAGAAAACGGTGCGGGCAAATCCACCTTGATGAAGTGCCTGTTCGGTATCTACACGCCGGATCACGGCGAGATCATTTATAAGGGAAAGCCGGTCAAATTCCAAAATTCTCTGGATGCCCTGCACAGCGGGATCTCCATGATCCATCAGGAGCTTCAGCCGGAGCTGAATCTGACCGTGATGGAAAACCTCTGGATGGGGCGGCTTCCCAAAAAAGGCTTTGTCGTAGACTATAAGAAAATGTATCAGGACACCACGGAGGTCTTGAAGCGCCTGCGGCTGGATTATGACCCCAGGGCGCTGGTCAAGACCCTGTCGGTCTCCCAGATCCAGTGCCTGGAGATCGCCAAGGCGGTCTCCAACAACGCGAGCGTTATCATTATGGACGAGCCGACGTCGTCGCTGACAGAGACCGAGGTGGAGTATCTCTTTGACATCATTGAGGATCTGAAGAAGCAGGGCATCGCCATCATCTATATCTCGCACAAGATGAACGAGATCCTGCGTATCTCCGACAACATCAGCGTGATGCGGGACGGCTCGATGATCGGCACGTGGCGCACGGAGCAGATGGATATTGAGACGCTCATCTCCAAGATGGTCGGCCGCGAGATGCAGGAGTATTTTCCGAAAAAGTCCAACACGCCCGGCGAGGTGCGCCTGGAGGTGGAGGATTATACGTCGATCCATCCGAACAGCTTCCGCCATGTGAGCTTTGACCTCAGACGCGGGGAGATCCTCGGTATCGCCGGGCTTGTCGGCGCGCAGCGCACAGAGCTGGTGGAGGGGATCTTCGGCATCCGAAGCTGCAGCGCGGGTACGCTGCGGCTTGACGGCAAGACGCTGCAGGTCAAATGCCCCAGCGACGCGATCAAGAACAAGATCGCCCTTTTAACAGAGGACCGCAAGCGCAGCGGCATCTTTCCCGTGCTGAGCGTCGGAGAGAATATCTACCTCCGCCAGTATGACAAGGTGACAAGGTTCGGCAAGATCAGCTACAAGCGCTGCCATCAGATCGCGCGGGCGGGCATTGAGCGCCTGCAGGTCAAAACGCCCAGCATCAGCACTGCCATCAACACGCTCTCCGGCGGCAACCAGCAGAAGGCGCTGCTGGCGCGCTGGCTTCTGACGGAGCCGGAGATCCTGATCCTGGACGAGCCGACGCGCGGCATCGACGTGGGCGCGAAATATGAGATCTACACGATCATCTCCCAGCTTGCAGCCGAGGGTAAAAGCGTGATCATGATCTCCAGCGAGATGAACGAACTGCTTGGTATGGCGGATCGTATTATGGTCATGTGCGAAGGCAGAAGCACCGGCATCCTTGAGCGCAGTGCGTTCAGCGAGGAGGCCATCATGCATCTGGCGACCCAGTTTGAGTGAAAGAGGAGCGAACATGAGCAAGAAATCAAAAATCAATAAAAACAGCGTTGCACATTTTTTCAGCAACAATGTGATCATCCTGTGTATGCTGCTGCTGATCGTTGTGATCGCCATCATTGAGCCTCGATTCATGTCGATGCGTGTGGTGCGCGATATTCTGATCCAGAACTCGTCAAGGATGATCATTGCCTGCGGCATGGCGATGATCCTGATCTCCGGCGGCATGGATCTTTCCGCAGGGCGCATCGTCGGTCTGGCGGCGGTCATGACGGGCTCGCTTGGTCAGATGGCGACGACGACCAGCAAGTTCTTCCCGAATCTGCCGCAGTTGCCGGTGATCGTGCCGCTGCTCGCCGCAATCGTGATCTGCTTTGTGTTTGGTATGCTCAACGGCGTTCTGATCGCCAAGTTTTCGATCCCGCCGTTTATTGTGACGCTTGGCACCGCCATGATCATCTGGGGCGCAAATCTGCTGTATTACGACATTGAGCCGAACAATTCGCAGCCGATCGGCGGCATCCAGAGCGGCATTAAATTCATGGGCTCCGGCTATCTGGCGCAGAAGATCCCGGTCATCATCCTCATTGCGCTTGCGGTGGTGCTGATCTCCTGGTTCGTTATGAAATACACGACCTTTGGACGCAACATTTATTCAATCGGCGGCAACCGCGACGCGGCGGAGGTCTGCGGCATCCGCGTGGCGCGGACGCTGATCTGGACCTATGCCATCGCAGCGGTGATGTTTGCGGTCGGCGGATTTTTGGAGTGTGCGCGCACCAACGGCGCAACGGCGTCCTACGGCGAAAACTATGAGTTTGACGCGATCGCAGCCTGCGTGGTCGGCGGCGTGTCCAACTCCGGCGGCGTGGGGACGATCCCCGGGATGGTCCTGGGCGTTCTGATGTTCGGCATCATCAACTACGGGCTGACGTTCCTTGGCGTGCAGCCGTACTGGCAGAAGATCGTAAAGGGCATCATCATTCTGACGGCCGTTGGATTCGATGTCCGCAAAAACATCCGTAAAAAGTAATTTTGATCGTAGAATCGGGGGAATTATCATGAAAAAATTACGTTGGGGCGTCATTGGTGCAGGCGGCATTGCCGACCGCAGAACGATTCCCGGCATGATGCTGGCTGAGAATGCCGAGCTCATTGCCGTCATGGACATCAACGCCGAGCAGGTGGAGAAGATCCGCCAGAAATACGGCGCAAAGCGCGGCTATACGAGCGAGGAGGATCTGCTGAATGATCCGGAGGTCGACGCGGTCTATATTGCAACGCCGATTGTGCTGCATGCCAAGCAGGCACGCATGGCTGCCGACCATGGCAAGCATATTTTGATTGAAAAGCCGCTGGCCATGACGTCTGAGGAAGGGCAGCAGGTGGTGGAATACTGCCAGCAGAAGGGCGTGAAGATTGCGGCCGGTCTGATGATGCGCTTTGGCGCACACGTGATGAACATGAAAAAGGCCATCGCCGAGGGCAAAATCGGCACGGTTGTGTCCGGCTACGCCCAGTTTACGCTGTGGCTGCCGTATGAGCCGGGCAACTGGCGCCAATGCAAGGCCAAGGCCGGCGGCGGCGCGATGATGGACCTGTCTGTGCATACCATCGACCTCATGGAGTATATCACGGGCATGCGCGTGACGCAGGTCGCCTCCATGAATGAGAAGATCGCCTTTCCAGAGCCGCAGTACGACGTGGAGGATACCTCGACGCTGCTCATGCG
Source organism: uncultured Oscillospiraceae bacterium (assembly GCA_934636305.1). Taxonomy (GTDB): domain Bacteria; phylum Bacillota; class Clostridia; order Oscillospirales; family Oscillospiraceae; genus CAG-170. Next base: position 6,348 of record CAKUAM010000015.1, read on the forward strand.
CATGGAAAATGGCGCGCAGTGCGTCGTGCAGTCGAACTTCAATATTCCGGACGAGGCGGCCAAGTGGCGCGTGGAGTTCTTTGGCACCAAGGGCCGCCTGATGGGCGATACGATGATCGGCCAGATTGACAAGGGCACGCTGAACGCAGTGTTCATCGATAAGAATGTCGCTTATTCTGCCGAGCAGACCCATGCCGACGATGTGGGCGTGGAGATTCCGGGCAACTTCGGCAATATGTATACGCGCGAGATCGAGAGCTTCTCGGATTCCATTCTGAATAATAAGCCGCTGGTCGTGCCGGCATCTGACGCAGTGCATGTGCAGCACATCATGGAGCAGGCCTACCGCAGCGGCGAGGAAATGAAGATCGAGACGATCTGATCGGATCCGCTCAAAGACCGTGGTTCTGCAGCAGCACGCGGCACTCTGCCGGCGTGAGGATGCGCTGCGTGGTGCGGGAATCTCCAGCAGTCTGTACGCCGCTGTCCTGCGCGCGCTGCGCGCTCTGGAGCCACTGCTTGGGCGTCATGCCGGTGTTTTTCTGGAAGCTCTGGTTGAGGTATTTGGGGTCGGAGAAGCCGCAGGCGTAGGCTGCGTCGGTCAGCGTGATTTCTGATTGCCGCAGCAGAATCATCGCAGCCTCCAGCCGCAGCCGCGACAGGTATTCCTGGAAGGAAATGTGCAGCTGCTGCTTGAAAAGATGCGACAGATATGTCTGTGTCAGGCCCTCGCTTTCCGCAATCTCACTCAGGCGGATGGACTCCGTGTAGTGGTTTTCCAGATAGTGCAGGATGCGGTGCATGCGCTCGGCATTGCGCGTCTGGGTGGTGATCTCGGTGTCACTGAGCGTGTGATACGGTATCAGCTGCAGCAGCATCGAGAAAATGAGATTGATCTGCCCCATGCAGGCAAACGCGCTGTCCGGCGTATCGCCAAGATAGGCGGACAAGGCGCGCAGCATCATCTCCCGCAGCTGCTGGAGCTGCGCGGTGTCCATGCACTGGCTCAGACGGCAGGTGTCGAAGCGGATGTTGCGCAGCTGCGGGAAAAAGCGCTTGCAGAAGCTCGGCGAGATCTGCAGCGACACAATACGCGCCGGCAGGCCGGAGGCCCAGATCTCGTGGCCGCTGCCCGTGTCGAACAGCAGTGCGTCGCCGGCCCCGGCGGTAAAGCTCCGGCGGTCGGTATAGATGCTGCAGGTGCCGCTCAGCACGCAGCAAAGCTCCATTTCCTTATGCAGATGCATGGGCCGGTAGACCATGTCAACGGTGAATATCGTGCAATCTGCCAGCTTGGAATGGGAAATCAGCTCATATTCGTTATATAGTTCCATTGTGAACCTCAAATCGCATCATTGTCGGGTGGCCAGCGCAGCATTATACTCGAAATAACTGCCTGTATCCATCATAATAATAGTATCAATGCAGGAAATCAAGTTTCTGCGCAAAATACACAAATTATAATAATCGGAGGATGTAAACATGTCAAGATTTCGTTTTACCTGCGGTCCGTGGAATGTCAATGAAGGTGTAGAGGCATTTGGCCCGGGCGTACGTCCCACCGTCGACATTGAAGAAAAGTTCAAGAAGTTCGCAGAGATCGGCCTGGCCGGTGTTCAGTTCCATGACGATGATGCTGTTCCTGATATGAACAACATGACCGAAAAGCAGATCGTCGACTATGCAAAGGATGTCAAGGCTACCCTCGACAAGTACGGCCTCGTCGCTGAGTTCGTTGCTCCGAGACTGTGGATGGATCCGCACACCACCGACGGCGGCTTCACCTCCAACTCCAAAGAGGACTATGAGTTCGCTATGTGGAGAGCTCATCGCTCCATCGATATCGCCAACGCTCTGGGCGCAAAGAACATCGTTCTGTGGCTCGCCCGTGAAGGCACGCTCTGCGCAGAGTCCAAGGATCCTGTTGAGAAGATCGGCAAGCTGATTGACTCCATCGACGACATGCTCGCTTATGACGACAAGATCAAGGTCCTGATCGAGTCCAAGCCCAACGAGCCCATCGACCGCAGCTACTGCGGCACCATCGGCCATGTCATGGCTGTCTCCGCTGCTTCGAAGGATCCGGCCCGTGTCGGCGCTGTCCTCGAATCCGCACATGCAATCCTCGCTGGCCTCGATCCTGCCAACGAAATGGCATTCGCACTGAAGTTCGGCAAGCTGGGCTCCGTCCATCTCAACGACCAGAACGGCTGCCGCTATGACCAGGACAAGAGCTTCGGCGTTGAGTCCCTGCGCGGCGCATTCGACCAGATCAAGGTTCTGTGCGATCACAACTACGGCGCCAACGGCGAAATGGTCGGCCTCGATGTCAAGGCTATGCGTACGCAGCCCGCTGAGGATCAGTACCGTCACATCCAGAACTCCATGAAGATCGCCCTCATGCTTGAGGAGAAGGTTGCCAAGTTCGACCGCGAGTTCCAGGCAAAGTGCATCGCAGAGCGCAACTACGAGAAGCTCGAAATGTACGTCATGGAGCTGCTGATGGGCGCATGCTAATCGCTGCATAAGTCCACATTACACAACTAAAAAGGGGACGGCTCTGCCGTTCCCTTTTGGTGCTATAAACGATCAGGGAGGAAACTATGAGAAAGGGCATTTGCTGCGCGGGCAACATGATTGTGGATATCACCTATCCCATCGAAACCTGGCCGAAGCAGAACGAGCTGACACACATTACAGAGGGAATCACGCAGTCCACCGGCGGCAGCGTGTGCAACACGATCTCTGACCTTGCGCGCCTGGATCCCAGCATGCCGCTGGTGGCATCCGGCTTTGCCGGTCATGACGCTGAGGGCGATTTTGTCCTGCAGGAAATGGGCAAGTATCCGAATATTGACCTGTCCATGGTCAAGCGCAACAGCCGCACATCCTTTACGGCAGTCATGTCGAACAACCAGACGAAGGAGCGGACCTTCTTCCAGTACGCAGGCGGCAATGCCTATTACGGCGAGAATGATATCGACTGGGACAGGCTGAACGTGGATATTTTCCATATCGGCTATATTCTTCTGCTGCCGCATCTTGACGAGCCGGACGAGGAATACGGCACGAAGATGGCACGGCTTCTGCATCGGGCCCAGAAGGCCGGCATGAAAACCTCCATCGACGTTGTCTCGGAGGCGGGCGAGCGCTTTGCACGTCTTGTGACCCCGGCCCTCAAGTATACGGACTATTGCATCATCAATGAGCTGGAAACCCAGCAGACGACCGGCATTTTGCTGCGCGACGAGAGCGGAAAGCTGCATGTGGAGAACATGAAGGCTGCCCTGCAGAAGCTCCATGAGCTTGGCGTTGCGAAGTGGGCGGTGATCCATTGCCCGGAGATTGGCTGCGGCATGGATGAGGCCGGCAATTACTATGAATTCAAGAGCCTTGTGCTCCCCAAGGGATATATCAAGGGCACCGTCGGCGCGGGCGACGCGTTCTGCGCAGGCGTTTTGTACGCCGCGGAGACAGGCATGCCGCTGCCGGAGGCCCTGAAGCTTGGCGCATGCAGCGCGGCAGCCTCGCTCAGTGAGGTCAGCGCTTCCGACGGCGTCAAGACAAAGGATGAGGTTCTGAAGCTCTACGAGCTTTACGGCAAATAAAAAAAGAGGGTATCACTATGAAAAAAGCAGTTATGTACGGCGGCGGCAACATTGGCCGCGGCTTCATCGGTGCAACGCTCAGCCAGTCCGGCTATGAGGTGACGTTCATCGACGTGGCAGAGCCCGTTGTCAAGGCGCTGCAGGAAAACCATCAGTATCCGGTCCGCTATGTCTCGAGCGAGGGCCATGAGGACGTCATGATCCAGAATGTCACGGCGGTCAACGGCAACGATCAGGAGGCTGCCTCCGAAGCGATTGCCAGCTGCGATATCATGGCAACTGCAGTCGGCGCACGCATTCTGAAGTTCATTGTCGGCAACATCGTCGAGGGCTTGCGCAAGCGTTGGGCGCGGACGGACAAGCCGCTCAACATCATCATCTGCGAGAACCTGATGGATGCCAATAAGGTGATGGAGGACATGCTCAAGGAGCTGCTGACAGACGAGGAGAAGAAGATCTTTGACGAGAAGGTCGGCCTGGTTGAGGCCTCCATCGGACGCATGGTTCCGGTACAGACCGAGGAAATGAAGGACGGCGACCCGATGCGCGTCTGCGTCGAGCGCTATGGATTCCTGCCGGTTGATAAGGCGGCGTTCAAGGGCGAGATTCCCGAGGTTACCAACATGGTTCCGTTTGAGCCGTTCGATTTCTATATCAAGCGCAAGCTTTATGTCCACAACATGGGCCACGCCACCTGCGCGTACCTTGGCGGCTACGAGGGCCGGAAGTATATCTATCAGGCCATCGATGATCCCGAGATTCTGCATATCGTGCAGAACGCCATGCTGGAGAGCGCGCTGGCACTGTCCAAGAAATACGGCGTCGAGCTTGACAGCCTGATGCTGCATATGACGGATCTTCTGGGACGGTTCCGCAATGCGGCGCTGAAGGATACGTGCAAGCGTGTCGGCGGCGACCCGACGAGGAAGCTGGCTCCGGCTGACCGACTGATCGGTTCGAGCCTGCTGTGCCTTGAGCAGGGCGTGAAGCCTGCGTATATCGCGGTCGGCGCAGCCGGTGCGGTGTACCGCTATCTGAACGAGTCCGGTGTGGAGCAGTCTGTCGAGGAGGCAAAGAAGGTTCTCAAGGAGGTCTCCGGCCTTGACGAGAGCAGCGAGCTTGCCGGTATGATTCTGGATATGTACGGCTATTATCTGGAGGGCGAGCCCATCTCGGCCCTGCGCCGCGCGGCACAGGCGGCCAAGTCTGCTGGTCTCGGCAAGATTATCTGATTATATCATAATCTTATATTTACCTTAAATCTGGCGCTATAAAAATCCGTGTTTCTGCGTATTTTTATAGCGCCAAAATAAGATATAATTAGGGTTACGGAGCAAAAGTGATATTAAAAAAATATCGAAATTTGCATCTTTTCATATACTCAGAATTTGATAGAATCAAGGCATCCTAACTGAACAAGGGGTGCTTTGAGAAATGAAAAAGAATGAAACAATCCGCAAGCTGGTTTTAAGCGCAATGTTTGCAGCCATGTGCTGCGTAGCGACTATGATTATCCAGTTCCCGACGGTCGCCGGCTATACCAACATCGGCGAGGGCATGTGTCTGTTGGCCGGCCTGGTGCTGGGTCCGTGGTACGGCTTCTTTGCAGCTGGCATTGGCAGCGGCCTTGCCGATCTGCTGGCAGGCTACGGCCACTATGTGCCGGGTACCTTCCTGATCAAGGGCCTTGTGGCGCTTGTCGCCGCGCTGCTGGTGCGTCCGCTGCTGAAAAAGGGAGAAAAGATCCCCTTCTGGCGTCTGGCCCTGCTGGAGCTGCCGTCTGAGGCAATCATGGTTGTGGGATATTTCGGCTATAAGGCGCTGATTCTGGGCCGCGGCCTTTCTGCGGCATCCTCTATCCCGAACAATCTGGTGCAGGCAGCCGTCGGTATTATCCTGTCCGTGCTGCTGTACACGGCGCTTTCCCGCGTGCCGGAGATTCATAAAGTATTCTGGAAGGGTGAATGAGCATCATGTATGAGGAAATTACTGTGCAGGCCCGGCAGGCCGTTACAGAGCTGCTGGACGTGGCAAAGCTGAAGCCGGGAAAGCTGTTTGTCGTTGGCTGTTCGTCGAGCGAGATGGTCGGCGCGCGCATCGGCAAGGGCTCAAGCCTGGAGGCTGCGCAGGCCGCATTTGCCGGGATCTATCCCGTTTTGCAGGCGCAGGGGATTGAACTTGCGGTGCAGTGCTGTGAGCATCTGAACCGTGCGCTTGTTGTAGAGCGCTCGGTCGCGGAAAGCCATGGCTTTGAGATTGTCAACGCCATTCCGCAGCTGCATGCGGGAGGCTCGTTTGCAATGACAGCCTGGGCAAACTTCAAGGATCCTGTCCTCGTCGAGACGATTGTTGCCGACGCCGGCATCGATATCGGCGGTACGCTGATCGGCATGCATCTGCGCCGGGTGGCAATTCCGGTGCGGCTGTCAATCAAGCAGATCGGCGAGGCAAATATCCTGTGCGCGCGCACGCGGCCAAAGTATATTGGCGGCGCCAGAGCGGTCTATCAGGAGCTGTAATAAAAAGAACGGCCAACAGGCCGTTCTTTTTTGCTTCTCCCAAAGGTGCGTTTTCATACTTTCTTTCTCGCCGCTCCGAGAAAGAAAGTATGGCGCGTCAGAAACGGTCACGACGGAACGAGCCACCGCAAGCGATGGCTCTAATCCTCTGTGTCCGCTTCTTCCTTTCCAAACCGCAAACGCTTCGCTGGTTTGCGGTTTGGAGCCCGGGGGATTTCGATTTCCCTCAGACTTCGTCGGAATCAAAGCTTACGAAACGAAGCCTTGCGCAGCAAGGCTTCTTATTCTGACGCTTTGTTCCTCCTCTTGCGATGCAGACCACAGGCTGGGTCTGCATCGCAGAAACCGCTTCGGTTTTCTTGGATCTTTCCCGCGCTGCCTGAAAGTCCAATGCGAATCCGTACTGCATAACAGTTTTTGTTGGCAGTACGGATTTTCTGCACCTATGAAATTGCAACTGCTGTCAGATTTGATTCCGATATGACGGGCGGCGCGTAGTGAGATACGGTAGGGTGACTTGGTGCGATATGACTTCTTTCTGGTTTGTTTGTTGCCTAAAGTCAGATGCAGGATGCACCAAACGTAACCCAGCGCCCCTTTTCTTCCTCATCTTTTCCGGCAAGGCGGAAAAGATGGGGCCGCCGGAGGCTGAACAGAGTTCATGATTTCAGAAGTACATCGTCTATCATGGACAATTCTGATACGCTGCCGGAGGCATCAAGCCTGCGTGCCCGGCTTTGGGGCGGGGGCTGGGGCGGCAGCCCCGGCCTCATGCCGCTTGCGGTATTCTGTCGGCAGCTGCCCATATGTCTCCTTGAATGCCGCTGTGAAGCGGCTCTGGCTCTCATAGCCGACCGACTGTGCGACAGTTGCAATATCCTCCTGCGTCTGTAAAAGCAGCGCGGCGGCGGCCTCCATGCGGTGCTGCTTCATGTGTGCAGCGATGGTTTCGCCATAGACCTGTTTGAATACGGCCTTGAGCGTGGTGGTGTTCATCAGATATTTTTTTGCCAGCTCCTCAATGGTGACCCGTTGGGACAGGTTCTGCGTCAGATCGTCGTGGACGCAGCGGATGATCTGCTCCGGGGAGGACTGCAGATCAACGGAGGCCTGCGGGCAGGCTATCTCCATGACCTGCTCGACAATCTCATGCAGCAGGCGGATCTGCGCGGTATCCGCGGCTGTGTAATAGACCTCCTTACCGCTGCGCCGGCTGACGAGCAGACCGCTTTGTACCAGTGAACGCAGATGGTGCGAGACGGCTGGGCTGGACATTTCCAGAAGCGCTGCTAGATTGATGACGCATTCCTCCTGGTGGCTCAGCAGCCAGAAGATCCGCACGCGCGTGGGATCACTCAGCTGCTTGAAAATTTCGCAGACTGCGGTGAAATGCGCAATGTCCATCAGCTGCCGGTGCAGATTATCCAGCTGGGCGTGTTCCCCATGGTCATGGGGCAGAGTAAATTCCTGCATGGCTGTAGCTCCTTTGTTCATTTTGGAAATACCGTTCGCCTTTTCAGAAGGAAAGCGGCAAAACGGCTTGATTTTCAGGACTGCTGCAAGTATACTGCAGATGTAATGATTAAGCAAGCGTTTAATTCAAGCGCAAATAAAACCTGGAGGTACAACCATGAAAAAGACATACCAGATCGAAGTTGACTGCGCAAACTGTGCAAACCTGATGGAGGACGCCACGAAAAAGACTGAGGGCGTGGCAAACGCAACTGTGAATTTCATGACGCAGAAGATGATCGTGGAGTTCGCAGAGGGCGCGGATGAGAAGAAAACGATGAAGGCGGTCCTGAAGGCCTGCAAAAAGGTTGAGCCGGACTGCGAAATCGAGCTGTAAATCACAAGGACGGGCCGGGCGTCCGGCACAGAACAGGGGTGGAAACCATGACGAAGAAGCAGAAAAAGATGCTTGTGCGCATCCTCATCACGGCGGTGATGCTCGTTGCCCTGAAGTTTATTCCGATCGCCGGCGTGTGGCAGCTGGCCGCGTATCTTGTGGCGTATCTTGTAATCGGCTATGATATTCTGAAAAAGGCCGGCAAGGGCATTGCCAATGGACGCGCGTTTGATGAAAATTTCCTGATGGCGCTGGCAACGCTCGGTGCGTTCTTCCTTGCCATATGGACAAAAAGCGGCGACTATGTCGAGGGCATTGCCGTTATGCTGTTCTACCAGATCGGTGAGCTGTTCCAGAGCTACGCCGTGGGCAAGAGCCGCCGGAACATTTCCGCGCTGATGGATATCCGGCCGGATTACGCCAATATTGAGGTCGATGGACAGCTCAGGCAGGTGGAGCCGGACGAGGTTGCGGTCGGCAGTATCATTGTGGTGCAGCCGGGCGAGAAGGTTCCGCTCGATGGCGTCATCGTTGAAGGAACGGCCAGCCTCAACACCAGCGCGCTCACCGGCGAGAGCCTGCCACGCGATGTCAAGGCGGGCGATGAAATTATCAGCGGCTGCATCGACATGTCGGGCGTTTTGAAGATCCGCACAACAAAGGCGTTCGGAGAGTCCACGGTGTCGAAAATTCTGGATCTTGTGGAGAACGCAAGCTCCCGGAAATCACGTTCTGAGGCGTTTATTTCGCGCTTTGCAAAAATCTATACGCCGGCGGTATGCGTTGCGGCGCTGCTGCTTGGCATTGCGGTTCCGCTCATTCGGATGGCGGTCGGAACGGAGGCAAACTGGGTGGACTGGATCTACCGCGCGCTCACGTTCCTGGTTGTCAGTTGCCCGTGCGCGCTCGTCATCAGCATTCCGCTGAGCTTCTTCGCCGGCATCGGCGGAGCCAGCAAGGAGGGCATCCTGATCAAGGGCTCGAACTATCTGGAGGCGCTGTCTGACGCGAAGGTTATCGTCTTTGACAAGACCGGTACGCTGACGCGCGGCGTATTTGAGGTTACGGGCGTCCATCATAACGAGCTTGAGGACGAAAAGATTCTGGAATACGCGGCGCTGGCCGAATGCGCCTCCTCGCACCCCATCAGCAAGAGCCTGCAGAAGGCCTACGGCAAGGAGATCGACCGCAGCCGCGTCACGGATATCGAGGAAATCAGCGGCCACGGTATCACCGCGAAGGTTGACGGCCATGCAGTTGCAGCCGGCAACAGCAAGCTCATGACAAAACTTGGCATCGAGTATCATGACTGTCACAGTGTCGGCACGATCATTCATATTGCCATTGACGGGCAGTATGCGGGCCACATTGTCATTTCGGATGTTGTAAAGCCGCACGCGAAGGAGGCCATTTCCAGACTGAAGAAATCCGGCGTGCAGAAAACCGTGATGCTGACGGGCGATGCAAAGCGTGTGGCCGATCAGGTTGCGGCAGAGCTGAACGTGGATGAGGTTCGCAGTGAGCTGCTGCCGGGCGATAAGGTTGCAGAGGTTGAAAAGCTGCTGGCAGCCAAGGGGAAAAACGATAAGCTGGCGTTCGTCGGCGATGGAATCAATGATGCGCCGGTTTTGACGCGGGCCGATATCGGCATTGCGATGGGCGCGATGGGCTCAGACGCGGCGATTGAGGCGGCGGATGTGGTCCTGATGGACGACGACCCGCTGCAGATTGCCAAGGCAATCAAGATCTCCCGCAAATGCATCGGCATTGTCAAGCAGAATATCGTATTCTCCCTGGTTGTGAAGTTTGCATGCCTTGCCCTCACGGCCATCGGTATCACGGACATGTGGGCTGCGATTTTTGCCGACGTCGGCGTCATGATCCTGGCGGTACTCAATGCAATCCGCGCACTCAAGTATAAGGAGTAACAGGCATCAGGGGCCTGCCTTTGATGATCGGTGCTCCCGGGTACGGCGAAAAGCCGCACCCGGGAGCATTTTGTGTCTGCGCGGTGCGTTGACAGGCGGCTGCGGTGCATGCTATGATGAAACAGAAGAAAAGAAAAGGGGTGATCCCGATGCGGCTGATCCTGCTGATCAGTGCGGGCATTGTGCTGGAAACGCTCTATATCATGCAGTCCTACCGGCGGCGGGATGCAGCGGGGGTTATCCTGAAAACTGCAGCGTCCGCGGTGTTTGTGGCGCTGGGGGCGCTTCTGGCACAGAGAATGGGATGGAGCACCTACAGTACCGACGTTGTGCTTGGACTGACGCTTGGCATGCTGGGGGATTTGCTGCTGGCGCTGCGTTTTTTGACGAAAACGTGTGCCACGGCGTTTTTCCTGGCCGGTTCCGTCTCGTTTTTTGCCGGGCACATTTTGTATATCCTGGCGGTTCTGACGCTCTGCCCGCAGGCGTGGACATATGCAATTCCCATTGCGGTTGTGGCGCTGGGTGCCGCGGGCTTCTACGCGCATGCCAAGGAGGTCCGGGCAGGGAAGATCATGCCGTTCGGCGTGGTGTATATTGCGGGCGTGCTGTTCATGACAGCCTGCGCGGCGGCAGGCGCGTTTATCACGTCTAGCCGGGCGCTGTTTCTGTTCTTTATCGGCGGCATCTGTTTCTCCACCAGTGACAACATGCTTGTGGTCCTGTCCTTTGGCAAAAACGACAGTCCGTACCGCAACGCGGTGCTGCATGTACTATATTACATGGCGCAGATTTTTATTGCGCTGACGATCGTATTTGTATAAAAATATCCGGGGTTCGAACACAGTCGAATCCCGGATGGTTTTTGCAGATTGGATTATGATTTTGTCTGCGCGGCAGGCTCCTCGTAGTCGGATTTTGGCAGGCTCCAGCGGAAGTGCGCCGCCAGCAGCCGCAGCACCACAACGGCGGCTGCGCCGAGCAGCATCGCGGCATTTGCGCCGAGCGGGCCCCAGCACAGCGCGCAGATCAGCGCGCCGACCATGGACGCGCAGGCGTAAAAGTGCCGGACGAAAATATAGGGCCGCTGGCCGGAGAACACGTCGCGCAGCACGCCGCCGCCGACGCCTGTGACAAGGCCGACAAAGATGAGCAGGAATAGCGTGTATTCGGACGAATGCAGATACGCGCATTGCACGCCGACGACGGTGAAAACGCCAAGACCAACTGCGTCCATGACAAGCAGGAGCTGATCGTAGAGCGGCTCATGGCGGCTCAGGCGCGCGCGCATGTGCGGCAGGAACATGATGACAGAGACTGCAATTGCAGTGAGTGTGTAGACCGGATTCTGGAACGTGATGGGCGGTGTGATGCCGAGAATGAGGTCGCGGACGACACCGCCGCCAACGGCGGTGCACACGCCGAGCACAATAACGCCGAACAAATCCATCTGTTTTTTGACGCCGACGATTGCGCCGGAGATGGCGAAGGCAACCGTGCCAATGAGCTCCAGGACAAAAACAAGAACACTAGACATAAGCAAATCCCTCTATCTGCAGAATATGCTGCCGGGCTGCAGGGCGTGTGGAAACTGCCTGCAGCAGACGACATTATAATGCGGAATGCGGCGGAAAACAAGTGCTTTTTCGCGGGAAATAGAGTATTTTCTGCGAAAGAACAGGGAAGAAAAAATAGTGCGAAAAAATGTGGAAAAAGCTATTGATTTTACACGCGATGCGTGGTAAAATTCTATAGTCTGTGAGAAAGAATGGTCCTCTGCCGCGGCCGGCACGTGTGTGCAGCGGCATTTCCTGCGGCATGAACGTTCTTAATATGAAGGAGGACACACAATATGGATCTCATGAAGGCTCTGACCAGCCAGTACATGAAGCAGCAGCTGCCCGAGGTTCGGGTCGGCGACACCGTTCGCGTTCATGTCAAAATCAAGGAAGGTTCCCGCGAAAGAATTCAGATTTTCGAGGGCACTGTCATCGCCAAGAAGCATGGCGGTATTGAAGAATCCATCACGGTTCGCCGTATTTCCTACGGTGTCGGCTGTGAGAAGGTTTTCCCGCTGCATGCACCCAACGTTGTGGATGTTGAGCTTGTCCGTCACGGCAAGGTCCGCCGTGCCAAGCTGTACTATCTGCGTGATCGTCTTGGCAAGGCTGCAAAGGTCAAGGAAAAGGTCTGATGCAAGTCCTAAATCGTCGGTTCCGATTCGGAACCGGCGATTTTCCTTTGCGCAGAACCGGGAAAAACAGCGCAGCGGCGTCTGAACGGACACCGCTGCACTGTTTTTATTTTTGCTCGCGGTATTTCCGCAGGCCGTCCTGCCCCTCCGGGGTGACAGGCTTGAGCCAGCGCATGCTGACAAAATGACAGATGCACAGAATGCACTTCGGAATATCTTCGCCGAGGTAGGCGAACACAACAACACCGATGAACGGCAGATGCAGGACGTTGGCCGCCAGCAGCGCCAGCGGAATGGAGATCAGCCAGAGGCTGCAAAGGTCGAACAGCATGCCGGTCAGCGTATCGCCGCCGGAGCGGAACGCACCGACGACTTGCACATAGGAAATGTTGCGGAAGCAGTATTCCAGCGAGCAGAAGATCGTGACGCTGTAGGCGGTTGCGATGGTTGTGGCGGATAGATTGTCGCCGGTGGCAAACAGCGCGACGAGCGGGTGTCGTGCAGCGATCATCAGAAGGCCGATAACGAGCCCGAGCAGGGGCACCAGCACGGAGAAGCGCCGTGCGTCGGTGATGCCGCGCGCAATCTTGCCCTGGCCGATGGACTTGCCGACCATGATTACGCAAGCGTTGCCAAGGCCGACAAAGAAGGCGAAGGCCAGCTCGGAGAAGGTCTTGAAGATGGTCATGCCGGCGTAATATTCATAGCCGATGTTGGCATAGATGCGGTTGAGCGTGAGGATGCCGAGCGCCCACAGGCCTTCGTTCATGGTGACAGGCAGCGCGCGGGAATAGAACGAGCCGATATCCTTCCAGGTGAAATCGAACAGCTCGGCAATGGGGCCGGAGAGCATATTCTTTTCAATCAGGGAGAAAATCAGAATCAGCACCGGGCCCAGCCAGGACGAGATGCACGTCGCCAGCGCTGCGCCCTCTACGCCAAGCCGAGGCATGCCGAATGCGCCGAAAATCAGGCCGTAATCGGCAAAGGCATTGACGATGGTTGTGATGATGGAGACATAGAGCGGGAGCTTGACATGCTCAGTGCCGCGCAGGACGTTGGAGAGCAGGTAGCTCAGCGCGATGGCCGGATACGAGAAGCAGACGATGCGCAGATAGCGGCAGCCGGTTTCGAGGACAGCCGGGTCACGGTTAAACAGGCCAACGACCCATTCCGGCGCAGCAAGTGCAACGGCGAGAAAGCTGCAGGAGATAAGAAGGGCGGTCAGAAGCCCAAGGCCCATGACACGCCGGATGCCCTTGAGGTTTTTAACGCCCCAATACTGCGAGATGAACACGCTCATGCCGGAGCAGAGGCCAAAGCTGAGAAGCCCGGCCAGCCAGCCCCACTGGGCGGCCATGCCGACAGCAGAAAGCGTCACGTCGCCGAGACGGGAGACCATCATGGTGTCGACCAGCTGGAAGGAGCTTGTCAGGACGTTCTGCAGGGCGACGGGCACAGCCAGGCGCACCGTCACCTTCCAGAAGGGCTTGTCGCCCAGAAAATCAGTTAATTTCATGAAAATATACTCCAGAGTAAAGATGTGGGGATGCTGCCATGCGGCAGTATCCCCACGAAGTTTTTTGGTAGGTCGCGTGAGAGACCTTCGTCAGAAGCGGGTTTGACGGAACGAGACATCGCAGGCGATGTCTCTTATCCTCGAAACCCGCTTCTTCCGCTTGCAGCGGAGCGCGTAGGGGCCGATGCCCCCAGCGGCCCACACAGGAAAATGGGTAGGTGCAAGCGAATCCGCCTGCGCCCGCAAAATGTGGCTTAGGCCATGCCGGCGGTGATGATGGCCATCTTGTAGACCTCATCAGCGTTGCAGCCGCGGGAGAGGTCATTGATGGGTGCGTTCAGGCCCTGCAGGATGGGGCCATAGGCCTCAAAACCGCCGAGACGCTGCGCAATCTTGTAGCCGATGTTGCCGGCTTCGATGCACGGGAAGATGAAAGTGTTGGCGTAGCCGGCAACCTTGCTGCCCGGGAACTTCAGCTGGCCGACAACCGGGGAAACAGCTGCGTCAAACTGCATTTCGCCGTCGATGGCAAGCTCAGGAGCAAGCTTCTGCGCCTCGAGTGTGGCGTCATGGCTGAGCTGAACCGTGCCGCCCTTGCCGGAGCCCTTGGTGGAGAAGGAGAGCATGGCAACCTTCGGATCAATGCCGAAGAACTCTGCCGTGCGGGCGGACTCAACAGCAACCTCTGCCAGCTTCTGCGCGGCGGTGAAGGTCACGGCGCCGGTAGCCTTGTCCACGGTGTCCTGATAATCAATGTTGATGGCGCAGTCACCCATGCAGTATTTCTCGTCGTTGCCGTCCTTGTCCTTGCGGAACAGGATGAACGAGGAGGAAACCAGATGTGCGCCCTTCTTGGTCTTGACCAGCTGCAGGGCCGGGCGGACCGTATCTGCGGTGGAGTAGGTGGCGCCGCCGAGCAGGGCGTCAGCCTTGCCCATCTTGACGAGCATGGTGCCGAAGTAGTTGCCCTTGGCCAGTGCAGCGCGGCAGTCCTCCTCGGACATCTTGCCTTTGCGCAGTTCCACCATCTTGGCGACCATTTCATCCATGCCGGCGTAGGTGGCCGGGTCGATGATCTCAGCCTTGGCGATATCAAAGCCGCCCTTCTGCGCGGCAGCCTTGACCTCGTCGATATTGCCGATGAGGATGATGTTCATGAGGTCATCCTTGATCAGGCGGTCGGCAGCCTCGAGAATCCGGGCGTCGGGGCCTTCCGTAAAGACGATGGTGCGGCGGGTAGCCCTCAGCGCGTCAATCAGCTTCGTAAACATGATGTATTACCTCCATGTGCGGAATACCGCAATAATCTAAGCTAGAGTATACAACGAAAGCGGACGCAAAACAACACCTTTGGCAAAAAAACTTGTGGATTTTCTCGCTGCCGTCGACACATTACACGCGATTTAGCTCAAAGCGATGACGTAGAATGAGGATCGTCAAGGGAGCAGGCGGCATGTGCGCCCGCGCTGTCTGCTCCGGGAGGGAAGGAGTGATTGCCATGGGAAAATCGGCGCTGCGCGCGCGGCTTGCGGTGATGGCTCTTGCGCTGGGCGTGCTCGGCACCAGTCTGCTCCCGGCGTTTGCAGCAGACGAGCAGCTCATCTGCCAGCTGCCGGAGCATACGCACACGGAGGCGTGCTATGAGACGGCGCCCATCTGTACAGAGCCGGAACACACGCATGATGGGATCTGCTTTGACGAGGCGGGGCAGTGCTGCTGCCAGCTGCCGGAGCATCTGCATACGCAGGAATGTCTGGATGAGCAGGGGCAGCAGCAATGCGGCCTGGAGGAGCATGTGCACGGCGCAAACGGCTGCCAGGATGCGGATGGCGACGGCTGGTGCGACACGGCAGCGCATATGCACACAGATGCGTGCTCTGAGCAGCAGCTTGTCTGCACGCTGGCAGTACATACGCACACGGAGGACTGCTTTGCAGCGGAGCAGCCCGGGAACGGGGAGGAACCGGAGGTTCCGGGGCAGCCGGAAAACCCGGAGCAACCAGCAGAACAGGAAGAACCTGCCAATCCGAAGCCGCCCGTAGACCTGGAAAACCCGGAGCAGCCGGAAAATCCGGGGGAGCCGGACCCAGAGCCGCCGGCGGAGCCGGAGAATCCGGAACAGCCGGGAGCGCCCGAGGAGCCGGAGCCTGCCCCGCCGGAGGATTCCGCGCAGCTGGGTGAGGAAGCGAATCCGGAGGAAGAAGCAGAACCTGGGCCGGAGGAGGAACCGGAAGAATCAGAAGAGGCGGAGGAAGCCATGCTGGCCGCGGCGCAGAGTGCCAGCTATACCGGCAGCGTCAGCGGCGGATATTTCCGGGTTGTCCGGAACCGAAGTGGAAAAAAGGAAACAATCCAGGTACCATTTGTGCGTCTTGGCACGCAGGGGACGGAGACGTATATCGTCCAGCATGGCACGTCCGGCAGCCAGGATGGAATGGCGTCAATACTTTGGAGTATCTGGGAGACGCTGGACGACGCAGACCGGCAGGCGCTGACGGTGTACGAGGAGGATACCACGCCGTATGAGAACAGCGTGAACGCAAGCTATTTTCTGCGTTCCTACATGGGAAAGGACTATCAGACGGCAAGAAGCGTCTACTGCGCGCTGTATGAAAAATATCGTGTCCAGAGCCAGGCACTGACCGATAATACGCTGGCCATGCTCTGCTATATTTTCCCGACGGTTGAGATCTATTACAAGGTGTATGGCAGCGAGAATTATATATCCCTGAAGAATCAGGCGGATATTGATGCGGTGTTTGATTACCGTTCGCTGTGCGTGCGCAATGCCAACGGCTACGCCTGGCTGGATATCTATCAGCCCATCATGCAGACGATGCTCAAGCTGCGGATTGCCGACACGGGAATCTATCTCCCGGCGCTTGGCAGCGGGAAAAACGGCTGTCTGCGCGTGGACATTGCGCAGGGCGCGGGGGGAAAGCTCCCGGAGCCGCACAACCTGGATCTGCAGCTGGATTTCAGCCGCGTAACGCCGGTGGGCGTTGTGTTTGAACGCGTGGAGAAGTATGGAAGCGGTGCGGGGACAGGTGATGTCCGCTGCCAGACGGGAGACATGGACGATTACAGCTGCCCGTGGCACTGGCGGATCTATCTGCGCGGCGACCCGACGGGCTATGCGCTGCCGACGACTGGCGGGCGCGGGACAAATGGTCTGCGCGCCGGCGGCGCGGTGCTGCTCAGTGCGTCGTGCGCGCTGGGATGCTGCTGGCAGCAGCGGAAACGGAAACAGGAAACGGAAAGGAACGAGGAATGATGAAACTGAAAAAATTAGCAAGAAAAATGATTCTGATGCTGGCAGCGGCGGCGCTGCTTGTGTCCATGGGCCTGACGGCGTTTGCCGCAGGCGGCGGTACGATTACCATAACTGGCACCACGGCAGGCAAAACGTATGATATCTATCGGATTTTTGATCTGACGTACAGCGGTGAAAACGTGGCCTACACCATAAACAGCGCCTGGAGCGCGTTCTTTACCGGCGTGGGAGCCAAATATCTTGTGGATACGAATCCTGGTAGTCTGAACCCCATCACGGTGGAGAGCAGCGCAAAGTATATCAATATTACAGACAGCAATGTTGCGCAGTTTGCGCAGGACGCGCTCAGCTATGCGGCCGGGCGGACCCCGGATCAGTCTGCGCAGGCAAGCGGCGACAGCCTGAGCTTCTCCGGGCTGGAGCTTGGCTATTACCTTGTCTATCCGCAGGGTGCGGCAGAGATTGGCGCGGGCTATGGCTCGATCTGTTCGCTGACGTCGACAGCCCCGTCCGGGACGGTTGTCGTCAAGGCAACGTATCCGACCATTGATAAAACAGTTGATGATCAGAGCGTGGATGTGGGCCAGCTTGTGACGTTTACGATTACAGGCAAGGTGCCGGATACGACCGGCTATAAAGTTTATACATACAAGCTGACTGACAAAATGGACGCAGGCCTTACTTTCAATGAAGCAACGGCGAATCTGAAGGTTCTCTTTGGCGATGCGGTAATAACAGATGGCAGCTTCATGGTTGCAGATAACGGCTTCACACTGACGTTTGACATGACAAAATATCAGCCGTATGCGGGCAAGACGATCACCGTGTCCTACTCGGCGCGCGTCAACGAAAATGCCGTCATTACGGAGACGAAGAACCGTGCCTGCCTGGAATACAGCAACGATCCGAACGGCGGCACGGAAAAAACGCCGGATGAGATTGTTGAGGTCTGGACCAATAAGATCCTTGTGGATAAATATGATGATGTGAACACGGAAACGAAACTGGCCGGGGCAAAGTTTGTGCTGAAAAATGCAGCCGGGAAGTATTACAAATATACCCCCGCCTCCGGGCAGACGCCGGCAAGCGTCAGCTGGCTGGACAACCTGGACGTGCAGGATGCCGGCATGGTCCGAACGACGGATGTGTCCGGTACGGCTGCGTTTGAAGGGCTGGCAGACGGCACGTATACGCTCGCGGAGATCGAGGCCCCGCAGGGCTACAACCTGCCGGCAAACCCGGAGACTGAGATCACTGTCCGCGGCCAGAAGCCAACTGGAAGCTTGTACACCGTTGGTGTGGCGGTGACGCAGGGCATCGGCAACACAACGGGCACGGTCCTGCCGGAGACCGGCGGCCGGGGCACGCAGACGCTTTATATGCTGGGCGGCCTGATGATGGCGGCAGCATGCGCTCTGTTTGCGGCGAGACGGCGGCTTTTTGCGGCATAATGCGGTGACGGCGCTGCAGAAAGGAGCGAACGGGCGCCTATGAAAACAGTCAAACGAAGAATGATTGCCGCCGCGCTGCTGTTTGTGCTGCTCCTGCTGGCTGTGCGCGTGGGCGCGGCGGGAGCAATCGATCCGGCAGCGTCCTGCTCGCTGACCATCCGGTTTATGCCGGGCGGCGCTGCAGCGCCGGATGTGCCGGTAGCCATTTACCAGGTGGCAAGCGTATCGTCCAGCTGCAGCTTTACGCCAACGGCGGCGTTTGCCGGGTATCCGCTTGTCCGGCAGATGCTGGCGGAGCCGTCCACAGCCGGGTACCGAAGGCTCAGCCAGACGCTGCCGGGGCTGATTGCGGCGGACGCGATTGTGCCGGATGCGCAGGTGCGGACCGACCGCAATGGAATCGCGCGGGCGCAGGGGCTGGCTGCGGGACTGTATCTTGTAACTGCAGGGATCTATGATACCGGCAGCAGCCTCTATGAGCCGCAGGCCTTTATGATCTGTCTGCCGCAGCAGACGGATGGCACGTGGCAGTATGACGCGGAGGCGAGCGTCAAATGGTCGCGCAGCGACCGGACGCAGGAGCGGGAGCTCACCGTCCGGAAGGTCTGGGCTGACGGTGGGGAAAGCCACAGCGCCGACAGCATCACAGTGGAGCTGTACTGCGATGGCCGGCTGTATGACACATGCACACTCAGCGCCCGGAACCAGTGGTGGCGGACGTGGAGCGGGCTGGCGGCCGGCTGTGTCTGGACGGTGCGCGAGGCATTGGTGCCGGAGGGGTATCTGGCGTCTGTCGAGCGGTACGGCACGCAGTTGGTGATTACCAATACGAAGCTGGCGGCAGTTATCCCGGAAAAGCCACGGGCACTGCCCATGACCGGTATGGATTGGTCGGCGGCTGCAGCGCTGGCACTGGCCGGCGCGGCCATGCTGGGCATTGCTTGTCTGCCGGACAAGCGGAAGCGGTCTTAAAAAGGCTATTTGGTTTCATCGCAGCGGCGAGGGAAACTGTTGACGCGGCACTGCAAAAATCTGCGGCTTTGTCATGTCTCCGACGGCCCCATCTTTTCCGCCTTGCCGGAAAAAATGAGGGAGAAAAGGGGCGCTTTGGGCAGTTACAGAAATACTCCAGCAAAAACGATGGAGTCCATGTACCGGGCAGTTACCGACACATGGACTCCATTTTTTATTGTCTTTATGCCTGTGCCTGTTTTGGAGCAGACAGAGGTGCAGCATTGCAAACAAAGATCCGGGAAAAGCACGAGGCAGCCATTTTCAGCATACTGCTAGGGGCATAGGTCTAAAGACCAACCAGCGACGCAGTCGCTGGTTGGAGAGGAAGAAGCGAGCACAGAGAATAAGAGACGTCGTTTGCGGCGGCTCATTCTGTCAGCCCGCTTCTTCTGCGCCTCTGGAGGCCAGAAAAGCTGTTATTTCAGCTGTTGGGCAATTTTTTGCAGGATCTCCGGCGGCAGCTTTACCACCCGGCGGTCATACGTGACAAAGCCGTTGACCTCGTCCTCCACGTCGCTGAGCTGTGTATAGACATCCGCGGCAAGCCCGGCAGCCCGTGCCGGGAGAATCTGCGCTTCATAGAGCTGCTGCACAGCTGCTGCAAGCGCCTCGGGGGTTTTGCAGCCCCTGTAGCCAAAGTTTTTTTCATTCCAGGTGTGCCCGGCAATGGGGAGATTGTAGCCGCCGAACTCAGACAAAACAACGGCGCGTCCCCTTTTGTCGGGCCGGAAGCGGTAGGGCCGGAAGTATACATGCAGGCTTTTGACATCGCTCACACCCTGATCGTGCCAGCCGCTGGCATGGTCAATGAGGCGCGTGGGATCCAGCTGGTGCAGAAGCTTTGTGACCGCCTTCGCGTCAAACTGGCCCCAGCCCTCGTTGAACGGCACCCAGAGGACGATGCATGGGCAGTTCTGCAGCTGCGTGACCATCTCACGCAGCTCTGCCAGATAGCTGTCGCGCCCGTCTGCGTCTGCGCGCGCAAACAGCCGGTAATGCGTGTCGCGCAGGTGGATGCCGGTGATGAGCGGCGCGGAGATGGTGAACAGATGATAGCTGCCGCCGCCGGAGGGCATATCCTGCCAGACCAGCATACCCAGCCGGTCACAGTGATAATACCAGCGCATGGGCTCGATCTTGATGTGCTTGCGCAGCATATTAAAGCCCATGGATTTCATGAGCTGGATGTCATAGACAAGCGCTTCGTCATCCGGGGCGGTGTAGAGCCCGTCGGGCCAGTAGCCCTGGTCGAGCACGCCGTGATGGAAATACGGTCTGCCGTTCAGAAGCAGGCACGGATGGCCGGCTTCATCCTTGCCGGTGCCGACGGTGCGCATGGCAAAATAGCTTTTTATGGTGTCCTTGCCGAGCGTGATGGTAACGTCATACAGCTCCGGTGTCTCCGGGGACCACAGGTGCAGCTGCCCCGCGGGCAGGACGACGCTGCCGCAGCCATCGTCGTCGGCAGAGCCGTGGGCGACCGCCTCGCCGTGGTAGAGAATTGTAATCTCAGCGTCCTTGGGCTGCGCAGCGCAGAGCTTCCAGCGGATGCGGCCCTCCGGGAGCTCCGGCGTGAACAAAACGGAGCGGATATAGCCCTCCGGGACATGCTCTGCCCAGACGGTCTGCCAGATGCCGCTCTGCGGCGTGTACCAGATGCCGCCGCGCTTCGTTTTCTGCTTGCCGCGCGAAAGCGGGCAGGCGTCTGTGTCGTCGCGCACGCAGACAGTCAGCACGTTTCCCTCTGCGCGGAGATACTCTGTGATGTCCACGGTGAACGCGGTGTAGCCGCCTGTATGGGAACCGGCCAACAGTCCGTTCACATAGACCATGGCCCGCTGGTCGACAGCGCCGAAGTGCAGAAGCGTCCGCATGCCGCTCTGGCGCGTCAGAGGAAGCGGACGCCGGTACCAGAGCCGCTGCTGTGGGCGCAGCGTCCGGCCAACCCCGGACAGCGGCGCCTCCGGCGAGAAGGGGACGAGGATCTGTCCGTCCCAGGCGGTGGGACAGCTGTCGGAGGCGGTGATGGCGTAGTCCCATGCACCGTTCAGGTTATAATAGCTTTCCCGCACCAGCTGCGGGCGGGGGTATTCAGGCAGGATCTGCGCGGCATTCAGCCGCTCACCCCAGGGTGTCAGCATGACTGGAAGCCTCCTTTTTCTGCAGCATCAGCACCGGCGGGATAATCAGCACGAGCACGATGGCTGCGGCGAGAAAGATGGACGGCGTTGGCACGGTCTTTGTTACGCCGAGCTCCACATAGGTGGAATCGCTGCCCCTGATAACGGCGGCGCCGATGGCAGGGCCAAGGATCATCGGCAGCAGCACGCCGAAAATCATCCGGATGCCCTGAAAATGCCCGGCCTTCCCGTCAGGCGTATGATCCCGGATAACGCCGCTTAAAATTGCTGTGACAAGCATATAGCCGGACATCATCACGCAGCCGGTCAGAATGACGGCCAGCATCGAGCGGGAAAAGAACATGCCGATGAGGCCCGCAATCATGATGCCTGCGGCTGGCAGTACGCACCGGAGCTCCCCCAGCTTATCAATCAGGCGGCCGGACAGTACGCTGACAACCGATGCAAAGATCAGTACAATTCCCAGCACGATGGCATAGCTGTCAAAATGCAGATAATTCTGCATGTAAATAATCAGGTACGGGAAAAAAACCTGGACAGCCACAGAGAACAGGCAGAATGCCGTAAACGCCAGATACAGGGCCGGATTGCTCCGGATGACAGACGGGCGCAGACCGTAGATGAGCGTTGGCAGATATGCGTCCTTTTTGGGCGTCAGCTTTGGCTCCGGAATGAGGAAAATGGAGACAAGTCCCGTCAGCACGACAAGACCGCCAAAGATGGCGAAGAATTTTTGCCACTGCCCGCGCTGCGTCATCGCATCGAACAGACCGAAGATGACCAGCATGGAGATGAGCGGCAAAATGGCCAGCACGGATTCTGCCCGGCCGCGGCTTTGGCTCGGTACGGTGTCAGTGATCCAGGCATTGAAGGCCGCATCGTTTGCTGTGGAGCCGAAAAAGGTCATCACGCAGTCCAGAACGACAATCATGATGGCGGCTGTAGCCACGGCAGAGGCAGCAGGAAACAGCCTTGCTGCATGCTCGACCGTGACAAGGCCAAAGGCCGCCGTCGACAGGCCCCAGAGGATATAGCCGCCGCAGATAAACAGCTTCCGCTTGCCCGCCCGGTCGGACAGCGCGCCCATCAGCAGCGTTGTCAGCGTGGCGGCCGCCGCGCTCCAGCCGACCATGGCGGAGATATAGCCGGGATCTGTGGAGATGGTGTTGTAGAGATAGACGTTGAAATACATGTTCTCGATTGTCCAGGCAAACTGACCTGCCAGCCCGACAAGCAGCAGCGTCAGCCAGACGCGCGGGGAAAGCTGCTTTTTCATGCTTTCGTACCTTCCTTTAATTTTCTGCGCTGCCGCAGTATCTGGTGTAAAGGGCAATGTGATCCTCGATGCAGAACTCGCCGGTCCAGGCGTTCGCCGTCACACACAGAACGCTGCGGCCGTCCGGTGTCTGCCCGGCGCTGGCGCAGCAGTTCATGGCCTCAGCGGTATAGCCGGTCTTGGCCGCGTCGATCTGCGCGCCGCCCAGAGAATACTCATGGTGCACGCGGTAGAGGAACCGATTCGTCATGGCAAGCCCGTCCGGGTGCTGCTCGGTCCTGGAGGCGGTGTAGTTTTCTGCCTGCAGCACCTTGGCGCAGGTCTCGTTCTGCAGGGCTGCCTGCAGGATCAGGGCGATCTCGCGCACGGTGGAGTAGTGGTCCTCATCGTGCAGACCGCTGGTATTCATGAAGTGGGTATGGCTCAGGCCAAGCGCCTGGGCCTTTTCGTTCATCAGGGCGACAAAGCCCTCCTCGCTGCCGGCAACGGCCTGGGCCAGCGCCTGTGTGGCTTCGGCTCCCGATGGGACGACCGCGCCGTAGAGAAGATCAAGCATGGTGACGGTCTCGCCGTCCACAAAGCCGGCCATGGACGCGCCGGCCAGATAAATGGGGTCGATGATGGCCTGCGTCATGGTGAAGGTGGCGTCCAGATCGGGGAGGTTTTCCGCCGCGACAAGCAGCGTCATAATTTTTGTCATGGAGGCAGGGTAGATCTTCGCGTCCGGATTTTTTTCGGCCAGAACAGTGCCGCTCTGCACATCGACAAGCACGGCGGAGGAGGAGTAGATCTCAAGGTCGAGCGTCTTTGTCTCCTCTGTGGACTGTGCCAGCGCAAGAGCGGGCTGCAGCGGCTCTGGATCTGGTTCTGGATCCGGCTCAGGCTCTGCAGGCTCTGACGTTGGCTCGGGATTAGGCTCCGGGGTGGGAGCGGGAGACGCGTCCGAGGGCTGCTCCGGCTGCGTTTGGGTGGATGCCGGAGACTCCGGCGTGGGGATGGGCGCATTGAGATAGGGCTGCAGGACAGCCTTATGGGCATAGAGTGCGGCGCCGGTCAGCAGCGCAGCGCACAGAAGCAGGATCGATACCGTGCGGATGATCCGGCTGCGTCTGGCACGCTTGCGGTCACGCAGGCGATCAAAGGCCGGCGAGGGCTGGTCAGCTTCAAAGTTGGATTGCGGTTCGTGATTCATGGTTGACTCTCCAGAGAATAAGGGACATGCCCGAATACTCTTATTCTATCACATTTGGCGCAATGAGAAAAGCATGGAATTGAAGCTTTGAAAAAAACGCCACAGGCTTGGCGGCAGAAGGACTCTACCCACGGTAGAACCGGTTTTTGCAGCCGTAGAGCGCTGCGCGCGCGGGATAGATAGCTTTTTTCCTGGCGAGGCGGTATAATGAGCAGCAGCAAAACAAGAAACTGGAGGGTATTCCCATGGAAAAGCTGTTTCAGATTATTACTGATTCTTCGTGCGATCTGCCGCAGACGCTGGCGGACGAGCTGGATCTGGCTGTCCTGCCCCTGCATGTGCATATCGGTGATGAGACATATGCAAATTATCTGGATGGACGTGAAATCGGATTCCACGAATTTTTTGACAGAATGCGCGAGGGTGCGCGTGCCACAACAAGCGCTGTGAATGTTGAGCAGTTCAAGACGGTCATGGAGCAGAAGCTGCAGGCGGGGCTGGATATTCTGTTTATCGGCTTTTCCTCCGGCCTCAGCACAACGTACCAGTCCGGCGCCATTGCCTGCGACGAGCTGCGCGAGCAGTATCCCGAGCGCAAGCTCATTGCCATTGATTCCCTCTGCGCGTCCATCGGCGAGGGACTGCTTGTCTATCTGGCGGCAAAAAAGCAGCAGGCAGGCGCGTCCATCGATGATGTTGCCGCCTACGTCCGCGACACGATTCCGCATCTTTGCCACTGGTTCACGGTGGATGATCTGATGTTCCTCAAACGCGGCGGCCGCGTGGACGCGGCAACGGCGATTGTCGGCACCGTGCTGCAGATCAAGCCGGTCATGCATATGGACGACGCAGGCACGCTCAAGAATGTGACGAAGGCCAGAGGGCGCAAGGCGGCGCTCCGGGCGCTGGCGCAGAAGCTGGCGGACACCGCGACCAACCCGGCGGAGCAGACCGTTTTTATCTGCCACGGCGACTGCCTGGACGATGCGGAATATACCGCGCAGCAGATCCGGGCGCTCGTCCCGGTGAAGGAGATTATCATCAATTATGTCGGCCCGGTCATCGGCGCACATACAGGCCCGGGCGTGGTGTCGGTGTTCTTTGTCGGCACGCACCGGTAATATAGATATAGTCTGAAAAACCCCTCTGTGCATGCGAATGTACAGAGGGGTTTGAGACTGTCAAAAAACCACGAAAAAGAGTTGGAATACAGAGCAGCAGGGGAAGAGTGAAGGGGGCAAAGAGCCCCCTTCGCGTTCAATCAACCAGTTTTTCGAACTTTTTCAAAGTTCGAAAAACTGTCTCAGCGGGGCGAAAAGACTTTTTCGACACGCTGAAACCCCTCTGTACATGCGAATGTACAGAGGGGTTTACTGTCAATACGTGTTGTTGCGGCAGCGGTCAGGCCTTCCTTGCCAGCGTTGCCCAGTAGGTTGGGACGTTATGCTCGTGCAGATTGCCGTAGCCGTTGGTGTCCTCATAGAGGTCAAGCAGCTGCAGCCCAGCCTTGAGCTGGCCGGTGAGCTGCTCGTGTGCAGTGTGGGAAAACTGAATGCCGCCGTCTACCTTTTCCAGCTGCCGCATCTGCTCCTCATCGTCGAGCGGGTTGAACGGCAGCGTATTGCAGATTCTGGTTTCATCCTCGTCAAAGGCAAAGTTCAATCCATTATCAAGCCCGGCCAGCAGCCGGCCGCCCGGCTTTAAGATGCGCGCGCATTCATGCCAGATGGGCAGCACGGCCAGCACATAGCAATTGGAGACGGGATGGAAAATCAGATCAAAGGAGTTTGCGGCAAAGGGCAGCTTTTTTGTCATGTCTGCGTGGACGATGGTGATGGCATAGCCCTCACGCTCGGAAACAAGCTGCTCCGCGTCCAGCTGCTGCTGTGAGTAATCGAGCACGGTGCACTCTGCGCCCAGCGCGGCAAAAATGGGCATCTGCTGGCCGCCTCCGGAGGCCAGACCCAGCACGCGCTTGCCGCGCAGATCGCCGAACCATTCGTGCGGCACGGGCTTGACCGGCGTGAGCTTGACGTCCCAGTCGCCCCGAAGCGCTTTTTCATAGGTTTCGTGGGAGATGGGGATGCCCCATTCCCAGCCCTTGCTGATCCAGCGGCTGATGGCCTGCATGTTGAGATCCTGATAGCTCATTATAAAATCCCCCCGGTATCAGTTTCCTTCCTTCGCCAGCTTCCAGGCGAGGTAATCGTCGTAGGAGCTGAGACGGTCAATGATGGTGCCATCGGGCTGGAACTCAATGACGCGGGTGCAGGTGGTCTGCAGCAGCTCATGGTCGTGCGAGGCCAGCAGAATGTTGCCAGGGAAGGCACACAGGCCCTTGTTGACAGCTTGAATGGACTCCATGTCCAGATGGTTTGTCGGCTGGTCGAGCAGCAGCACATTTGCGCCGGAGAGCATCATTTTGGACAGCATGCAGCGCACCTTCTCCCCGCCGGACAGCACGTTTACGGGCTTGAAAACTTCTTCGCCGGAGAACAGCATCCGGCCAAGGAAACCGCGCAGGTAGACATCGTCCTTCTTGGCCGAATACTGACGGATCCAGTCGACAAGCGAGTCTGTGCAGCCCTCAAAATAGGCGGTATTATCCTT
This sequence comes from uncultured Oscillospiraceae bacterium, assembly GCA_934636305.1. Classification (GTDB taxonomy): domain Bacteria; phylum Bacillota; class Clostridia; order Oscillospirales; family Oscillospiraceae; genus CAG-170. The sequence continues at coordinate 32,923 of CAKUAM010000015.1, forward strand.
GGGCAGATAACTGGTGGTGACGGTCTGCCCCCATTTGACGCTGCCCTCGTCGGGCTCCAGCTCCCCCATGAGAATTTTAAAGAGTGTGGTCTGCGCCAGTTCGTTTTCGCCGACAAAAGCGATCTTGTCATTCTTGTTCACAATGAACGAGACCTTGTCCAGCAGCTTAACACCGTCGATGGTTTTGGAAACGTCGGTGACGAACAGGATGTCCTTACCGACCTCACGCTCACGCTCGAAGCCGACAAACGGATACCGGCGGGAGGAGGCAGGCATTTCCTCAACGGACATTTTGTCGAGCAGCTTGCGGCGGGAGGTTGCCTGCTTGCTCTTGGCCTTGTTGGCGGCAAAGCGCGCGATAAAGGTCTGCAGCTCAGCAATCTTTTCTTCGTTGCGCTT
>CAKUAM010000016.1 GCA_934636305.1 uncultured Oscillospiraceae bacterium
CAACCAGTTTTTCGAACTTTTTCAAAGTTCGAAAAACTGTCTCAGCGGGGCGAAAAGACTTTTTCGACACGCTGAACAGGAGCGGCCGGATGGCCGCTCCTGTTTGTCAATGTGTTTCGTTATATTTCCGGATCCCCAGCGCAAGCAGATCCATTGCCCGCTCCAGATCCTCCTGCTTCAGCACGTATGCAATGCGGATTTCATTGCGTCCCTTGCCCGGCGTAGCATAGAAGGGCTCACCGGCGGAGAACATGACCGTATCGCCATGATCCTCAAACTCCTGCAGCAGCCACAGCTGGAACTTCTCCGCGTCATCAACCGGCAGCGCCGCCATCAGATAAAACGCACCGCGCGGGCACTCACAGATCACGCCCGGAATCTCATGCAGCTTGCGCACGACGGTATCGCGGCGGCGTTTATATTCCTGGCGCACCTGCTCAAAATAATCCGGCCCGACTGTATAGAGCGCTGCAGCCGCAAGCTGATCGAGCGTTGCCACAGACAGTCTTGCCTGACAGTATTTGAGCGCATTGGCCATAAAGTCCTTATTCCGGCTGATCAGGCAGCCAATTCTCGCACCGCAGGCAGAAAACCGCTTCGACACAGAATCAATCAGGATCAGATTCTCATAGCCGTAGTCGAACTTGCCAAACGAATGCAGCGGCTCCCCGTCATAGGTAAACTCCCGGTAAACCTCATCTGCGACGAGATACAGATCATGCTCCACAGCAACGTCCAGCAGCATCTTCATCTGCTCGATAGTCAGGCAGGTGCCTGTGGGGTTGCCAGGGTTCGTAATCATGATTGCCTTGGTCTTTGGGGTGATGCACGCCTCAATGCGCGCGCGGTCTGCATAGAAATACCCTTCCTCTGGCTTGGTATGCAGGGGATGGATCACGCCGCCAGCCGTGGTGATGAACGTATGGTAGTTGGGATAAAACGGCTCCGGGATGATTATCTCGTCGCCATCGTCAAGCAGACAGTCGGCCGCAATCTGCAGTGCCTCGCTGCCACCGGTGGTTACCAGGATGTCTCCCTCGTCCAGCGCAACGCCGATATTTCTGTAATATCCCTGAATGGCAGAAATCAACTCCGGAATGCCGGGCGACGCCGCATAGGCCAGCACCGGCGCACGGAAATTGTGAATTGCGTCATAAAGGGCATCCGGCGTATGAATATCGGGCTGGCCGATATTCAGATGATAGATTTTCTTTCCGGCTGCCGCTGCTGCCACTGCGTAAGGATGGAATTTGCGCATGGGGGATTGGCCGCATGCAAGTGCTTTGCTGGACAACTTCATATGAATACCTCCTGTACCCGTATTTTCCGGGGTGCCCTCCCCGTTCCGTGCGAATATTTTGCACGAAATTTTATCCATTATATCATGCACCCCCCACAAAAATCAATTACAACTTCCTGTCCGGCGCTGATTTTTCCACAAAGCAGAAATCCCCCAGCCTGCACGCGTATGCAGGCTGGGGGATGGTTTCTTTGGGTGTCTTTCAGGCGTCAGCTGACAATGGCACACGCGCTTGTCAACTGACGCAAGCCTTACAGCATAAACAGCGCCTCGCGCACGACCTCGCCGACCGTCGGGTGGGGGAATACAATCTTATCCAGATGCTGCACCGGCAGCTTTGAATGCACCATCATGGCCGCGCCATAGATAATCTCCGAAGCATAGGAGCCCACCATATGCACGCCCACGACACAGCGGTTCTTTCTGTCATAGACCAGCTTGCAGAAGCCGTCGCCCTTCGGGTTCTCCGCCAGATAGCGTCCGGACAGCCGCATCGGCGCCTTCACGACCGTCACGTCCATGCCTTTTTCCTTTGCGCTCTGCTCCGACTCGCCGACGCAGGCAACCTCCGGCGTTGTGTAAATCACAGAGGGGATAATCGAATAATCAATCTTATCCTTTTTGCCGAGCATATCGTTGAGTGCGACCTCCGCCTCCCGATAGGCCGTATGCGCCAGCATCAGCTTACCGTTGCAGTCGCCAATGGCCCATACACCGGGGACATTGGTACGCATATGATCGTCCGTCACGATCGCGCCGCGCGCAAGCGCAAGACCCAGCGTCTCAGCGCCAAGACCGCTCACATCCGCGCGGCGGCCTGCTGACAAAAGTACCCGGTCGCACGGCACCTCATGCCGGCCATCGGCATCGGAATAAATCACGCTGTTTGCCGTCACTTCCTCCACCTTTGCCTGCAGGCAGAAGGTCATGCCCTGCTTCTGATAGGTTTTCATCAGGATCTGGCAGATCTCCGGGTCCGTGCCGCCGGCAATTTTCGGCATCATCTCAATCACCGTGACCTTCACGCCGATCGAGGCAAAATAGCACGCCATTTCCAGCCCGATGACGCCGCCGCCGATGCATACCAGCGCCTGCGGCTTTTCCCGCAGCGCAAGAATCTCGCGGTTCGTCATGGCAAAGCCGCTGGCAAGCGCCTCCTTCACGCCAGGAATCGGCGGTACAACTGCGCTCGATCCTGTTGCCACGACAAGCTTTTCCGCAGCAAGCGTTTCCTCGCCTGCCTGCACCAGAAACAGCTCCCCATCCTTTCCGCGCAGCGCTGCCTCCGCAGAAAAGACCGTCACGCCGTTCGCCTTCATCGCGCTCCCGACGCCGCGCACCAGCGTTTTTACAACCTGATCCTTGCGGTCAACAACCGCCGCGTGGTCAATCGAAACATTCTGCGCTGTCACGCCATAATCTGCACCATGCAGCGCCGCCTGATACTGCTTGGCACAGTACAGCAGGCTTTTTGTCGGAATGCAGCCTTCATTGAGGCAGGTGCCGCCCAGCGCCCGCTTTTCCACAAGCGCCGTGCGCAGTCCGGCCTTTCCTGCGCGCTCCGCGCAGAGGTACCCGCCGGGGCCGCCGCCGATAATCACAAGATCAAATTTCTGCATATCGTGTTCCTCCCATGCGTTTCATTTTCTCCAGTGTATCACGGCGGTTGGCCGTTTGGAAATGCTTTTTTCGGATACGCACATTCCGTTTTTGTTGTTTTTATGTTATTTTGTGTTGGTTTATGTTTTCTCTATCCCGATTTTACGATAGGTATGCGCAGCCAGATCCACCACGTATCCGCCCCCCGGCGCCGGCTGCCACACGTAGGACGGTTTCTGCTCCTCCGGAAACAGCGCCTGCATCACCGTCAGGATCGTCCCGCCGTGCACGACCGCCAGCACATCAGACGGCTGTGCCTGCAGCCGTGCAAGTCCGGACAGGATTCTTGTCTCCGCCTGCCGGAACGACTCTCCCCCCGGCGGCACATTCCCGAACCAGTCTCCTGTAATCCAGTCCGTATACACAGGCTTGTCCTTCAATTCGTCATAGGACTTCCCCTCAAATATGCCGAAGCTGACCTCACGCAGCTGCGGCCATACCTCATGCGGCAGCGCACCATAGACAATCTGCAGCGTCTGCTCCGTGCGCAGAAGCCCGCTTGTCACGACCAGCTGCCCGTCATACGCCGGATAGACGCCGCACGCCGCGGCCTCGCGCAGCTGCTGCGCGCCCTGCTCGCTGAGCGGCAGATCCAACGCGCCGTAGTACCACCGGCGCGCATTGCCCTCTGTCCGGCCATGCCGGATCATCGTCAGCATATTCATTTCTTCAGCTCCAGCGGCAATCCGCAGAACAGCCGCACAACACGCGACGCGCGCGACGCCAGCCAGCCGTTCATGCGGCCCGTGGCCTCCCGCCATTCCCGCTCCACCGGATCAATCGGCACCACACCGCAGGAAATATCGTCGCAGATCAGGACCTTCCCCGTCAAATCCATCTGCGCCAGCTGCTCCGCCGGCTCCTTGCCTGCCTGCACACAGGCAAGGGAAAACCGCTCCAGATGGCAGATGCAGCGCGCACCGGTATCAAGCTCTGTACCGCTGCAGGTAAAAATCTCCGTCTCCTTCAGGCCAAACTGCGCCTTTGCAAACGCAGTTTTCCCCTGATAGGCGCCGCCAATGATCAAAACCATATCCGTTCTCCTCAAAAAATTGCAAGGATCAGCAGCCCGGAGAGCTCGCCCAGCGTGATGCTGAGCCCTGCAATATCCCCGGACATACCGCCAAGATTTCGTGCGGCAAGCCGCGCGGTCACAATGCTCGTCAGCCCTGCCCAGGCAACCGCCAGCACGCAGGCCGGTCTGGAAAACAGCCAGAGCACGTCCGCCGCCATAACCAGCAGATACATAAGCAGCAGGATCCGGCGCTGCGTTTTCGTTTTCTTCTGGGCAAAGCTGCCGGCATACTGGCTGGTCTGCATGGGCGCAAACGACTCCACCGCCACACCCGCCATGCAGCGCGTCACAACCGGAATGAGCAGCAGCGCGCGCCATGCGCTCTCATAGGGCAAATCCGCCGCCGCGGCAAATGACAGCAGAAACAGCAGCACCGTGCACACCACGGCAAACGCACCGACACGCGAATCCTTTAAAATCTTCTGCCGCGTGGGCAGATCGCGCCGCGACAAAATTGCGTCGCAGCAATCCATAAATCCATCCAGGTGGAAAAATCCCGTTGCAAGGCAGGGGACTGCCGCCACAATTGCTGCGGAAAGCATACCCGTGAAGCCCCATTTGGCAAAGAGGGCAGCGCAGAGCGCCCAGATGGTGCCCACAATCAACCCCATCACCGGCAGATAGAGGATCTGCCAGGGGCGTGCCTCCTCGTCCCAGACCTTATAGGGGCAGGGGATCGCCAGATAGGTGCCCCAGGCCATCATGCATGCCGTAATCTGCCGCTTCATCGTGTAAACCCTCCCCGATACCACAGCGCCTGTCCTGCCGTCAGCTCCGCCACATTTTCCGCCGCCGCGGCCAGCGCCCGGTCCAGCCGGGCAAGGCCCCTGCGGTAGCATTCGGTCCACTCGTCATAGCGCCCGGCATCCGCATAAATAAAGTCGCTTACAAACACGCAGCAGCGCATCCCAGCCGCCAGCGTCAGAAGCTCCTGCTCCAGCCGCTCCGGCGCAGTCTTGTCCATGCTGCCGTCCGCCCGGAACATCTCATTGGACAATAACGCCGTCACACTGTCAAGGAGCATCGCACCATCCGGCTGCATGCGCGCCAGCGCGGACACAATTCCGGTTTCACACTCAACCGTCTCAAAGCCGAGCCCCGCACGATTTTCCAGATGCCGCTTGATCCGCAGCTCATCTTCCGCGTCGTGCGGGATCATCGTCGCAACATAATAGTGCGGGCCAGGCTGCGCGCAGACGATGTCCTGCGCAAGCGTGGATTTTCCATTCTTCGCCCCGCCCGAAAGAAAATAGATCATATGGTAAAGCTGTCCTTTTCTCGGATTTGTGTCAGATACCCATCATCAATGGCCGCCTCCGGGAAGGTTGCCATCGTATCGATCACCGCGCAGGCCGCCTCTACCACGCGAAAAGCCAGCGGGCAGCCGCTGCCTTCCCCGAGCCGCATGCCCAGCTGCAGGCACGGCTGCAGTCCAAGAAGCTGCTGCGCAATCTGATAACCGCGCTCATACGACACATGCGAGCCAATCAGATAGCCGCGTGCATGCTCGCAGAGCGCCGCGGCGCACAGCGCCGCAACCACCGAGATAAAGCCGTCAACGACCACCGGCAGCCGCTCGTGCGCCGCGCCGAGGAACACCCCTGTCATTGCACACAGGTCAAAGCCGCCGACCTTCTGCAGCACATCGACTGCATCAGCCCCATCCGGCCGGTTCACAGCCAGCGCCTGCTTTATGACCTGCTTTTTCTTTAAAAATGCCGCATCTGTGATGCCGCCGCCGCGACCGGTCACCGCCTCGACGGGCTGCCCGCTGAGAGCTGCCAGAACGGCCGCCGACGTTGTGGTATTTCCGATCCCCATCTCGCCGACACCGAGGATCTGGACGCCGTCCTTTTTGGCCTGCACGGCAAGCTCCATACCGGTGAGGATTCCCTGCACGGCCTGCTGTCTGGTCATGGCCGGGCCAACTGCAAGATTCTGCGTACCCTTTCCAAGGCTGCAGTTCACAATCTCCGGGCAGGTATAGGGCAGGGCAATGCCCATATCGACAACAATAAGACCATCGCCAAAATGCTTCGCCAGACACGACGCGCCTGTCAGGCCGCGGGTCAGGTTGATTGCCTGCGCGCGCGTGACCGACTGCGGCGCGGACGAAACTCCCTCCGCAACAACGCCATTATCAGCTGCCAGCACGTAAATTCTCGTGCTGCGGATCTCATTTTTCACATGTCCGGTGATGCCGGCAAGCTGGACCGAGAGATCCTCCAGCCGGCCAAGGCTTCCGGGCGGCTTCGCCAGCGCATCCTGCCGCGCCCGTGCCTGCCGCATGGGCTCCTGATACAAAGGTTCAATTTCCTGCAGCTGCGCATGCAGCCGCTGTTCTGTTTCGTTCATTGTCATAACTCCAATAGCTGTTCTTTTTCCATCCAGGCAAGCGACGACGCGCACTGCATCAGCTCCAGCGTGCACGTAACCTGCGGGCAGAGCGTATCCATCAGCCGCACAAGCGCGGCAACATCCATGACGCCGTCGTTCAGTGCGTGATGCAGATCGCGCTCTCCATCATTATTGTGCAGATGCACATGCGAGAGATATGGCGCGCAGGCGCGCAGCCAGTCCTCCGGTGCCTGCTTGGACACCATGGTATTTGCGTGGCCAAGATCCAGGCAGATCCGCAGCCGGGGATCTGCCACCGCCTGCACAATGGGCAGCAGCAGCGAAGCGTCCGGCTCCATGACATTTTCCAGGCAGACCGTCAGATCCGCCGGAACCTCCTGCACAAGCGCCTGCCAGAACGCAATGCTGCGGGAGACAAACCACTCCGGATAATAAACCAGCGGCAGATAGCCTGCATGCAGAACCAGCTTATGCAGCCCCATCTGCTGTGTGCGGGCAATGGCCTGACGATAGCGCTTTTTTGTAACCTCCAGCACCAGAGGGTCAATGGCCGCTGGCGTCAGCTCATTAAACGGCCCATGCAGCACAAACCGATCCGCCGCGGCCAGGCATGCCTCCACCGGCACCTCCCAGTCGCCCTCCGGCAGTCCCCCGTCCAGCCGTTCTGCCGTACAGAACTGCGCAAGCTCAATACCCACGCCGTACTCGCGCGCAGCGGCGCAGCAGTCCACCCCGATGGACGAAACATACACGCTCGCCCGGTTCATCCGAGCTTGCCCTCCTGCTGCATACACCATACCCGCAGCGCAGCGGCCTGTGTCTTGGCGTCCGGGATCTGCCCGGCAAGAATTTTATCCACAAGCTCCCGCAGCGGCATCCGGAACACGTTCAAAAATTCATCCTCATCCAGCTCCCGCTCGCCAAAGGTCAGCTTTCTGGCAAGAAACATGTGAATGACCTCGCTGGAATACGCGCAGGTCGGATAAAATACGCCCAGCGGAAGCATCTCGCCGGCAACTGCGCCGGTTTCCTCCCGCAGCTCCCGCAGCGCAGCCTGTTCGGGATCCTCGCCAATGTAATCCAGCTTTCCCGCCGGGATCTCCGTAATCACCTGACCGACAGGGTAACGGAACTGACGCTCCAGCAGCACATCGCCGTTATCCAGCAACGGCAGAATGCACACCGCGCCATGATGGATGGTATATTCGCGGGTCGCCGTTTTGCCGTTCGGCAGACGGATGGTATCTTTGAAAATATGCAATACATTGCCGTCAAAAATCGATTCGGAGGACACCTTTGTCTCCTGCAGATTCTGAAAATCTTCCATGCTTATGCTCCCTCTTGCTTTTTTCCCTATCTTACCTTGCTGCAGGCAGATTGTCAAATGAAGCAGATTTTTCCTGTGTTTTTTTCTGCGCCGTGCATATGCTATGTACAGAAATCGTTGGCAGTGCTTTTGAGATGCTTTGCCGCCGGATGTCCATACGCTGGTGCGCGCACGGATGCAGCCGCGCTTGGCCGGAGCGGCGGAAGGCCGGCAAACGGGGATCCTGCGTCCCGCTGATCCGGGCAGAATCCGAAAAGCCGCCCGGTTTCCCTGCGGTCTTTTGCGGGCGCACCGACCTGGCCTGACAGACCGTTCTCCGGCAAGAGGCCGTGATGGAGAACCCATCACGGCCTCGGTTGCTGCTGTGCGCGTTTGCCGCGCTGTCCTTTAAAAAACACGGCCTGTCCATCTGGACAGGCCGTGTTTTTTGTTAAGGTGTATCTGAAAACTGGTGATGTGATCGGCAGCGCGAAAAGGCCCGCTGCCCGGGGCGTTGGCTGTTTTCAGATACACCCTAGTCTGCGTAATCCTGCATTTCTTCGCAGCGGGCCCGATGCGCCGCAATCTTGTGCGCGCATGCCTTGATATCATCCAGGCAGCCCACCACAAGCAGCACGGCGCCGATTACAGCCATCACTGCACCGGAAATTTTAAGGATTGTTTTGAGTGATTTCATTTGGGAATCCTCCTTTGTCCGTTTTCTTTAGTATATGGAATGACTTCTGTTTTTTCAAGCTTTCTTTGTGTCAGCTGACACTCAAATGCGGACAATGAAATCCGCCTTGCGCGCCTTTGCCGGCTGCGGCTGCGAGGCTGCATAGCCCAGAATGCAGTGGCCGACGCCGGCATAGCGCTCCTCCACGCCCCATTTTTTCATGAGCGCCTTACCCTCCGGTGAATCGAACTCCTGTCTGGCCCGATGGATCCAGCAGCTGTCCACGCCAAGGCTGTGCGCCGCTGTCATCAGATTTCCAAGCACCAGGCTGCCGTCCTCAATCCACGTTCCGACGGTTGTATCGGCAAAAACGACGCAGACCGTCGGCGCGCCATAGAACGGATGGCTGTCCGGGCTGCCCAGGATGCTGGCATTCATCCTTTCCAGCTCCGCAATATCCTCCGGCTTCTGCAGAACGACAATCTTTGCCGCCTGGCGGCCCATGCCGCTGGCTGCATACGTTCCGGCCTGCAGAATCTGCTTGAGCGCCTGCGCCTCAACCTGACGCGGAAGATAGCTTCTTACGCTTCTGCGCGTCATCAGGCAATTTAAAACCTCATTCATGAAAGTGCCTCCTTTGCACGTTTTTCAGGTATAGCCATACATGCCCCGTACCGAGACCTCCCCGGAGGAAATTGCCTCGTGCGTGCCGTCCTGATAGGTGACCAGCAGCGCCGCCTCGTCATCAATCCCGTCTGCATGCGCCAGCAGAACCGTATCGCCGCGGACAAGCTTTACATCCTGTCCAAGCGTCACGCAGTGCGCGGAAAACTCCTGCAGCCATGCAGCCTTTTCGGTAAACAGTCCCTGCTCCATTTCATACAGCGCGCGCACAAGCTCCGCCGCAAGCCGGCTGCGGTCAACAGGCGCGCCGGTCTTTGCCTCAAGATTTGTCGACATGGCCGCGACCTCCGGCGGCAGCGCCGCCTTTTCGCAGTTGATCCCGATGCCGACGACCAGATAATCCACCTCACGCGATTCCGCCTCAATCCCAATCTCCGTCAGAATCCCACAAAGCTTTTTCTTTCCGATTACAAGATCATTTGTCCACTTGATCCCGGGATAGAGGCCCGTCACCGCATACACGGCGCGCGCAGCCGCCACAGCGGTCATCGCCGTCAGGTGCATGAGCGCCTCGGGCTTGGCATGCGGCCGCAGAATCATGCTGAAATACAGTCCTCCCGGCGGTGAAACAAATGTCCTGCCGCGCCGGCCGCGGCCAGCCGTCTGCAGCCCGGTCATGATCGCCGTTCCATCCGGGGCGCCCTCTGCTGCCTGCCGCTTGCAGGCGTTGTTTGTTGAATCAACCTGTTCCAGCACGCAGACACGATCCTGCCAGGGATGGCCCTGCAGAAAGCTTCTGACCTGCGCAGCGCTGAGCGCATCCGGCCGCCCGGTCAGCAGATAGCCGCGGCGCGGCGCGGCCTCGATGGTATAGCCCTCCTGGCGCAGCTGGTCAATTGCCTTCCACACAGCTGCGCGGGAGAGGCCAAGCTGTCTGCTGATGGCCTCGCCGGAGACCGGCGTCTGGCTGGTCAGCAGCAGAGATAATACGTTTTCTTTTGTCATGGTATTATTCATCCTTGATTTTTGCCCCATCCTGTTGTATTGTAAACCTTGCAGAAAATTAAGTTTACAAAAGGAGTTTCATTCTTATGCAGCACAGAAAAACATTGATGCTCGTCCTGACCGCGCTTTTCGCCGCCCTGACGGCCATCGGCGCATTCTTCAAGATCCCGTTCCCACTGGCGGCAATCTCCATGCAGTTCTTCTTCACAGCCATGGCCGGCGTCCTGCTGGGCGCAGGTTGGGGCGCGCTGTCGCAGCTGGTCTATGTGCTCATCGGCCTCATCGGCATCCCGATCTTCGCGCTTGGCGGCGGCTTCTCTTATGTGTTCCAGCCGACATTCGGGTTCCTGCTTGGCCTGATCCCGTGCGCATTCGTCATCGGCAAGCTGGCAAAGCGGCCGCTTACGTTCTGGCGTTCGGTTCTGTCGATGCTGGCTGGTCTTGCCGTGCTGTACGCCATCGGCGTGCCGTATATGGCGCTCATCGCAAATGGCTATCTCGGCAAGGGGCTGACCTTCTGGCAGGTCATCCGCAGCGGTATGCTCATCTATCTGCCGGGTGATCTTCTGAAAATTGCAGTCAGCAGCTTCCTGTGCGTGATTATTACACGCCGGCTGCCGCAGGTATTCAGCACGCCGGAAAGGGCAAAGGCATAAGCCATACGTCCAGTTGACAGGGATGCGCACAGTTACTACATGGCAAAACACCGCCTGGCTGCGCGCACGCCCGTGTCGGCTGGCGTTTTCTCTACTTAACCACAAATTTTTCCGCTTGTCAACGGTCTTGCATACAAGCTGTCAGCGGTTGTTGACAAACATGTCTAGAAACCGGTGGTTGGTTTCGTGCATTTTTCCGAATTGCGCCTTGACACACACGCTGCAAAACAGTACAATGTAGGGTAGGATTTGTATGGCTGTAGTGGGACTTGGGGAAGCCCATGCGGCTTTATGATTCAATACGCCGTACCGGTGCGCTTGCTACGGTTCACGGCGTACCCAATCTTGTAAACAGGAGGTGTCATTCGCAATTTATGGAATTTAACACGCTATGCCTTATCCTTTGCATCGTGGCAGTCGTGCTTTGCGCGGTATTCTTCGCAGCCGGCATTCTGTACCGGAAAAAGGTCGCAGAAAAGCAGATCGGCAGCGCCGAGGAAGAAGCCAAACGCATCATCAACGAAGCCATCAAGGGCGGCGAGAACAAGAAGCGCGAAATGCTGCTCGAGGCGAAGGAAGAGATCCATAAATCACGCAGCGAATACGAACGGGAAGTCAAGGAGCGCCGGGCAGAGGTCTCCAAGCAGGAGCGCCGGCTGCAGCAGAAGGAAGAAGCCCTTGACAAGAAAATTGATCTGCACGAGAAAAAAGAGGACGAGCTTGCCAAGAAGGTCGCCGCCATCGACAAGCAGCAGGAGGAGGTTGCTTCTCTCAAGCGCAGCCAGATGGAAATGCTGGAAAAGATCTCTGGTCTGACGCAGGAGGAGGCCAAGGCCTGCATCCTCAAGGACGTCGAGGACGATGTCCGCCACGAGACGGCCATGAAGATCAAGGAGATTGAGACGCAGATGAAGGACGAGGCCGATCAGACGGCCCGCGAAATCATCGCAACCGCAATCCAGCGCTGCGCTGCTGACCATGCAGCAGAAATCACCGTATCCGTTGTCCCGCTGCCCAACGACGAAATGAAGGGCCGCATCATTGGCCGGGAGGGCCGCAACATCCGCACCCTTGAAACCATCACCGGCGTGGATCTCATCATCGATGATACGCCGGAGGCCATCACAGTTTCTTCGTTCGATCCGGTCCGCCGTGAGGTTGCCCGGCTTGCTTTGGAAAAGCTTATCGCTGACGGCCGCATCCACCCGACCCGCATTGAGGACATGGTGGAAAAAGCCCGCCGCGAGGTTGACCACACCATCAAGGTTGAGGGCGAACGCGCAACCTTTGAAACAGGCGTTCATAACCTGCATCCGGAGCTTATCAAGCTGCTTGGCCGTCAGAAGTATCGCACCTCTTACGGCCAGAATGTACTCAACCACTCCATTGAGGTTGCACACATTGCCGGCCTCATGGCCTCTGAGCTTGGCGTCGATGTGACGCTGGCCAAGCGCGCAGGCCTGCTGCATGATCTCGGCAAATCCGTCGACCATGAGATGGAGGGCAGCCATGTGCAGCTGGGCGTGGAGCTCGCCAAGAAGTACAAGGAAAACCCCGTCGTCATCAACGCCATCGAGGCGCACCATGGCGACGTTGAGCCGCAGACCGTGATTGCCTGTCTCGTACAGGCTGCAGACGCTATTTCCGCTGCACGCCCCGGTGCACGCCGTGAAAACGTCGAGAACTACATCCGCCGTCTGGAAAAGCTTGAGGATCTCACCAATTCCTTCCCCGGCGTTGAAAAAGCATATGCCATTCAGGCCGGCCGTGAGGTCCGCGTGATGGTCAAGCCCGAGGAAGTCAACGAGGATAACATGATTCTGCTGGCACATGACCTTGCCAAGAAGATTGAATCCGAGCTGGAGTATCCGGGCCAAATCAAAATCAACGTCATCCGCGAAACAAAGGCTGTTGATTACGCCAAATAAAAAAAGCCAAAACCCGTGCCGAACGAACGGTTCGTTCGGCACGGGTTTTTTCATTTCTTTACCCGATCCAGGAGCTTCTGATAGACCGGCAGCATGTCCGGCTCGGACACCGCCGCGCAGATGTCCTCCACCGGAAGCCAGCGCACTGCGCTGTTTTCATCCGGCTTGACACGTACAGGCTGCGTTTCATCTGCCTCCAGCAGATAGGTCAGGTTCAGATGCAGATGGGCGGAAACAAATTTTCCACGCTTGTAATGCGGATTAACCGTCAGGATCTCCAGCGAAATAGGCTCCTTTGTCACGGGGCGGCTCCCTGTAACACCGGATTCCTCGTTGGCCTCGCGCAGTGCAACGGCCAGCAGATCGGCCTCGCCATCGGCATGGCCGCCGAGCCAGGCCCAGGACTGATAGATATTATGATATGCCATCAGCACCTGCCTGCGGTCGCGGCTGACGATCCAACACGAGGCCGTGAAGTGCGCCAGCTCGTTCCCCCGCGTCAGAAGATCCGGGAACAGATCCATATCCTGCAGCATCAGCCGCCGATCCTGCTCCTCCTGCTCACAGCCAGGTCTGAACGCTAGCAGCTGCGCGCGCAGCGCGTCCATATTACTCGTTTTCAAGTGCCATCATCTTGTCAATCCGGCGCTGGTGCCGCTCGACACCGGAAAACGCTGTATCCAGCCACACATCCACAATCTCCAACGCCAGCATTTCGCCGGTCACAGCAGCGCCAAGCGCCATCATGTTGGTATCATTATGCTGGCGCGTCAGGCGCGCAGACATCGGGTTATCCAGCAGCGCACAGCGGATGCCCTTGACCTTGTTGGCCGTGATGGACACACCAATGCCGGTCGTGCAGCAGACAATCCCGCGGTCACATTCCCCGCTGGCGACGGCCTTTGCCGCAGGCGCGGCAAAATCCGGGTAATCACAGCTTGTTTCGTCGTAGCAGCCAAAATCCTTATAGGACAGGCCCCGCTTATCCAAATGCGCCATGATAGCCTTTTTGAGGGCCAGGGCGCCGTGGTCGCATGCCAATGCAATCATGTTTGTTCCTCCTGCAAGGTTTTTTCTTATTATACTGCGAAGGCAGATGCTTTTCAATATGCTTTCTTTCTCGCTTCTCCGAGAAAGGGCATGTTCTTAGTATTTTCCTTACCTGAACAGCTGTCTCATTGTTTTTATTAAAACCTCTATTGCTTCGTATCACTTCGCCCGACCAAATAATCCAGCGTTACATGATAATAATCCGCCAGCTTGATTGCCAATTCTAATGGCAACGGTCGTTCCCCACGTTCATATTTCGAATATAGCGACTGGTCACAAAGTAAATAGTCAGCAATTGTCTGCTGTTTGAGATCATGATCTTCTCGCAAATCGCGGATTCTGAGTTTCAATTTCATCACCGCAGACATGATATCTCAGGACAGGTTGTCCTCTTGACATATAGGACTTTTTGTCCTAAAATTGGAATTGAGGTGATGAAAATGCAGGATTATAAAGAAATGTATCTCAAGCTGATGCGTGCAACTGAAGATGCCATCCGCATTCTGATCGACGCACAGCGCAGCTGTGAGGAAATCTATTTATCCTCCGACAAAGGCACTGTCGTGCCACATCCGGTACAATCCCACAATGCAGAAAAATAAGCGGGACGCTCTGCGTCCCGCTTTGTTTGTTATCCTGCATCCTCCGTTACCGGAGCAGTATCAAATGTCTCGATGCGGCGGATTCTTGCGCCAAGCGCCGTCAGCTTGCCAACAATGTCCTCATAGCCGCGCTCAATGTAGTGTGCATCCTCAATCAGCGTGGTTCCCTCGGCGCACATCGCGGCAATCACCATCGCCGCACCCGCGCGGAGATCACACGCCCGCACCTCGCAGCCATGCAGCCGCTGCACGCCGTCGATAATTGCGGTCTTGCCCTCGACCTGAATGTTTGCACCCATGCGGCCAAGCTCCGCTGTGTACCGGAACCGGTTATCATAAATTCCTTCTGTAACCAGACTCGTGCCGACCGCTGTTGCCAGACAGACCGAAATTTGCGGCTGCATGTCCGTCGGGAAGCCGGGGTAGGGCATGGTTTTGACGTTGGCCCGATGCAGACGGTAAGCCGACTCCACACGGATGGCATCATCATATTCGGTAATATCCGCGCCAATCTCACGGAGCTTTGCCGTGATGCAGTCCAGATGCTTCGGAATCACATTCTCAATCAGCACATCACCGCCGACAGCCGCAGCCGCAGCCATGTACGTACCGGCCTCAATCTGGTCAGGGATGATGGAATAGCTGCCGCCATGCAGCGCCGGAACACCGCGAACCTTGATGACATCCGTGCCGGCGCCGGAAATCTGCGCGCCCATGGCATTGAGGAAGTTTGCAAGGTCAACAATATGCGGCTCCTTGGCGCAATTCTCAATGATTGTCATACCGCTGCAGAGCACCGCAGCAAGCAGAATATTCATCGTCGCACCGACGGAGACAATATCCAGATAAATATGTCCGCCGCGCAGGCCGCCCTTCGGTGCGTCCGCGCAGACATAGCCGCCGGCCTGCTCAACCATGGCGCCCATTGCCTCAAAGCCCTTGATATGCTGGTCAATGGGGCGGACGCCAAAATTGCACCCGCCCGGCATGGCAACATGTGCATGACCGAAGCGGCCAAGCTCCGCGCCGATCAGATAGTACGACGCGCGGATGCGGCGCACAAGCTCAATCGGAGCCGTTGCATTGCGGGCATGGGAACAGTCAATTTCCAAGGTGTTGCGGCCATAGCGGTGAATTTCTGCACCCATGTCGCGCAGAATCTCCAGCAGCAGGCGCACATCCGAAATATCCGGAACATTTTCAATGCGGCAGGGGCCGCTGACCAGCAGCGTGGCCGGAAGAATGGCGACCGCAGCATTCTTCGCCCCGGAAATGGTGACCGAGCCGGAGAGCTTTGTTCCGCCCTGAACGATATATTGAATCAAATCAGAATCCCTCTTTGGTTGGTAAGTCGTCCCGGCATGTGCTGCCGGACGTCCGAACGCAGCTGATGGCGGACATGCAAACGGACAGACCGAATCCGGCCTGGCCGCCTGCTGGTTCTTGCTGTTTTCTCCTGCAGTCTCAGTATTTGCAGCTGTCCGCAGGGTTAACAGCGCCAAATCAGCCCACTGATAGCATAGCACACCACGGCAGGAATGTAAAGGAAAAATGACAAATCAGAAACAGGAATCTTCATATTTTCTTCATAATTCGATCAAACTGCACTGATTTCGCGCGTGATTGCATTGACATAGAAGCTGCCGGAATCTGTCTCAATATACCATACCGGAACAAACCGGATCCCGGATGCCGCTGTCTCCGTCGGCAGATAGCCCTGCGTCAGCTGCCAGACACTTTCACCAACCCATCCCAGCACATCCCGGCTGGCAAGCAGCTGTGTCAGCGCATCCGCGCAGGAGATGCTCTGCTGCTCAGACACACGGGTAATGCTCTCGCTGCCAAGATAAAATGTGCCCTCCAGCTGCACAAGCTGCTCCTGCCGATAGGTCAGCTGCAGCATGCTGCCGAACACCGGCACGCCAAGAAGGCTCTGCCCGGCCTGCACAACGGCAGTGCCGTCTGCCTGCTGCAGCTGCTGCACGGATGCAGCCTGAAAGCCCATACTGCGCAGCAGCTTCCGCGCCGCAGCCTCTGGCTGGCCGGCGCGCTTGCTCCCCATAAGCACGGCGGAAAAGCCACCGGTTCTTGTCAGCTGCAGCGTGCCGAGCTCTGAGCTGTACTCCGTCTCAAAGCGGTCCGGGTCACTGGTCATCACTGCCTTCTGCCCCAGCAGTGCCTGCACGGCCGTTTGCTGCTCTCCGCCAAGCTCTACACTGTAGAGTGTCGCGCTGCGCGGCAGCTCATCGAGCTCCAGGGAAATCCCATAGCCGCCATAGAGCGTGCGCAGCTGCTCAAGCATCTGCCTCTGCTCATGTATCTGCGCCATCCGATTGGGCACCACTACCAGCAAAAGGCAAAGGGCGCTTGCCGTCAGCACCAGCAAAATCAGATTTTTGATTCTGGAACCACTCATACTCCGTCCTCCTGCTGCATCCGCCATCCAAGAGAGAGCTGTCCGGAGCCGTCATCGGCATACAAAAGCCGCAGACTGCTGCCATCCGGCAGGCATGCTGCCGCCTGTGCTGCCGGCAAAAGCGCAGATGGCTGCGTATCGAGACTATAGACCCGATAGGGGACCGAAGCCTGCGTGATCTGCGTTCCGGAGAAGTGGATCTCGATGGCGCCGCTCTGCGGCGCGACCTCGATTCCGGACAGATAATAGGCAAACGTACATACCGCGTCATTGCCGGTTTGCGTATACGTCTGCAGATACACGCGCGCATCCCCATAGGCATCGCCTGTCAGACTGCTGATCAGACTCCGCGCTGCCTCGATCCGGTCGCTTTGTGCCACGGATGCACTCTGATAGCGGCTGTCCGGCTGTGTGATGCGCAGGGTAATCAGCCCCTGTGCGCTGATGCGCAGCGTCAGTCCCGTCTCTGTAAACGACGTGGCGCCGCTGTTGTCCACATAGCGTGCATCCCCATATGGGTTGATGCCCGTCTGTGTCGCCAGAGCGGAAATGAATCTTGCATCACAGGGATTGGCACTGATCCCGATATACGCCGTCTTGCCGGCCATCACCAGGGAGAGTGCGTCCAGACCGCTGTACGGTGCCTCCCCGGACTCAAAGGCAAAAAAGCTGCCGTCCGGTACCGCCGACGCCTGCAGCGCGGCAAACGTCTGGCTGGAAAGGTCTGTCTGCGCAGCATAGCACTGCTGCCCAAGCAGATACAATGTCACCGTATCCTGCTCCTGCGCGAGCACGTACCACTGGGCCGCCTCTGCCTCCGGTGCACGCACGCCAAGCCAGACGCCAAGCACCTCCGGTGCGATTGCTCCGGGGAAGCAGAACGCTGCGCTGTTTGCCCGCAGCGCAGCATACAGCTGCGCGCGTGTACAGCTCTGCAGCTCTGCCGCGCTCTCCAGCGCCTGGGCCAGAAGGCTGCCGTACTGACCATACAGATCGTCCAGCGCGGCAAAATCATACTGCGCACTCTGCCGGCCTGCCTCTGTGTTGAGAGAAATGGCAATCGGCTGGGCCGCACCGGTGATTGTGCCGCCGGTGGCCGGCGCCGTATAGGTCAGCTCCGCCTCGTTGAGGCCAAACAGCCCTGCAAATGGCCGCAGCGCACTGGCCAGCCATTTTGTCTCTGTCAGGGTCTTTTTCGGCAGGCACATGATACCAAGCGCCAGATTTGCCAGCACAAGCAAGGCAATCAGAACATCCTTGCCAAGCTCTGTCAGTCTGTGCTTCATGCCCGTGCCTCCGTTTTGCTGCCAGGCGGCTCCATCTGTGCATCTGCTGCCGGCAGCGTGATGAGCACAGACGTCCCTTTGCCGTATTCAGACGAAATTTCAATCCATCCCTTATGCTGGTTCAGAATTTCCTGCGCAATAGACAGGCCCAGACCTGTGCCGCCCGATTCCCGTGAGCGCGCCTTGTCCACGCGGTAGAACCTGTCAAACAGCCGCGGCAGATCCTTTTCCGGGATGCCAATGCCGTTGTCGGTCACGCGGACAAACACGTTTTGCCCTGTTGTTCCAACTGTCAGGTCAATTTTTCCACCGTCCGGCGTATATTTGACCGCGTTGGAGACAATGTTTGTGATTACCTGCTCAATACGCTCCCGGTCCCCATTCACATCGGGGATTTGGCCCTCACTGTGCAGCGTCATGGTATGGCGGTGATTCTGCTCGGCATTGAGCTTCGCCGCATCATAGACGTTCTGGACAGCCTTGAGGAAGGGGAAGCGTGAGATGTTCATTTCCATCTTGCCGTAATCAATCTTGCTGAGCGTCAGCAGATCCTGCACAATGCGCGTCATGCGGTCTGTTTCACTGATGATGACGTTCATGAAATTGCTCTTGAGCTCCGGCGGCAGCTCGTCGCCCGTCTCCACAATTGTTTCCGCATAGGATTTGATATTGGTCAGCGGCGTGCGCAGCTCATGGGAGACGTTTGCAACAAACTCGCGCTTGAGCTGCTCGCTGCGGCGCTGCTCCGTAACATCATGGATGACAACCAGCACGCCGCCCTGCGTATGGTCGGAGGAAAACGGCGCCATGAACAGCTCAAGCTCCCGGTCGCCGACGGTTTTCTGCGTTTCAATATATTGCGGCCGCTTGAGTGTCAGAAGCGTGTCCAGCTCCG
This sequence comes from uncultured Oscillospiraceae bacterium, assembly GCA_934636305.1. Lineage (GTDB taxonomy): Bacteria > Bacillota > Clostridia > Oscillospirales > Oscillospiraceae > CAG-170. The sequence continues at coordinate 18,837 of CAKUAM010000016.1, forward strand.
CCTCCTTGGAGAAAATTTCTTCGAAGGTCGTTGCGGCGGACAGGTTCTGCGCCAGCATCTGCATGGCCGCGGGGTTGTAGTGAATGACCGTTCCGGCAGTATTGAACGCCACAACGCCGTCCGTCATATGCAGAAACAGCGTGGAAAGCTTATTTCGCTCATTTTCCGCAACGGAGATTGTATCCTGCAGCACCTTTGCCATATGGTTGAAGTTCTCTGTCAGCTCACCAATCTCATCCTGACTGTCCACCGTGACGCGCTGGGCAAAATCGCCGGCAGCCACGCGCTTTGTCCCTACAGTGAGCGCGCGGATGGGCGTAATGAGGATCTGTGAAAGCAGAAATGACAAAACCACGCAGATCACAAGCCCCAGCGCCAGCGCGCGCAGGATAATGGCCAGCAGCTCACTGGTCAGCGCGTCGACAGTCGCACGGTTGTCGAGAATGTAGGCAATATACTGCGTGCCGTCCCGTGTGACCGGCACGGCCAGATCCATATAGTTGTTGGTGATGGCGCTGGTCTGCCCAACCGCTCCATTCATCGCTGTCAGGATATTCTGCGTGACGCTGACGCTCGTTTTCTGGTTGGAGCTGTCAAGCACACTGCCGTTCATATCCAGAATATAGACATTGCGCCCCTTGACATCGATCCCCAGGCCGGCCTGCGCCATCAGCAGCGCCTTCATCTGTGCGGGTGCATTGTCCTCCTCGGCCAGTGCCTGCAGCTGCACAATAAACTCCGGGGTAAAGGTGTCCTCCATCTGCTCATAAAACTGAGAAACGTAGAAGTTACCGACGCCGCTCATCAGAAATGCACCGGTTGTCAGCATCAGCGCAAGGATCAGGATGACCATAATCATGACCATCTTCATGCGCAACGATCGCACGGGCAACGCCCCCTTTCCGTACAGGCCAGACTCAGCCTGCGAAATAATAGCCGACGCCGCGGCGCGTCATGATATAGGCGGGCTTCCCCGGATCATCCTCAATTTTTTCGCGCAGGCGGCGCACCGTCACGTCAACGGTACGCATATCGCCGTAATACTCGTAATTCCAGACGCGCTGCATGAGATCCTCGCGGGAGAATACCTTGCCGCGCTCCCGGATCAGATAGGACAGCAGATCGTATTCCTTCTGCGTCAGATCCACGGGCTTTCCGTTCTTTGTGACCAGATAGCTGTCCTGGTTGAGAACCAGACCGCCAGCCTCCACTGTATTTGCCGCAGCGGTCTGCGGCGCCGGCGCATACTCCATGCTGCGGCGGCGCATATTGGCCTTGACCCGAGCCATCAGCTCCTTCATGGAAAACGGCTTTGTCATATAATCATCCGCCCCTGTTTCCAGGCCAAAGACCTTATCCATTTCCTCCTCGCGCGCCGTCAGCATGATGATGGGCACGGGGTTATTTTCCGCGCGGAGCGTTCTGCAGATATCAAACCCGTTCATCTTCGGAAGCATCACATCCAGCAAAATGAGGTCCGGGTCCTTTGTCTGCGCCAGCTGCAGGCCGGTTTCGCCGTCAAGCGCCTCCAGTGTCTGATAGCCCTCCCGTGCCAGATTGAATTTCAGAATTTCAACAATTGCACGTTCATCCTCTACAATCAGGACTGTTTTTTCCATATGGGATCCTCCTAATCTCTTAAAGCGGACGCCGCAGCGCCTTTGGATAGTGATTCTTCAGTTGTCCGGCCGCACCCTTCGCCCAGCCGAGTCCAAGCCCCTCCACGCAGATCTGGGTCCAGCCGCAAAGCGGAGAGGACAGCACATTTCCGGCCAGATAGGCTCCCAGCTGCGGATCTTCCGCCTGAAAGCTCACTGTGTTTGCAGGCGTTTTCAGCCACAGGGCCCAGGCATGCGCCGGCTCAAACCGGCCCTTGCGCACCTCACCAAGCTCCAGCCCCGCGCGCAGCACATGCAGCCCGCGCAGCGATGGCAGGCTCTGCGGCACCAGATAGACATTGCTGCCGAACAGCAGCGGCTCTCCCTCCGGCAGCCCGGCCTCCGTCTGGCGGCAGAACTCCACCAGCTCCGGCGGCATCGGCGCTGCCGCCTGCATGGGGATCTCCGCCGGCGCGCTGTCGCCCTGTCTCTGCAAAACAGCTGCATAATGTCCCTCTCCCCGCAGCTTGTGCGGCCAAAGACGGAACGTATGCTCCAGTCCCGGCATCGGATCTGCTATCCAGTCCGGCCTGCCGGGAGAAAACCACGGAGCATCGATCTGCAGCACGGAAAACTCCGGAGTGTCATGCAGAAATGCGGAAATTACGCCTTCATTTTCAAGCGGGGAGAAGGTGCACGTAGAATAGACCAGTCTGCCGCCCGGACGCAGCATTTTTGCTGCGGAATGCAGAATCTCCAGCTGTCTGGCCGCGCAGATGGCGTTTGTATCCTCTGTCCAGTCCGTCACTGCGGCAGCCTCCTTCCGGAACATTCCTTCTCCGGAGCAGGGCGCATCCACAAGGATTTTATCAAAATATCCCTCGAACCGCTCTGCCAGCCGCTTCGGGTGTTCATTGAGCACCAGCGCATTGGAGATCCCAAGCCGCTCGATATTCCCGGACAGAATATAGGCGCGCTTGGCATTTATTTCGTTGCAGACAAGAAATCCCTGCCCCTGCAGCTTTCCTGCCAGCTGTGTGGATTTCCCGCCGGGCGCAGCGCAAAGATCCAGCACACGCTCCCCAGGATGGACATCCAGAAGCTCCGCCGGCGCCATTGCGCTCGGCTCCTGCAGGTAATACAGCCCCGCAGCATGATAGGGCAGCAGACCCGGCCGTGACACCGCATGGTAATAATATCCCGTCGGGCACCACGCAACAGGGGAGAGCTCCAGTTGTGCAAGGCTCCCGGTAAAGCCCGTTTTGAGCGGATTCATCCGCAGACCGGTGCACAGCGGTCTGTCATAGGAAGCAAGAAAGGCCTCGTATTCATCTTTTAACAGCTCGCGCATCCGCGTCTGAAAGCCCTCCGGCAGCATGGCAGCGTCTCCTTCTGATGTACATACTTTGCTATAATATATTATATTGCATTTCCATGAAAAAGGAAAGAGGCACGCCGCATTTTTGCGGCGTGCCTCTGGCTGTGGTTTTATTTGTTCTGAAGCAGATCCCGGATCTGTGTAAGCAGGATCTCCTCCTTCGTCGGCTCCGGCTCTTTTTCCGGTTCCGGCTCTGCCGGCTTTTCAAGCTTTGCCTTTGCGGTATTCAGGGCCTTGACCACAAGGAATACAACAAATGCAATCAGCAGGAAATCAACGATTGTTGTCAGGAACGTGCCGATTCCCAGCACAACCGCCTCGCTGACAACAGTTTCTCCCTCCATAACGGCAGGCTTCAGCGTAATATTGAGCGTACCCAGATCCACGCCGCCAATCAGGCAGCCAATCAGCGGCATGATGATATCGTTGACAAGGCTCGTGCTGATCTTGCCGAACGCTGAGGCGATCACAACGCCAATGGCCATGTCCATGACATTGCCGCGGGAAATGAACGTCTTAAATTCATGAAAGAACTTTTTCATCGTTCAACCCTCTGTATATTTTATTTTCAGCAAGCGTTCAGTGCTTCGGGATAAGAACTTCCTTGCCGCCCATATACGGCTGCAGGCACTTCGGGATGGTAACGGAGCCATCGCGCTGCAGGTGGTTCTCCAGGAACGCAATGAGCATGCGCGGCGGTGCAACACAGGTGTTATTGAGCGTATGGGCAAGATACATCTTGCCATCTGCGCCCTTGACGCGGATACCCAGTCTGCGCGCCTGTGCGTCGCCGAGATTCGAGCAGGAGCAGACCTCAAAATACTTCTTCTGCCGCGGGCTCCATGCCTCGATATCGCAGGATTTGACCTTCAGATCCGCCAGATCGCCGGAGCAGCATTCCAGCTGACGGACCGGAATCTCCATATTGCGGAACAGCTCAACAGAATAGCTCCAGAGCTTGTTGTACCAGTCCATGGACTCCTCCGGCTTGCAGACCACAATCATTTCCTGCTTTTCAAACTGGTGAATGCGGTACACACCGCGCTCCTCCAGGCCATGGCTGCCGACCTCCTTGCGGAAGCAGGGGGAATAGGATGTAAGCGTCAGCGGCAGCTTGTTCTCCGGCAGAATCTGATCGATGAAGCGGCCAATCATGGTGTGCTCACTTGTGCCGATCAGGTACAGATCCTCTCCCTCGATCTTATACATCATGGCCTCCATCTCCGGGAAGGACATGACGCCCTTGACCACGCTGCCATGCATCATGAACGGCGGAATCACATACGTAAAATGCTTCTGGTCGATCATGAAATCCCGCGCGTAGGCCAGAACCGCCTCATGCAGACGTGCAATGTCGCCCAGCAGATAATAAAAGCCCATGCCGGCCACGCGGCCTGCAGAATCCTTGTCAATACCATCAAAGGACTGCATGATATCCACATGATGTGGAATTTCATAATCCGGCACAACCGGCTCGCCAAAGCGCTGAACCTCTACATTGCAGCTGTCGTCCGGGCCGATGGGCACAGACGGATCGATGATGTTTGGAATCACATACATGATCTCGCGCAGCTGATTCTCTGCGTCAGCCTGCTTCTTTTCCAGCTCTGCGCGACGGTCATCGTCAGCCTTGACCTTGGCGTTATTTTCATCAATCTGTCTCTGCAGCTCGGCCTTCTGTGCTTCATCCGCCTTCTTGAGCTGACCATACAGCGGGCCATTTGCCTTGGAGAGCTTGTTGCGCGCAGCCTTCAGCTGCTCGCACTCCTGCAGGGCAGCACGCTTTTCCGCGTCAAGGCGGATTGCCTCATCAACAAGCGGAAGCTTGTCATCCTGGAACTTTTTCCGGATGTTTTCACGGATTGCATCCGGATTTTCCCGCAGAAATCTAATATCAATCATACGCTTTCTTCCTTCCTGTTATTCGCTTGCCAGCGCCTCATACTCCGCCAGCGCCGTCGGGCCAAGATAGTCCTTCAGGCGTTCAAGCGTCTGCATGGCGCGTGAAAATGTGATGTTGCCTTCGCGCATCTGGCAGCTCTTTGCCTCCAGCAGCGCTTCATACGCCTCTTTTGTGCGGTCAAGCTCCCGGCGCACTGCGGTCAGCATTTCGCTTTCCGTCTGCTTGTTGGAGTTCTCCTCCCGCTGCAGCTTCTCCAGCTGGGTGTTCAGCCCGTCAATCTGCTCCTGCAGCTGGGTATTTTCCTTTTCCAGCGCAATTTTTTCATCCTGCAGATTGCGGTTTTCCTCCTGCAGCGCCTCAGCGTTGCTCAGTGCGCTCGTGCTGGCCGCGTTGAGTTCCGAGATTTTTGCCTGTGAACTGTGCATCTGCAGAATCAGCGAAATCAGCACCAGGATAAATGCTGCTGAAAACAGAATCGTCATATATCGAAGCAGCGCTGCCTTCCGCTTTTCACTCAGCGGCTTCCCGGTATCTGGTGCACCGGTATCCGGCTGTGGCGTTGTCTTTTTTTCTTCCATCAGTGATGCTCCTTTTTGCGGATGGTCTGCAGCGCCTCATACAGCTGCTGCAGATCGTCCTGTCCGTAGTATTCCAGTTCAATCCGGCCTTTTCTTTTTCCGGGGACAATTTTGACCTTGCGTCCCAGTCCCGCAGAAAGCTCCTTTTCACAATCCGCCAGATAATCCACCTGCGGCGGCTTGACAGGCTGCGGAACCGCCGCCTTGCATAAACGCTTGCCGAGCGCCTCCGTCTGCCGCACGGACAGGCCCTGCGCAATGACGCGCTGCGCAATTGCCAGCTGCTGCGTTTCATTTTTGATTGGCAGCAGGGCGCGTGCATGGCCGGCAGACAGCGTCCCGTCCTTGACCAGCTCCAGCACCTCCGGGCTCAGGCTCAGCAGACGCAGCGCGTTTGCCACCGCCGGGCGGGATTTCCCCACGCGGGCCGCGGCCTGCTCCTGCGTCATTTCATATGTGACCATCAGTTCCTGGTAGCCCAATGCTTCTTCAATGGGGTTGAGGTCGGCGCGCTGCAGATTTTCAATGAGCGCCAGCTCCATCGCCTTTTTGTCGTCGGCCTCGATAATTACAACCGGCACATCCGAAAGCCCTGCCTGCCGCGCCGCACGCCAGCGGCGCTCGCCGGCGATGATCTGATAGAACCCAGATGGCATTTTTCTGACCGTCAGGGGCTGGATGATGCCGTGCATCTGGATGGACTCTGCCAGCGATGCAAGCTCCTCCGGGTCAAAATGCTTTCTTGGCTGCAGGGGATTGGGCTCAATTTTCTGCAGCGGCAGCGTCACCGTGCCCTCTGCGGGCACCTGTGTCTGCTCATTCAGTTCTCCAAACAGGGCGCCCAGACCCTTGCCAAGACCTTTTTGTGTTGCCATATCTACGCTCCCTTTACACCGTTTCTTTTGCAAGGATCTCCTGCGCCACGGCATCATAGGCTGCCGCGCCGCGGCTGAACTTATCGTATGCGCATACGGGCATGCCGTGACTTGGCGCCTCTGACAGGCGCACGTTGCGCGGAATTGCCGCTGCAAAGACCTTCCCGGGAAAATGGCGGCGCACCTCCTCCGCGACCTGTGCGGAGAAGTTTGTTCTGCCGTCATACATTGTCAGCAGCACGCCGAAGATAGAAATGGACGGATTGAGGCGTTTTTTTACCGCACGCAGCGTCACCATCAGGTCAGATAAGCCCTCCAGCGCGTAATATTCACACTGCACCGGGATCAACACCTGATCTGCCGCGCAGAGCGCATTGAGCGTCAGAAGCTCCAATGACGGCGGGCAGTCAATAAAAATATAGTCATAGTTTTCGCGCACAGGCTCCAATACATGCTTAAGTGCATATTCACGGGCCTGTGCGCCAACAAGCTCTACGCCTGCACCGGACAGCTCCACCGTGGATGCAATCACATCGCAGTACGGCGTATGGACAATTGCGTCGGCTGCCGGAACGCCGTCGATCACCATATCGTAGCTGTTATGCGCAGCGGCGTTCTTTTCCAAACCAAGACCAGAGGTAGCGTTTGCCTGCGGATCAAAATCACACAACAGCACGCGTTTTCCCGCCTTTTGCAGCGCCGCTGCAAGATTAACTGCGGACGTTGTCTTGCCGACGCCGCCCTTCTGATTGACAAACGCGAGGATTCTGCCCATAGCTCCGCCTTCTTTCCGGTCAGTTTTGCAAATAGTATTATACTTGTCTGCTCTCAGAAATGCAACCAGATGTGTTACTTTTTATGATTTATTCATGTTTCACGTGAAACATAAGACGAAAATCCCGGGTGCCGAGAAAGCCGGCGTCCGGGATCGGTTGTACTGTGTGCTTTCAATATTTTCGAATCACTGCCTTGACCTTGCCGAGAATCTGCGCATTATCGCCGTCAATAGGGTTGTAGTCCGGATTTTCCGGCATCAGCCAGACATGGCCGTCCTTACGCGTGAAGCGCTTGACCGTCGCGGAATCCTCCAGCAGGGCAACCACAATTTCCCCGTTTACCGCCGTCTGCTGCGGCCGGACAACAACAGTATCTCCGCTGAGAATCCCGGCATTCATCATGGAATCTCCGCGCACACGCAGCGCGAAGCAGCCGGCCTCACCATCCCAGGGAATGTAGTTTTCAATATTTTCAATTGCGAGAATCGGTACACCTGCCGTCACAACGCCTACAACCGGAATTCGGTCGGCGCGGTGCGCCTCCGGCAGCGTAATGGCTCTTTTTTTCATGGTGTCCATCTCGATCAGACCTGCGTCACGCAGCGCCCCGAGGTGATAATGCACCGTTGCAGTAGACTGCAGACCGACGGCTGCGCAGATTTCCCGCACGGAAGGTGCGTAGCCGTTTTCTGCGACAAATTGCGTCAGAAACTGCAAAATCTGCTCGCGCTTATTGCTTGTACGCCCCATTTTGCTAGCTCCTTTTTTATTGTTTCTTCAGTATAGCACATACTCACGCAAAATGCAAACGTTTGTTTTAGCTTTATAGTCCTTCCAGATCAAATGACGGAATGTATTCTGCGCTGGCTGCAGAGAAGTCCTGCGTGTAGCCATGATTGAGCTCCAGAAAATACAGATAAGAGAGAACCGCGTCATATTCCTGCTGCGTGATGCGCCGGTCAAATGGCGGCAGTTTCTGTGCCCGTCCCATCGGCACATACTGGCTCATCAGACTAACAAGCACGTCCTTTTTTGGGAAGGTATCTGCAATCCAGTCCAGAACACCTAGGGAATTATCAATACATCCCGGCAGCACCAGGTGCCGGATAAGCACGCCCCGGAGCATCTGCTCATCTTCGATCTGCACGCTGCCGGTCTGCCGGTACATCTCCCGGATTGCGTCAGCTGCAATCTGCGGGTAATCCTCCGCCTGTGAGAGCATCTTTGCAAGCTTTGGATCGCTGTACTTAAAATCCGGCAAATAGATATCTATATATCCCTCCAGCTCCCGCAGTGTCTGCACGGACTCATATCCGCCGCAGTTATAGACAATGGGAACCGGAATCCTGGGCGACAGGGCAGGGAGGATGGACGGCAGAAACTGTGTTGGCGTGACAAGATTGATATTCTGGCACCCTTCGTCAATCAGCCGCTCCATGGCCTCCCGCAGCTGCTGCGTGCTGATGGTTTTTCCGAAATTCTCCTGTGAAATCACGCCATTCTGGCAGAAGGCGCACCGGAGCGTGCAGCCGGAAAAGAAAATTGCGCCGCTGCCATAGCTTCCAGAGATCACCGGTTCTTCCCAATAGTGCAGTGCAGCACGCGCGGCGCGCAGCTGGCCGGGCATCTGACAAAATCCAAGCTGGCCCGCGGTTCTGTTTACACCACATTGACGCGGGCAGAGGGTACAGTGCTGATAAGATAACATAGAAGCCTCCTGTCTGCCGCTGCAGACTCCATGGTATTTCCCACAGTATACGAAAGTTTTCCGCTTTACACAAGTTTTTTTCTATGATAAACTCTCTGCAGGAGTGATAACTATGAAAAAACATACGTATGCGGCGCTGCTGGCCGCAGCTTTACTGCTCAACACTGCAGGCTGCGCGAAGCAGCCCACAACCGCAGATGCGCCGGCACAGGAAACCCAAGTTCAAGATACTGTCCCTGAGCAGGCCCACCAGCCCCAACAGGAAGAAGCGCAGCCTCGGCCAGAAACAGCAGGTACGGAAGATTCCACTTCTGCCGGTGTCTGGCTGGACGAGCCGGAAACGATGCAGCTGGATCTGGAGGAAACCATCAGCTGCAGCTATACGCTGCCGCATCTGACGCTCGCCTCCGATTCTGCCTCCGCGGCAGCCAACGCAGTCTTTGAAACGCTTTCTGATAATATTGTCGCTTACGCGCAGGAAACTGTTTATTCCGCCGCGCAGGAAAAGCAGGCCATGGGCTTTGTCAACGGCAGCTACAGCATAGAGTCCACAGATTCTGTCCTGACCATCCATTATACAATCTCGGTTTCCTATTCCACACAATCCGCTGATACACAGATCACGCATGATTTCAGCATTGATCTCACCAACGGAGAATTATTGGAGGAGGATTGAGTGTTTCACGTGAAACACTCAGATTATATCATGAGTGAGCTCAAACGCGGCAATCGCTATACCGTTACCATCGACGCCGCAACAATTGAGGGCGCCGGCATTGCCAGAATCGACGGACAGGTTGTCTTTGTCTCCGGTGCACTGCCCGGAGAACAATGTGAGATCCGCATTGTCCATATTGGAAAACGCGCCGCATTTGCCGAAATTATAAAAATTGAAACGCCCTCCGCACACCGCATCCAGCCTGACTGTCCCTATGCAGCACACTGCGGCGGCTGCACCCTGCGGCATATGGACTACGCGCAGGAGCTGGCAATCAAAAAACAGCACGTTCTGGATTGTCTGCAGCGCATCGGGGGACAGACAATATCCGATCTGGCTATCACAGGCGCGGCTCATATAGATGGCTATCGGAATAAGGTACAATTTCCTGTGCAGCAGCAAAACGGAGCCCCCGTTGCCGGATTCTTTTGCGGGAAAACGCATACCGTCGTACCGATCCAGAGCTGTCGGATTCAGCCAGATTGCGCTGACCGGGTCCGGCAGGCTGTTTTGCGCTGGATGCAGACCTATAATATCCGCGCCTATGATGAAAAAACGCATACCGGATATATCCGGCACATCTATCTTCGTTTTGGCGCTGTGAGCAAGCAGATTCTCGTCTGCATCGCTGCAAATACACAGCAGCTGCCAAAAACGAATCAGCTGGTTGATACGCTCCTGCAGACAGAACCGGCTATCACGACCATTGTCTTTTCACCCAATACAAAAAAGGGGAATACCATTCTCGGGACAGATTTTATTCCGCTGTATGGCGATGGCTGGATTTGCGACACCCTCTGTGGGCTGCAGTTCCGGCTCTCCGCACCGGCCTTTTATCAGGTCAATCACGAGCAGGCCGAGAAGCTGTATGAAAAAGCTGTCTCGCTTGCCGAGCTAAGTGGAACGGAAACGGTTCTGGATCTGTACTGTGGAACCGGTACCATTACACTTTGTCTGGCCCGCCACGCCGGGCGCACCATTGGTGTAGAGATTATTCCGCAGGCCATTGAGGATGCAAAGCGAAATGCAATTGCAAATAATCTCCCCAACACAGAATTTTTCTGCATGGACGCAGGACAAGCTGCAAGTATGCTGGCTGAGCAGCATACGCAACCAGATGTCATTGTTGTAGATCCCCCGCGCAAGGGCATCAGCCAGGATGTCATTGACGCCATAGCCAAAATGGTGCCGCAGCGCGTGGTCTATGTGTCGTGCGATCCGGCAACATTAGCAAGGGATGTAAAGCTGCTGCAGGAAAAGGGATATCTTCTTCGCCATGCAGAGGCGATAGATCTGTTCCCGCGGTGTGCACATGTGGAGACAGTAGTCTTGATGTCAAGAAAATAAAATCAAGTGCCAGAAAGCGGCGTATTTCCGGGCTTTTTGCGAGGTGATCATCATCAGAGGGGCCTTGCGAAAAGCTCGGTTTTCTTATATGGAAACATATCTACGGCAAAATGTGTGTCAGGTTGTAGCCTCGGATTAGATGTCAGGCATTTCGGGATGATTTTTGGAAAATGAAAAGTGCTGACAACCAATCCGGCAACTCGACCAGTTTGGGTGTTTGTAGGCAGTGGAATAGATGTGAAGGGAAATTCGGTAAGTCGGAATTTTGGAGGTTATTATGG
>CAKUAM010000017.1 GCA_934636305.1 uncultured Oscillospiraceae bacterium
GAGAAAAGCGCGAAGGCCGCCCGCTGACGGACAAGTGGACCTTCTCCACCAACGGCGTTTCCATCCAGGGCCGCTATGGCATTCCGTGCGTCGGCTTCGGCCCCGGCGCCGAGTCGCAGGCACATGCACCCAACGAGATCACCTGGAAGCAGGATCTGGTTGTCTGCGCTGCGCTGTATGCCGCTGTCCCGATGCTCTACAAGCCGGAAAATAAGGATGGCTCCGCCACCTCGTTCCGCCAGGAGCTCACCGGTAACGATATCAAGTAATTTTCAGGGCAAACGAGAATCCCATTTGCCTGATTGGGATACAACAATTTTTATTTTGATCCAATATTTTTAAGGAGAAAGAAAATGAGCAAAACTGTTGAACTGGCCAAGCATCTTGAGAAACTGCATATCAACAATATGTACAAGACCGACTTCTACTGGACCTGGGACAAGACCGACGACGAAATCGACGCTGTTTTTACTGTTGCTGACGCGCTGCGCGATCTGCGTGAGCGCAACAAGTCCACGAAGATCTTCAATTCCGGCCTGGGCATCTCCCTGTTCCGCGACAACTCCACCCGTACCCGCTTCTCTTTCGCCTCTGCCTGCAACTTCCTCGGCCTTGAGGAGCAGGTGCTCGACGAGAAGAAGTCCCAGATCGCACACGGCGAGACGGTTCGTGAGACGGCAAACATGGTTTCCTTCATGGCTGACGTCATCGGTATCCGTGACGACATGTACATCCATCAGGGCCACGAGTATCAGAAAACGTTCATGGACGCTCTGGAAGAAGGCTACCGCGACGGCATTCTGGAGCAGCGCCCGACGCTTGTGAACCTGCAGTGCGACGTGGACCATCCGACGCAGTGCATGGCCGACATGCTGCATGTCATCCACTACTTCGGCGGCGTGGAGAACCTGAAGGGCAAGAAGGTTGCCATGACCTGGGCATATTCCCCCAGCTACGGCAAGCCGCTGTCCGTTCCGCAGGGCGTTATCGGCCTGTTCACCCGCTTCGGCATGGACGTTACGCTGGCCCATCCGGAAGGATACGACGTGTTCCCCGAGGTGGAGGAGATTGCCCGCAAGAACTGCGAGAAGTACGGCTCCAAGTTCCACAAGACCAACTCCATGGCAGAGGCGTTCAAGGATGCCGATATCGTCTATCCGAAGTCCTGGGCTCCGTTCAAGGCGATGGAAAAGCGCTCCGAGCTGTATGTGAAGGGTGACCAGAAGGGCATCGATGAGCTGGAGAAGGAGCTGCTGGCACAGAACGCCGAGCATAAGGACTGGACCTGCTCTGAGGAAATGATGAAGCTTACCAAGGACGGCAAGGCCCTGTATCTGCACTGCCTGCCCGCCGATATCTCCGGCCTCAGCTGCTCCGAGGGCGAAGTTGACAACTCCGTGTTCGACCGCTATCTGGTGCCGCTGTACAAGCAGGCGTCCTATAAGCCGTACATCATTGCCGCTATGATTTTCCTGGCGCAGGTCAAGGATCCGGTCAAGACGCTGATGGATCTCGATGCCTCCGACAACAAGCGCAAGATGTTCTAAGCGCGCTGCAAACCATATAACAATCATATGGCAGGAGCACCGCTCCTGCCATATGTGGCATAAAGAGGAATTTGAAAAATGGGTAAAAGAATTGTGATCGCTCTGGGCGGCAACGCTCTGGGCAAAAATCTGAATGAACAGATGCATGCCGTCAAGACGACGGCCAGCGCCATTGCAGATCTGATCGAGGATGGCCATGAGGTTGTCATTGCGCACGGCAACGGCCCGCAGGTCGGCATGATTCAAAATGCATTTGCAGCCTACCATAAGCAGCAGGAAAAGAGCGATATTATGCCGCTGTCCATGTGCGTAGCCATGAGCCAGGGCTATATCGGCTACGATCTGCAGAACATGATCGGCGAGGAGCTTGACCGCCGCGGTCTGCATATCCACTGCGCAACGGTCCTGACGCAGGTTGTTGTTGATCCGAAGGATCCTGCGTTTGCCCATCCCACGAAGCCGATCGGCGCGTTCATGACCGAGGAGGAAGCAAAGAAGCTTGCTGCCGAGAAGGGCATTGACGTGGCGGAGGACGCTGGCCGCGGCTGGCGTCAGGTGGTTGCCAGCCCGAAGCCGCAGGAGATTGTGGAGATTGCAACGGTCCGTGCGCTGATGAACGACGGCCATGCGGTAATTGCAGCCGGTGGTGGCGGTATCCCCGTCATCTGGGAGGACAAGTATCACCTCAAGGGCGTGCCCGCCGTCATCGATAAGGACTTCGCGTCCGAGTGCATGGCAGAGCAGCTGGATGCCGATATGCTGATTATTCTGACGGCGGTGGAGAAGGTTGCCATCAACTTTGGCAAGCCTGACCAGAAGAATCTGGACTCCCTGACGCCGGACGAGGCACGCCGGTACATGGCCGAGGGGCAGTTCGCGCCCGGCTCCATGCTGCCGAAGGTGGAGGCTGCGGTGAAGTTTGCCGAGTCCAAGCCGGGCCGTACCGCGCTCATCACGCTGCTGGAAAAGGCGAAGGATGGCATTGAGGGCAAAACCGGCACCTCAATCCACCAGTGATTTGGATGGATTCCGGGGAGCGCTGCAGCTGCAGCGCTCCTTTTTCGCATCTGTGCGGAAAAACTCCGGATATTTCTGTATCGCAGCTTGCATGACGTGTAAAACTGGTGTATAATACTGTGTAAATTTTTGATTTCACATGAAAGTGAGGCTGGTTCCCATGAGCAAAATCACCATTCCGCAGGGCTATCATGCACCGCTGTCCGTCTATGAGCTGCAGCGTGCCATCGAATTTATCAAGAGCAATTTTCAGATGAATCTGAGCAATGCCCTGAATCTGCGCCGCGTCTCCGCGCCGCTGTTTGTGGAGGAAGCCTCCGGTCTCAATGATAACCTGAACGGCTACGAACGGCCAGTCAGCTTTGACATTCCGGATGTCGGCGCTGAGGCGCAGGTTGTGCACTCGCTGGCAAAATGGAAGCGTCTGGCTCTGAAGCGCTATCAGTTTAACGTCGGCAAGGGCCTGTTTACCGATATGAATGCAATCCGCCGCGACGAGGAGGTGGACAATCTCCATTCTGTCTATGTGGATCAGTGGGACTGGGAGAAGGTGATCTCCCGTGAGGACCGCACGGTGGAGTATCTCAAGCGGACGGTACGCGATATTGTCGGCGCAGTATGCGAGACAAACGATGCGCTGGGCGTTGCATTCCCGAGTCTGCATACGAAGCTGGAGCGGGAGGTGTTCTTCATCACCACGCAGGAACTGGAGGATCTGTATCCTGACAAGACCCCGAAGGAACGCGAAAATGCAATCGTGCGGGAGCATCACACGGTGTTTCTGATGCAGATCGGCGGCAAGCTGAAATCCGGCAAGCCGCATGATGGCCGCGCGCCGGACTACGACGATTGGGCGCTCAACGGCGATATCCTGATGTGGAACCCGGTCCTGCAGTGCGCGTTTGAAATTTCCTCCATGGGTATCCGCGTGGATGAGGCTTCGCTGGATCGCCAGCTGCATGAGGCCGGCTGCGATGACCGCCGGGAGCTGCCGTTCCACAAAATGCTCCTGCATGGGGAGCTGCCGCTTACCATGGGCGGCGGCATTGGCCAGAGCCGCATCTGCATGCTGATGATCGGCGTGTGCCATATCGGCGAGGTGCAGTCGAGCATCTGGGACAAAGCAACACAGGATGCCTGCAGAGATGCGGGGATTCTGCTTCTGTAATTATAAAACGAGAGGATCAAGAATATGGATCAGCTGATTTCTGTACGTTCATTGTTCAAAGAGACCGAAAGCTATGCCGGCAAGCAGATCAAGGTCGGCGGCTGGGTGCGCAATCTGCGCGCCAGCAAGAACTTCGGCTTTATCAATCTGTCCGATGGCACGTTCTTTTCTCAGGTGCAGGTCGTCTATGGCTCTGAGCTGCCCAATTTTACCGAGATTTCCAAGCTGAACATCGGCGCAGCTGTAATCGTCACCGGTACGCTGGTGCTGACGCCGGAGGCCAAGCAGCCGTTTGAACTGCAGGCGGCGGAGATTTTTGTCGAGGGTCCGTCCACGCCGGACTATCCCATCCAGCCCAAGCGCCACTCCATGGAATATCTGCGCACAGTGACGCATCTGCGCCCGCGCACGAACACCTTCCAGGCGGTATTCCGTGTGCGCAGCCTCATTGCCTATGCCATTCACAAGTTCTTCCAGGAGCGGGACTTCGTTTACGTTCACACGCCGCTCATTACGGGCTCCGACTGCGAGGGCGCAGGTGAGATGTTCCAGGTGACGACGCTTGATCTGGATAACCTGCCGCGCACGGAGGACGGCCAGATCGACTACAGCAAGGATTTCTTCGGCAAGGAAACGAACCTGACTGTCTCCGGCCAGCTCAATGGCGAGACGTTTGCACAGGCCTTCCGCAATATCTATACCTTTGGCCCGACTTTTCGCGCGGAAAACTCCAATACCACGCGCCACGCGGCAGAATTTTGGATGATCGAGCCGGAGATTGCGTTTGCAGATCTTTCTGACGACATGAAGCTGGCTGAGGATATGATCAAGTTTATCATTGCGTATGTGCTTGACCATGCGCCGGAGGAGATGGCGTTTTTCAATCAGTTCGTGGACAAGGGACTCATTGACCGGCTGCAGCATGTCATGACCTCTGATTTCGGCCATGTGACGTATACGGAGGCTGTGAAGCTGCTTGAGGAGCACAACGACAAGTTCGACTACAAGGTGTTCTGGGGCTGCGATCTGCAGACCGAGCATGAACGCTATCTCACCGAGCAGATTTTCAAGCGGCCTGTGTTTGTGACAGATTATCCGAAGGAGATCAAGGCGTTCTATATGAAGCTCAATCCCGACGGCAAGACCGTCGCCGCCATGGACTGCCTGGTGCCGGGGATCGGCGAGATCATCGGCGGCAGCCAGCGTGAGGACAATTATGACACGCTCGTACAACGCATGCAGGAATGCAACCTGAAGGAGAAGGACTATCAGTTCTATCTCGATCTGCGCAAGTATGGCTCGACGCGTCATGCCGGCTTTGGCCTTGGCTTTGAGCGCTGCGTCATGTATCTGACCGGCATTTCCAACATTCGTGACGTGCTGCCGTTCCCGAGAACGGTTGGCAACTGCGAGCTGTAAAACAGGGAGAAACCGATAGCGTACAGGCGCCGCGGAACCAGGTTCCGCGGCGCTTTTTGCGTCTTTGTGCAAACTGTAAAAAGACATCTGTTCGTACTACGCGAATTTTTTTCAAAAAACGACCATTTTTTTCTTGCATTTTTCAGCACGTGCCGCTATAATGTCCCCATAAGTTCGTGAACAAGTGTCCTCAATACACGGACAAAAGGGAGGAAGAATTTTATGAAAAAGATTCTCGCGTTGGTTCTTGCCGCGGTTATGGTCCTGTGTCTGTTTGCAGGCTGCAGCTCGTCGGGCGGTTCAAAGGTCATCAAAATCGGCGTGTTTGAGCCGCAGTCCGGCGACAACGGCGCCGGCGGCAAGCAGGAGGTTCTCGGCATTCAGTATGCCAACTCGGTCAAGCCGACTGTGACCATTGGCGGCACTGAGTATAAGATCGAGCTTGACATTCAGGACAACCAGTCCTCGACCGACAAGGCCGTTTCCGCAGCGCAGCAGCTAGTCGCGGATAAGGTTTCCGTCGTTCTCGGCTCCTATGGCTCCGGCGTCTCCATTGCAGCCGGCACCTACTTTGCAAACGCAAAGATCCCGGCAATCGGCTGCTCCTGCACGAATGCCGCAGTTACGGCAGGCAACGACTATTACTTCCGTGTCTGCTTCCTCGATCCGTTCCAGGGCTCTGTCATGGCTTCGTTTGCCATGGATGAGTTTGGCGCTAAGAAGGCATACGTTCTGTCCATGCTTGGTGACGATTACACGGTCGGTCTTGCCAAGAACTTTGTCATCGCCTTTGAGGCAGCCGGCGGTGAGATTGTCGGGGATGAAACCTTCGTGGAGGGCACCGCAGACTTCTCCGCTTACCTCAATAATGCAGTCTCCGGCGGCGCAGACGTTATTTTCGCCCCGTCTGCCATCGCATATGCCCCGCAGATTATCGAGCAGGCCAACGCTCTCGGCCTGAAGCTGCCGATCCTCGGTGGCGACACGTGGGAAAACTCTGCAATCTCCGATGCGCAGAACGGCACGGATATGCAGGTCTATGTTTCCACCTTCTTTGATGAAAACGATGGTTCCGGCCTGGCCAAGGAGTTTGTCACGGGCTATAAGGCCTGGCTCAACGGCAGCTCGCAGAACCTGACCAACAATGGCGGCAATGATATTGTCGCGGCAGTCTCTGCCCTGGGCTATGATGCATACATGACGGCAGTTGCAGCCATCGAGAAGGCACAGTCCACCGACGGCACAGCGATCCGCGATGCACTGGCCGGTCTGAACACGGAGCTTGTTACCGGCTCCCTGAGCTTCGACGAGAACGGCGACGCAGTCAAGAGCACGGCCTATATCAAGCAGGCTGTGGACGGCGGCTTCAGCTTCGTCAAGGTTCAGTCGGCTGACTGAGCAAAGCCTGATTCCAGTCATCCCCGGCCGGAGGCAGCCGCGTCCGGCCGGCGGATTCCATCCGGCAGCGATCGAACCCGCTGCCGGATGGAGCATATTTTTTATCAGCTGTCGGCATGTCCAAGCTGGCTCTCCTGATGGGCGGGCGGTTCGCAGTTTGGACATGGCGATAAGAACAGGAGGTTCCCCATGGGATTTATCAAGCAATGGCTGCCGTATGTTCTGGCAGGCATTTCAGCCGGCGGTCAGTATGCGCTGATTGCCATCGGCTATACCATGGTTTATGGTATTCTGCGCCTTATAAACTTTGCACACGGTGATATTTTTATGGTTGCGGGGCTTATGATGGTGTATCTTTCCGCATCCATGCCGCTGTACGTGTCCATCCCGGTTGTCATTGTGCTGACAGTGGTGCTCGGCTTTGTGATTGAGCGCTGCGCGTATAAGCCGCTGCGGCAGGCGCCGCGGATGTCTGTGATGATTTCGGCCATCGGTGTGAGCTATCTGCTGCAGAATCTGGCGTATTATCTGACCGGCGGCGTGCCGAAGCAATATCCGCAGCTGCCGTGGATCTCTGATCCGATTATGATTCTCGGCGCGTCTACCAAACGCATCACGATTCTCACGCCGGTTCTCACGCTGGTGCTTGTTGTGGTGCTGGTGATGCTCATTAAAAAGACAAAAATCGGTATGGCCATGCGTGCTGCCTCCAAGGATTTTGAGACGGCGCAGCTTATGGGCGTAAAGATCAATTCTGTCATTTCCTTTACGTTCATTATTGGCTCTGCCCTGGCGGCGGTGGCGTCGCTGCTGTACTTCTCCAACTATACGACGGTTGCGCCGTCGTCCGGCGCGATGCCGGGCCTGAAGGCATTTGTTGCGGCGGTGTTCGGCGGCATCGGCTCGATTCCCGGCGCTGTGATTGGTGCATTTATCATCGGTATCTGTGAGACGCTGCTGAAGGGCATGGGCCTGACGGCGTTCTCGGATGCATTTACATTTGCGCTGCTCATCATTATCCTTGTCGTCAAGCCGACGGGGCTGTTTGGTGAGAAGCTGACGGAGAAAGTCTGAGGTGGAAGAAATGGAAAAGAAAAAAGTGCTGTCCATGAAATCCATTCTCTCCATCGCGGCTATCGTGCTCATTTATGTGCTGGCGTTCCTGCTTGACCGGATTCCCGGCGTGCCCATTATGCTGACGACTGTGCTGCGCAAGGGCGCAATCTATTCGCTGGTTGCAGTGTCTATGAACCTGCTCAACGGCTTTACGGGGCTGTTTTCCCTTGGGCAGGCGGGCTTTATGCTGGTTGGCGCGTATACCTTTGCCGCCATCAATATTTCAAGCTCCCTGCGCGCAACGGTGTATCAGTATTATGACCCGCTGCTCAAATTTTCACTGACGGAGACGCTGCAGAATGCGCTCGGCAGCACGGTGGGGACGATCCTTGGCGTGTTTGTGTCGCTGCTGCTGGCAGGACTGCTGGCGGCTGGATTGGCGTATTTGATTGGTCTTCCCGTCCTGAAGCTGAAAAGCGACTACCTGGCGATTGCAACGCTGGGCTTTGCGGAAATTATCCGCGCGCTTGTCCAGTTGGAGGCATTTGCGCCGGTGACCAACGGTTCGCAGCTGCTGCGCGGATTCCCGTATTTCCAGGATACGCTGGTGCCGTTCATCATTGTCGGTATCTGCATTGCGGCGGTGGTGCTGCTGATTAACTCCACCTATGGCCGCGCGTTCAAGGCGATCCGGGACGATGAGATTGCGGCGGAGGCCATGGGGATCAATCTGGCCCATCA
Organism: uncultured Oscillospiraceae bacterium; assembly: GCA_934636305.1. GTDB lineage: Bacteria > Bacillota > Clostridia > Oscillospirales > Oscillospiraceae > CAG-170. The sequence goes on from CAKUAM010000017.1 coordinate 8,347, forward strand.
CAAACGTATGGCGTTTACGATTTCCTCGTTTTTTGCCGGGATTTCTGGCGCACTGCTTGCCATGTACCAGACGACGGTACAGGCCAACACCTTTAAATCAGCCATGACGTATGAGATTTTGCTGATTGTTGTCATTGGCGGCATCGGCTCGATTTCCGGCAGCTGCATTGGTTCGTTCCTGTTCATTGCATGCTCCGAGTGGTGGCTGCGGTTCCTGGACAACGACGACACGTATATCGGCGCGTTCCATGTGCCGCTGCTGCGCACAGGCTTCCGCATGGTTGTATTCTCCGTTGTGATTATGATCGTTGTGCTGTTCTTCCGGAAGGGCATTATGGGTTCGCGGGAGATTTCTCTTGCTGGTCTGGCCGAACGACTACAGAAAAAATCTGTGAAGGGAGGCAAGCAGGCATGACAAATCCCATTCTTCATGTGGAGCATATCACCATGCAGTTTGGCGGCGTGGTGGCCGTCAATGATCTGTCGATGGATGTTTATCCGGGGGAGATTGTGGCGCTGATCGGCCCGAACGGTGCGGGAAAAACAACAGCCTTTAACTGTATCACGGGCGTCTATGAGCCGACGAACGGCGAGGTGGACTTCCTGGGTACGCCCATCGTGCGCAGCCATCCGCGCGGGAAAATGAAGAAGATCTATGCCGGAGAAGGGGCGGAGCGCTATCGGCAGATGCCTGTGGTTTCCAATACTCCGGATATCATCACAAAGCAGGGAATTGCCAGAACATTTCAGAACATCCGCCTGTTCAAGTCCATGACGGTGTTCGAAAATGTGCTGACGGCCATGCATCTGCGCCGCACATCGAATGTTTTTACCGCCACGTTCCGCGCCAACCATAGGGAAGAAGCGGCGCAGCGGGAAAAGACGCTGGAGCTTTTAAGAATTGTCGGGCTGGATGATGTGAAAGATGAGCTGGCAACCGCACTGCCGTATGGCAAGCAGCGCCGGCTGGAGATTGCGCGTGCGCTTGCAACCGAGCCGAAGCTGCTCCTGCTGGATGAACCGGCTGCTGGTATGAATCCGCAGGAGACGATGGAGCTTACTGCGTTCATCCGTGAAATCCGGGAGAGGTTTGGGCTGACGATTTTCCTGATTGAGCATCATATGAACCTGGTTATGGATATTTCCGACCGGATCTACGTCATTGACTTCGGCAAGCAGATTGCTGCCGGCAGGCCGGCGGAGATCCAGAACGATCCGCGCGTCATCGACGCATATTTGGGGGTGGATGACAATGGCTAATATTCTGGAGATCCGGAACCTGACGGTCAGCTATGGCGGCATTGAGGCTGTCAAGGGCATTGACCTGTCGGTGGAGGAAGGGAAGATTGTCACTCTGATCGGCTCAAACGGCGCGGGAAAATCCACAACGCTGAAAACCATTGCTGGGCTTGTCCGGCCGAAGGCGGGGGAAATTGTCCTGCACGGGATGAATCTTGTCGGTAAGTCGACGGATCAGATTGTTGCCCAGGGTGTGACGCTTGTGCCGGAGGGGCGGCGCGTGTTTCCCAACCTGACGGTTCTGGAAAATCTGCGGATCGGTGCGTATCTGCGCAAGGATTCCATCACCGAGGACCTTGCACGCGTATATGATCTGTTCCCGCGCCTGAAAGAGCGTGAATGGCAGCAGGCCGGTACGCTTTCCGGCGGTGAGCAGCAGATGCTGGCGGTGGGGCGCGCGCTTATGGCCAAGCCGCAGCTTATTATGATGGATGAGCCGTCGCTGGGCCTGGCGCCGATTGTTGTCAAGGGCATTTTTGAGATTATCCGCGAAATTAACCGGCAGGGCATCACGGTACTGTTGATTGAGCAGAATGCCAATATGGCGCTGAAGGTGGCCGATTGGGCCTATGTCATGCAGACAGGTGAGATTCTGATGCAGGGACCGGGGGCGGAGCTGGCAGCCAATGAGGAGGTCAAGGCGGCCTATCTTGGCACAGCAAAATAAGAAAAACCCTTCGCTGTGAATGATGAACACGCACAAGGACAACAAATAACCGCTTAGAGCAAGGAGAGGCTGTCTCAAAATGCCGATTGCAAGAGAATAGCCCCCCGCCAAAAGTTAGACAAAGTCGTGAGAATCCAGTTTTTAATGGATTCTCACGACTTTTTTGCTTGGCTAATGATAATTCTATTTTAAGACAGCCCCTCCAAAAAGCTTTCACTATGCCCAGAAAAATTATCCGAGCGAAGCGAGGAACAAGTCTGGAAAGCAGAGGATAAAGTACGATTCAAAAGGACAGACAATCGAGAGATACGAAAAGCAAACTGCGCCCCGCCGCTATTTCAATAGCAGCGGGGCGATCATGCAGTAGAAAGAAGATTCGATGAGCCTGTAGGCTCGGCTGGTAATACACCCTAGGGGGCTGTACAGACCACCGGCACGGCCGGTGGTTATGATTGAAACTCAATAACCGGGTTTGCCCAGCAGGTGGAACATGTTCTTCTTGTAGGCCTCGACGCCGGGCTGGTTGAAGGGGTTGACGCCCTCCATATAGCCGGATACACCGCAGGCGAACTCAAAGAAGTAGATGAGCGCGCCAAGCGCTTCCTCGCAGATCTCCGGCAGGCGGATCTCCGTGACGGGCACACCGCCGTCAATATGCGCGGCCTTGGTGGCCTGCATGGCCTTTTCGTTGATATAGCTCATTTCACGGCCGGCAAGGTAATTGAGGCCGTCGAGATTTTCTTCGTCAGACGGGACGGCGAGGGAGGTTCTGGCTTTGTCAAAGAAAACAACCGTCTCCTGCAGCATGCGGATGCCGTCCTGGATATACTGGCCCATGGAATGCAGATCCGGGGTCAGATCGACAGATGCGGGGAAAATACCCTTGCCGTCCTTGCCCTCGGATTCACCGTAGAGCTGCTTCCACCACTCAGCCATGAAGCGGAACGACGGCTCGTAAGCGGCGAGAACCTCAATGTTCTTGCCGTCTGCGTACAGAGCCTGACGGCTCATGGCGTACTGCACAGCCGCACTCTCCACGCCCTTGGCAAGCGTTTCTTCGCGCTCTGCCTGTGCACCGTGCATGAGCGCTTCAATGTCGATGCCGCAGCAGGAAATGGGCAGCAGACCAACAGCGGTCAGAACAGAATAGCGGCCGCCGACATTATCGGGTACCACAAAGCTCTCATAGCCCTCACGGTCAGCAAGCGTCTTGAGCGCGCCGCGGGCCTTGTCTGTGGTGGCGTAGATACGGCCCTTGGCACCGTCGACGCCGTATTTCTTTTCGAGCGCGGCCTTGAAGATACGGAAGGCAATGGCCGGCTCCGTCGTGGTGCCGGATTTGGAGATGACGTTGACGGAGAAATCACGATCACCGATCATGGTGAGGATTTCTGTCACAGCGTCAGAGGAAATGCCGTTGCCGGCAAAGTAGATATCCGGGGTGTTTTTTGGCAGGGCATTGTAGTTGGGGCTTTTCAGCAGCTCCACAACGGCGCGCGCGCCAAGATAGCTGCCGCCGATGCCAATGACGACGAGCGCCTTGGAATCGGACTGAATCTTTGCCGCGGCCTTCTGGATGCGGGCAAACTCCTCTTTGTCATAGTTCACCGGCAGGTCGACCCAGCCGATGAAATCGTTGCCGGCGCCAGTCCCGTTTACCAGCGTGTCAAATGCGGCCTGTGCGGCAGCCTTGTCAGGCTGCTTGGTGTAGAACTGGCTTGCGCCTTCAAAATGAACCTTTACCATAGTTATGCTCCTTCAAATCAATAAATTGATGGGATCTTATACATTTGCGTCGCGGGCCAACAGCGCTGCGCCGATCATGCCGGCCTCGTTGCCGAGAACAGCAGGAACAAGCTTGCCGCGTGTGGCGTAGAAGCATTTTTTGCTGACCTTGTCCTGCAGCGGATCGAACAGGAACGAGCCGGCCGCGCTGAGGCCGCCGCCCAGAGCAAGAACCTCCGGGTCAAGAAGATTATAGATCGAGGCGCATGCAGAGCTCAGGTGCTCAATATATGCGTCGAAAACCGCCATACAGGCCGGATCGCCCGCCTTGGCACAGTCGGTGACAAGCTTGGGCGTGACCTTCTCCGGATCACCGCCTGTTTTTTCACAGAGCATGCTCTGCGGATGTGCCTGCATGGCACGGCGGCCTTCGCGTGTCAGCGCGGACGCCGCGCAGTAGACCTCCATACAGCCGTGGTTGCCGCAGGTGCAGGGCTCCCCGCCGTCAACGAGATACGCATGGCCAAGCTCCACGCCGTGGTTCATGCCGCCGTTGAACATCTTGCCGTTCAGGATGATGCCGCCGCCAAGTCCTGTGCCGAGTGTGAACAGAACGCCCGTTTTGCAGCCGACGAATGCACCGGCATAGAGCTCTGCCAGTGCGGCGCCGTTGGCATCGTTGGCAATATAGACGGGGATACCGGGAAACTGCGCCTGCAGGAGCTTTCGCAGCGGAACATCGTGGAAGCCGAGGTTGTGTGCGTCGATGACGGTTTCACCGCTTGCATCGATGCTGCCCGGGACGACAGCGCCGAGCGATTCCACGTCGCCGAGCGCAGCACCGTGGGCCTGAAGCAGCGGCAGCACCGCTGCACGGATTTTTGCGGCCATGTCCTCCGCCGTGGTATGGGGGAAGGGGATGGAGGTCTCCGCGGCCAGCGTAATCGCTTCATCCACAAGGCCGATTTTGATGTTGGTGCCGCCGATATCAATGCCGATCTGATACATAAGAAGCTCCTCTTTTCCTTTATTCTTCGTCGCTGAGATGCAGCAGGTTCATGAAATTGTCATAGAGAATTTTCTGACGGGAGGATTCGTCCAGATCCAGCGCCAGAAAGCGTTCCAGCTCCTCCTTGGGGCTCCACATCGGAAAATCTGTGCCGAACAGCAGCCGGTCGGGGCCAATCTGGTCAATGAGCCGCATGACCGTATCACGGTCTGTCATGCCAGTCGTGGAGGAGGTGTCAAAAAGAACGGTATCCGGCTGCGGATGGGCCAGCGCCTGCGGCCAGATGCTCCAGCCGCCGAAGTGCGCAGCGATTGCCTGCAGATCCGGCACGCGGCGCAGCAGATTTGTCAGCCGCTCCGGCGAGGAAAAATCATACCGGCTGTCGCCCATGTGAAACAGCACGGGCAGGCCGCGGCGGGCGATGGCGCGATAGGTTTCAATGCCGCGTTCGTCGTCGATGGAAAGCTTCTGGAAGTCCGGGTGGATCTTCAGCCCGCGCAGACCGAGCTCCATCATTCGGTCAAGCTCCTCCTCAAAGCCATCCATGCCCGGATAAATTGTGCCGAAGGCAAGATAGCCCGGGTGATTCTGAACGGCCTCTGCCAGAAAGGTATTTGCATTATAGACCTGTTTGGGGCTGGTCGCGGAGTTGGAGATGACGCAGCGGGTGATGCCCGCGCGTGCATCCTCGGCGGCAAGGCAGGGCATGTCAGCCTCACGTGCGATGGGAATGCCATAAAAGTCTCCAATGGAGTGCGAGGCTTTCTCGGCAAGCTTCTCCGGGAAGATATGTGCGTGGATATCTGCGATTTTCATAGATGACCTCTATATCTATACGAAATAAAAATTTATATCCCAAGCTGGCAGCTGCCGGTGGCGGCGCAGGTAGATCCGGTAGTCACTGCGCAGGGAGCATACCAGCTGCGGCAGAGCAAAAAGATCCTCGCTGCGGTGATAGGCGGCAAGCAGGAGCTTTGGCTTGTACGTGCGGATGGTCTGCGCTGCGCCGAGCAGCGCCTCGCGCTCTGCACCCTCCACATCAATGTTGAAAAAGCTCGCAGGCTGGCCCTGCAGCAGAGCATCCGCGCTGACAACGGGCACACAGATACCGGACGCGGCCTGATGGGAGCCGCGTCCGCCGCGCGCAAAAAACATTGCCTGACCGGGTTCTTGTCCGGCAAGCGCCTGCACACAGGTACATGCGCGCAGCGCGGCTGTCGAGCGCTGCAGCTGCCGGAAGGAATAGGCATCCGGCTCCACAGCGAGAATCCGGCGGTAATCCGGGCAGAAGCGGACAAATTGCTGCACGGTGTCGCCGCGGTAAGCGCCAAGATCCACCAGACTTTCTCCGGCGGACAGCTGCAGAAGCCCGGTGTAGGCATCGTCAAGATCTGTTTCGCAGGCGTGAAGCCTGCGAATATCCCACGTGAGCTTATAGGCAATCAGCTCCTGCAGGACAAAGCGTGACTGCGCGTCGGCAAGACGCGCATGAACCGTTTCCAATTCGGCGCGATGCGCCAGGTAAAAGGCTTCATCAAAGAGGGTATCACCCGCGACGGGAAAATCCGGCGCATAGAGCTCCTGCTCCTGCGCGATGGCTTCAATGCGGGCAAGGACGGACGGCAGGCTTGTGCCAAAGGCCAGCAGCACAAGCATAGAGCCAAAGTGCTGCTTCGCTTCCTCGTAGCGCAGAACGGGAAAGCCGTGAAAGCTCTGCCCGCGGACAAATTCATCGCTGGCAAAGACGCCGGCGGCCTGCAGACCATGCTGGGCCAGGGCGGCGAGAATCCGGTCAGCGCCGTTGCCCATACCATAGAGCACAATGGGCTTTGCGGTGCTGCGCAGCTGGTTCCAATTCACGGGCTTCTCTCCTTAAAAGAAAGTTTATCACACTTTTTTTGTGCATACAAGTGGCAGAAAGGCCGGAATCCTGCGGCCTTTCCTGTAATATTTTGTGCTTTATCAGCCGATGCGGCTGCGCAGGGCGAAGGATATGGCAAAATAGACCGCCAGATACAGCGCAATCGTCGCGCCGGCGGAGCAGCCCAGATAGTACGCCGTCACAAGGCCGAACAGACTGCATGCCAGCGCGGACAGGACACTGAACAGATGATATTGCCGCAGATTGCGCGCCAGGTTGCGCGACGCAGCGGCCGGCAGAACAAGCAGCGAATTGATAACCATCAGACCGACCCAGCTCATGGCGAGCGTGACGACGATGGCGATGGCAACGGTGAACAGCGTTTCGTTGCGCCGTGTGGCAATGCCGCGCGAGGATGCCAGCTGCGGGTGTACAGCAGTCAGAAGGAGGCGGTTCGAGGCGAAGATCCACAAAAGAACCACAGCCGCGAGCACAAGCGCCAGCATGCCGATCTCACCGGGCGTGACAGAGAGAATATCGCCGATCAGGTAGCGGTTAAACTTGGTAAAGCTTTTGCCGCCCAGCGTGACGATAAAAATGCCAAGCGCCACAGCCGTGGAGGAGAATACGCCGATGATGGTATCGGCAGACTGGCTGGAGCGGCTGCGGACGAAGGAAAACAGCAGCGCAAACAAGACAGACAGTCCCACGGCAAAATAGATGGGCTGCACAACGCCGCAGAGTGCGCCGATGGCAATGCCGGTAAAGCCGGAATGACCCAGAGCATCGGAGAAGAAGCTCATCTTGCCGGTGACGATCATCGTTGACAGAAGGCCAAAGAGCGGCGCCATCAGCAAAACGGCCAGCAGCGCGTTTTTCATAAAGTTCATAGAAAACATCGACAGATGCAGCGTATCAAGTGCTGCGTACCAGACGCTCATAGCTGTGTACCCCCCATATGAAAGGCCTGTGCAAATTCGTCGGAGTTCAGAACGTCCAGCGGTGTACCGCGGCGCAGAATTTTGCCCTGCAGCAGAACAACCTGATCGCAGTATTGCTCCAGCATGGAAAAATCATGCGTTGTCATGAGAATCGACAGGTCAAATTTTTTGCGGATTTCGTCAAGCATGTCCATAAGCAGGCTCATGCCCTCCACATCCACACCGGACAGCGGCTCGTCCAGAATCAGAATATTCGGCATCGGCTCCAGCGCCAGCGCCAGCAGCACACGCTGCAGCTCACCGCCGGAGAGCGCGCCGATCCGCTTGTCGATGAGCGGCTCGCCGTGGACATTGGATAGGCAGGCCAGCACCTTTTCCCGCATGGCCCTTGTCGGACGCAGAAAGGCCGGACGTCTGAAAATACAGCAGGTAAACAGATCCATGACGCTGATGGGGTCGCCGCGGTCAAAGGCGGGACTCTGCGGTACATAGCCAATGCGCAGCCTGGCCTGTTGGCCATCGGCAGCATGGAAGGTAATTTTGCCGGTATATTCCCGCTGGCCGAGAATGGCGCGGATGAGCGTGGATTTTCCGGCGCCATTCGGCCCGATGAGTGCGACCATCTGGCCGCAGTGCATATGCAGATTGATGTTGTCCAGAATGGTGTCGCCGCCAATGTGGACGGACAGGTTCTCAATTTTCAGACAGCAGGCATGCTCACAATCGCCGCTGTGCGGGTGCGTATGTGCGATCATCCGAGCGCCTCCTTGACGGTATCAATGTTTTTGCGGATGGCATCTGTATAGCCGGATACTTCCTCCCCCATGCCCATATCCAGCGTAAAAACGGCGGCTCCGGTTTGGGCAGAGACCGTGGCGGCAGTCAGGCTTTCTCCGTTGACTTCGTCAAAAACAGCCGGCAGCTGGTTTTCCTCCACAATATGAACGACGTCCTCAATCTCCCGGGCAGAGGGCTCACTGCCGTGTTCAATTTCCATCGCGGCGGCGATTTCCAGACCGAATGCATCAGCAAAATAGGAGAATCCGTCGTGGAACGTCACAAGCTTGCGGCAGGAGAGGGCGGCAAGCGCATCATCTCCATAGGCTTGCAGCTGGGTATAGGCCCCGGTTACGGCCTGCAGATTCTGCGCAATCGTCTGCGCCTGCGCCGGGTAGAGAGATTGCAGACCGGCGGCAATATTCTGGCTCATCTGGATGCAGCGCATCGGATCGAGCCAGATGTGCGGGTCAGCACCGTCCTCGCCGGGCAGCGTGTCGATGCCGTCGGAGGCTGTGATGGTGCGCGGCGCTGTGCGCAGTGCGTCGTCCATGAAATCTTCCAGCCCGAGACCACTCAGAACGACAATGTCAGCTTGTCCGATTTTCTCCATCTGCGCAACAGTGAGCGTGTAGTCGTGCAGACAGGAGACACTCTCTGTGATGACGCGGCCGCAGGAAAGACCGGTGTTTTCCAGAAGCGCCAGGCAGATGGCATGAACCGGAGCGGTTGTCGCCAGAACATCAATATGGGCTGTTTGCTTTTTGGCGCAGCCGGACAGCGGCGCAGCAAGGAGCAGCAGAGCCAAAAGCCCGGCAAAAATTCGTTTTTTCATTCGTTATACGATATCCTTTCGCGTGTCTTTGTCTCTATTATAGCGAATCTGTCAAGAGGGAAATCCTGTCCCCGGCTGCTGTCTGCAGCCGGGGAAGAAGGGGGCCGGGCGGGCGTCAGGTGGCGGGAGAAACGGCCAGCTGAATATAGCGTACGGCAGCGTAGCCATACAGCTCGCCTGCGCGGATGGTGTACCAGTCGTTAAAATCGCCAAGCACCGTAACCGGTGTGCCGTTTGGCAGCTGCGCCAGAATCTCGGCATCGGGCTCCGGATAGGACCGCAGATTGAGCGGGCCTCCATTTGTGGAGACGGTGGCCTCAAACTCTGTGCCCGGGGTCAGAAATGGGAGGCCAAAATATTCCGTCACGCCGAGACTCAACGCGCGCGCCACGGCGTCAAGATTGCCGGTGAGCCAGTTGGCATCCTCCTGATTATCGTGATATCCGAGCTCCGCGAGGACGGCTGGAGCCCGGGTGCGCCGCAGCTCACCAATGACAGTTGAGGGTCTGGCTTGCACCCGGTCCGGATCCGGGTAGACGGACCTGAGATTATCGGCGAGGATGTTTGCCATGCGGAGCCCATCCTCGCTTGCGGGGAAGTAATAGACGTCAATGCCGCGCAGCCGGCCAGAAAGGGATTCCGGCGCGGCGTTGGAGTGCAGCGCCAGATGAAAATCCTGCCGTGACGCGTTGGAATCGCGGATGGACTGCGCTGCGCTGCCATCGGGATTGTTGCGTGTGACGGTGATGCCGCTGGCATGCAGATAGGGCTCCATGCGGTCGGCAAGCACGTTCATCCAGTAGCGCTCGTTGCCGGTTGTGATGTAGGGATTAAAATCCTGTGTGGACGGACTGAGAAATAAAAATGGCATATTTTTGCCCCTGCCTTCCTGATTTGCTTGGATATTCTATGCAAATGGCGTTTTATTGTTTACAGCATGCCAAGTTTGTGATACCATAACAGGCGGAACTAAAGGAGCTTGACGCTATGCAATATATTATTCTGGATATGGAATGGAACCAGCCGTGGCCCGGCTCACACAGCGCGAAGAAGCTGCCGTTGCCGCTGCGTGGGGAGATTGTACAGATCGGCGCTGTGCGGATGGATGCACAACAGAATCTCCTCGATGAGTTCCAGATTCTGATCCGGCCAAAGTATTTTAAGAAAATGAATCATAAGGTTGCCTCGCTGACCGGAATCCGCGACAGTGTTCTGCGTGAGAGCGGTGTGCCGTTTCCGGAGGCTGCGGCGCAGTTTGCGGCATGGTGCGGGGAGGATTGCATCTTCCTGACCTGGGGCTTTGATGATATTTCCATTCTGCGGGAAAATCTGGCGGTGTTTGGTCTGGAGAGCGGATGGCTGAGCCGGTGGTACAACGCGCAGATGATTTTTAACGCGCAGACCGATGGTTCCGGCGCGCAGAAGGCACTGTCGACGGCCATGCAGATGATGCAGATTGAGCCGACGCGCGCAGCGCATAATGCGCTGGGTGACGCGTACCATACGGCGCTTGTCTGCCAGAGGCTGCGCCTTGGCGAGGGGATTGCCGCCTATGAGGCAGCGGTGCAGGCGCATGAAAACGGCTTTCACGGGGCAGAGCTGCCCGGCTGTGTGCAGCGCGCTGTCTTTCATGGTTATGCGGACAAGACGCAGGCGCTTGGCGCGATGAGCACAAAGGAAAATGCCTGCCCGGTCTGCGGCGGGCAGATGTCTGCCGGGAAATGGTACGCGCAGCAGGGCAGACGCTTTCTCTGCAGGGCGCACTGTGAGACGGACGGTGTTTTTTACGTCCGGGTCCGGCTTGTGCAGGAGGACGATGGCGTGCGTGCCAGCCGCCTGGTCTATGAGCCGACAGAGCAGGTGCAGAAAAGCTATGAGGTGCTGAGTCAGAAGCCGCGGCCGCGGCGTTCGCGGCGCAGAAGATCCGCACGGGTAAAACAGAAGCCGGTGCAGACAGAACCGGAAACATAAAAACATAATAAGAAGCAGGCGCTGCCCACTTTATGGGCAGCGCCTGTTTGCGTGATAATGGGAGTTACGGCTGGGGATCTGTGGGCTGCTGTGGCTGCTGTGGCTGCTCCGCCTTTCTGGCTTTGCGCTTTTTCTGACCCTTCCGGATCAGGACAATGACCACGATGACGATCACTGCCAGAATCACGAGCGCCGGCAGCGCCGAGGCAAGACCCAGGATAATATCCTGCAGGCCGCGGGTGAAGCCATGCCAGCCATCAGACAGGGAGTCGGACAGCTTTTCGCCGAAGGTGCGCCGGACAGAAACCGTCGGAGTGTAAATTTCAACCTCACGCAGGTCAAGATCCACGGTTGAATACTTGATCTGCATGTCATAGTTGCGCAGGCTGCGCTCAATGGACTCAATTTCATAGCGCACGTCAGAAAGCCGCTGCTCCAGAGCAATGAGCGTTTCTACGTCCTCACTCTTTGCCAGCATGTCGAGAAGCCGCTCCTGCTGCGTGTTGAGAGAGGAAAGCCGCGCTTCATAATCTGTGTAAGCCGACGTGACGTTCTGTGCGTCGCGGCTGGTGGAGATGACATTGCCGAAGCCCTCTGTCTCGTGAAGGAAGGCTTCAAACTGTTCGCACGGGATGCGCACGGTATAATAGGCCCAGCGGTTGACAATGGAGGTCGAGCCGTCGGAGTTATACCGGGTGTCGCCGGTCACATTGGAGTTTTCTACAAAGCCGCCGATGGACTGAACCTGCTTTTCAAGAGCTGCAATGGCCTTGTCAAATTCGGTTGTCTCGATGGAGACGGAGGCGGTGTAGATGATTTTGGCGGTGTAGTCGGCAACGGAGTCATCGGGCTCAGGCGTTTCGGAGGCTTGCGCATTGGTCTCGGTTGTGGCGACCGTGTCGTAGGCAGATTCCTCCGATTCGGCAGGCGCCTCCATGGGCGTTTCCGGGGCGGAGGCATTCGCGGCTGAACTGTAGTAGCCGCTGTCCATAGATGCGGTATCGGCTGACACGGACTTGGTGCTTGCCGCGCAGCCGGCAAGCGCACTCAGGATAAGAAGCAGTGTGAGCAGCAGGGCAAGAAGCTTTTTGTTTTTCATGGTGAGTTCCCCTTTCTTTTGTGTGGTCATGGATAAAGACGGATTTTGTACGGGTTGGTTGCGTACAGGGAAGGGAAATTCTAAAAAACTTCGTCAGCGGTGCATTCGCTGACCGACAGCTCATACGCGGTGCGCGTTTCGGTCTGGCCGTCGATGGTTTTGAGATAGGTTCGGCTCTGCAGACGGCCGGCCAGTGTCAGATGCGTTCCGGTTGGATATTCCGCGGCGGCCAGTGCGGTCTGTCCCCAGAGAATGCAGGGAATATAATCCGAGCGCCGGTACAGACGCGGGACGGCCAGACAAAGGTCCGTGATCTGCCGCCCGAGCGGCGTCTGGCGGTAAACAGGCGGCTTGCAGACCGTGCCGCTGAGCAAAACGCTGTTCTGGGCCGGATCCTGCGTGGTGGTGATGCTGAGCGCATAGACGCAGAGAATCAGCCGTCTGCCGACAGGCGCGCGGTTGTTGAATGAGCGCAGCTGACCGACAACGGTAAAGCGTTCGCCCTGAAACAGATCTGCCTGCGCAAGAACGTCCTCTGCAGCCAGCACCGGCAGCAGATCCTCTGCGCCGGACAGACGCTCGACCAGAAGCAGGAAGCGGAAAAAGCGACGTTCATGGTTCTGATGGGAATATTCCGGCAGCGAAGCCAGCTGCCCGGTGAGTACGACCTGATTTGCAGTGTTTTCCATGGTTCCACCTCATCTTTTCTTCGTATGGAAAACTATATGAGGGGGAACCGGGAGATAGACTAGCGGCGGGCGGGGCGCTTTTTGCCCGGCTTTGGCGGCAGATGCTTTGCCTCCGGCTGCGCGGCGGTCGAACCGGCCTTTTTCTCCTTTGGCGGATAGGGCCGGATGAGGCAACTGGGTGTGAAGCCAATGAGGTCCGTCCGGCCAGCTTTCTGCAGCGCCTCCCGGACGAGAAAATAATTCTGCGGGCGGCGGTACTGCATGAGCGCGCGCTGCATGGCCTTTTCGTGCGGATTTTTCGGGACATAGACCGGCTCCATGGTGCGGGGGTCGAGCCCGGTATAGTACATAACGGTCGAGAGCGTGGAAGGCGTGGGGTAAAAATCCTGCACTTGCTCCGGCTCATGATTGATATCGCGGAGATATTCAGCCAGCTTCACGGCCTCCTGCATCGTACAGCCGGGATGCGAGGACATCAGATACGGCACGACATACTGCTTCATGCCCTCCTGCTCATTGATTTTTTTATACTTGTCCACGAACTGCTGATAAACGCTGTGCGGAGGCTTGCCCATCAGGCGTAGCACCTGGTCAGAGATATGCTCCGGCGCAACCTTGAGCTGGCCGGAAATGTGGTAGCGTACAAGCTCCTTAAAAAAGGTGTCGGATGGGTCTGCCAGCAGATAGTCAAAGCGGATGCCGCTGCGGATAAAAACCTTTTTGACGTTCGGCAGTTTGCGCAGCTTACGAAGCAGCGAGAGATAATCCGAATGGTCAGCAATCAGGTTTTTGCATGGCGAGGGAAACAGGCACTGCCTGCCTGGACAGGCGCCGCGCTGCAGCTGCTTTTTGCAGGCCGGCTGGCGGAAGTTTGCCGTCGGGCCGCCGACGTCGTGGATATAGCCCTTGAAATCCGGCGCATGCGTGATGGACTCGGCCTCCTTGAGAATCGAGTCGTGTGAGCGGGTCTGAATGATGCGGCCCTGATGGAACGTGAGCGCGCAGAAGCTGCAGGCACCGAAGCAGCCGCGGCAGGAGGTCAGGCTGAACTCAATTTCCCGGATTGCGGGAATGCCGCCCAGCTTTTGATAGGATGGATGATAGGTCCGGCAGTAGGGAAGATCGTAGACGTGATCCATTTCTTTCTGTGACAGCGGACGCTGCGGCGGGTTCTGGACAACAAATTCCTGCTCGCCGTATGGCTCAATCAGGCGCTTGGCGCAGAAGGGATCCGTATTGCGGTACTGCACGGCAAAGCTCTCGGCGTAGACGCGGGAGTTTTTCTGCATGTCAGGAAAGGCGGGCAGCGTGATGGAGGGCACGGGGTCGTCCGGAGCCTTGCATTTATAGACGGTCCCGTCAATGTAGGTCAGATCGTGGACGTCCATGCCGTCGTTGAGCGCGTTGGCAATCTCGACAATGGCGCGCTCACCCATGCCGTAAATCAGCAGATCCGCCTGCGCATCGAGCAGAATCGAGCGCTTGAGCTTGTCTGACCAGTAATCATAATGCGCCAGCCGGCGCAGGCTCGCCTCAATGCCGCCGATGATAATGGGGATCCGCCGGTGTGTACGGCGGATCAGGTTGCAATAGACAGTCACAGCGTAGTCCGGGCGCTTGCCCATAACGCCGCCCGGCGTATAGGCGTCCTGCTTCCGGTGGGCTTTGGAGACGGTATAGTGGTTGACCATCGAGTCCATATTGCCGCCCATGACGAGAAAGCCAAGGCGCGGCGTGCCCAGAATGTTGACGGAATCGGGATTTTTCCAGTCCGGCTGAGAAATGATGCCGACCTTGTAGCCTGCGTCCTCCAGTACGCGGGAAATGATTGCGTGGCCAAAGGAGGGGTGGTCGACATAGCCGTCACCGATGAGATAGACAAAATCACATTGTTCCCAGCCGCGCGCGTCCATGTCGGCGCGGGAAATGGGTAAAAATTCAGGCATAGAAGCCTCCTGATGCATCGTAAAGTCCGCACATCCGGCGGGAGGAAATCAGCGCAGCGCCTGCAGCGCGGCGATGAATGCCGGCGTGGTGCCGCAGCAGCCGCCAAGCAGACTTGCGCCGTCGTGCTGCAGCGCCTGCATATGATGGGCAAAGACGTCCGGCGACATGGTGTAGATGGCTTCGCCGGTGTCGGACATGACAGGCATTCCGGCGTTCGGCTTGGCAGCAATGGGCGTATCCGGTGCGGCCTGCCGCATCATGCGGATGACGCTGCCAATCTGATCCGGGCCGGAGGAGCAGTTGAGACCCACGGCGTCCGCGCCAAGGCTCGGCAGAAGCTCCGCTGCCTCCCCGGCGTTGCCGTCAAAATAGCATTTGCCGTCTGAATAGACAGACAGCGTACAGATAATGGCGGTATCGCACAGACTGCGGATGGCCTCAATGGCGGCCATGCATTCCGTGACGCCCATCATGGTCTCCACGGCAAACAGATCCACCCCGCCCTCCAGGAGTGCCTGCGCCTGCTGACGATAGATTTCCAGCAGCTGCGCGTAAGCCTCATCGTCACCGGGGATAACCGGTTTGCCGGTCGTGGTCATATCGCCCGCGACAAGTGCGCGGCCGCCGGCAGCTGCGCGGCTGAGCTGCGCGAGCTGAAGGTTGAAGGTGCGGACCTCCTCCTGCATTTCATAGTTGCGCAGAAGCTCCCGGTTGGCCCCGAAGGTCGGCGCGTAGACGATATCGCTGCCAGCGCGGAGATAGCTCTGCTGCAGCTCCGTGAGCACCTGCGGGTGGTCGAGCACCCAGCGCTCTGTGCACACGCCGACCGGCATGCCGGAGGCGCGGAGCATACTGCCGGTTGCGCCGTCAAGAAGATGCGTGCAGCCAGCGCACCATACGGAAAATTCCTGTGATGTCATAAAAACTCCTTTTGTGAAAAACGGTTCCAACTGCCCTGCGGGCGTCAGAGTGCGGAAAATACTGTGCCGATGGGGTCACGGAAAATCAGATTTGCATAGCCGTCGTACGGCGTTTCGTCGCGGTTGATGAGCACAAGCCGGCTGCCGCGGTAGTAGCGGATGAGCCCGGCTGCGGGGTAGACGGTCAGCGAGGTGCCGCCGACGATCAGAACTTCTGCCTCGGAAATGGCGCGCATAGCGCCTTCAAGGACTGACTGATCCAGACCTTCCTCATAGAGGATGACGTCCGGCTTGATCCGGCCGCCGCAGCTGCAATGCGGAACGCCGCTGCAGTCACGGATATATTCCGGCGGATAGAACTTGCCGCACGTTTCGCAGTAATTGCGGTAAATGGAGCCGTGAAGCTCAAAAACACGTTTGCTGCCGGCCTTCTGGTGCAGGCCGTCGATATTCTGCGTTACGATGGCACGGAGCTTGCCGGCCTGCTCCAGTTCGGCAAGCTTTTTGTGGGCGGCGTTTGGCGGATAGTCCAGCGGCAGCATCTTTTCCCGGTAGAATTTAAAAAAGTAGTCCGGGTTCTGATAGAAGAACGTGTGGCTCAGGATTATTTCCGGCGGATACTCGAATTTCTGATGGTACAGGCCATCGACACTGCGGAAATCCGGAATGCCCGATTCCGTGGAGACACCGGCGCCGCCAAAAAAGACAATGTTGTCACTTTCTGTAATCCAGGTTTTTAGGGTTTCGATCTCGGAATGCATCATCCTCGGCCTCCAGTTCGGCGATAAATTTGCGTTCAGCCCGCGTTTTATACGGGAATCGCAGCTTGTAAAACAGATCCGGCCTGCGGTGCAGCGTGCGCAGAATGGACTGCTTTTTCTGCCAGCGGGCCACCTTGGCGTGGTCACCGGACAAAAGTACCTCCGGCACAGGCAGCCCGTGCCACACATCGGGTCTGGAATACTGCGGGTATTCCAGCAGACCGGACCAGTGACTCTCGTCTGTGAAGCAGACCTCGTCGCCGAGAACGCCGGGAATAAGCCGGGAAACGGCGTCGACAATGGCCATGGCCGGAATTTCTCCGCCGGTCAGCACGAAGTCCCCCATGGAGATTTCTTCATCAACGCATTCGTCGATGAAGCGCTGGTCGACGCCCTCATAATGGCCGCAGACGAAGATAAGCGATTCGTTGGCCTGCTGCAGCTGCCGGGCCTTGGCCTGATTGAAGCTTGGGCCGCAGGGGGAGAGAAAAATCGTGTGCACCGGCCCGCCGACCTCGTCGCAGACGGCGCACCAGCAGCGGTAGAGCGGGTCGCACTGCATGATGGCGCCGCGTCCGCCGCCGTAGGGATAGTCATCCACCTGGTTCTGCTTGTTTGCGGTATAGTCGCGGATCTGGTGTGTGTGGATTTCAATGAGTCCTTTCTTCTGCGCACGGCCAAGAATGCTGGCGTTCATCATGGGCGCGACAGCCTCCGGGAACAGCGTCATAATATCAAAGCGCATGGCGTTACATCCCTTCGATGAGGTGCACCCGGATGTAGCCGTCGGTCAGATTGCGCTCAAGAATAAACTCGGGGACGGACGGAATCAGATATTCCCGGTCGCCCTGCACGACATAGACATCGTTGGACGGCATGGACAGCACCTCTGTCAGCGTTCCAAGCTTCGTATCCCCGTCATAGACCGGCAGACCAACCAGGTCGGCAATGAATACGGTTCCCTCCGGCAGCGCCGCGTCGGCACGGTGAATGCAGACGATCTTATCACGCAGCGCACTTGCAGCCTCAACGGTATCCACCCCAGCGAGCTTCAGCAGGACGCAAGTTTTCTGTACGCGTGCCTTTTCTACGAAAAACGGCTGGGCGTCAATGTAGACGGTGTCAAACTGCAGCAGAAACTCCGGCGTGTCAGCCCAGGGCAGGAGCTTGAGCTCGCCGCGCACGCCGTGCGTGCTGACGATTTTTCCGGTTTGCAGATATTGCTGTTTCATGAAAGCGTGCCTCCGAAAATAAAACAGATGTATTTATGTTATAGTATATCTTTTTTTTATCCAACGCACAAGAGGCAAAACACCAGCGTGCGGCCTGAACGCGGCCTTAACCCGCGACAGGTTGCAAAACTGCGAAAAGCGTGGTACAATCAGCAGCAAATGAGACAATCAGAGGCGGAAAAGGAGCTGATATCGTGCGGATCGTGATCGTAGGCGACGGAAAGATCGGCAGTGCGCTGGCCGAGCAGCTTTCGCGCGAGGGACATGAAATTACCATCGTTGACCGCAGCGGGACGCCGCTGCAGCGGACGGTAGAGGATCTGGATATTCTGAGTGTGGAGGGGAACGGCGCTACGTTTGCCACGCAGATGGAGGCAGGCGTCGACGAGGCGGATCTTGTGATTGCGGTCACGGCGCAGGATGAGCTCAATTTGCTGTGCTGCCTGATCGCGAAGAAGATTGGCGCGAAGCATACCATTGCGCGTGTGCGGAACCCGGAGTATGTGGGAGAGCTGCCGATAATCTCGGAGGATCTGGGGCTGAGCCTGTCTGTGAACCCGGAGCTGATCTGTGCCAACGAAATGGCGCGCACGCTGCGCACGCCGTCGGCCATCAAGACCGACACGTTCTTTGGCGGCAAGGTGGAGCTGCTGAAGTTCCAGTTGCCGTCTGATTCGCCGCTTGCGGGCAAAATGCTCATGGAGCTGCCGTCCATTACAAAGGCAAAGGTGCTGGTCTGCGCGGTCGAGCGCGGCGAGCAGGAGATTCATATCCCCTCCGGACAGTTCCGCCTGCAGGCGGGCGACCGGATTTCCTTTGTTTCGTCCTGCGCCGGTGCGCAGCAGTTTTTCCGGCAGATGAGGCTGGCTGCCGGACGCGTGCGCAGCGTGATGCTCATCGGCGGCGGCCGCATTGCCTATTATCTGGCCCGGCAGCTGCTGGAGGCGGGACTGAGCGTGAAGATTCTGGAGTCGGACAGCGCGCGCTGCGAGGAGCTGTCGGTATCGCTGCCGAAGGCAGAGATTCTCTGCGGGGACGGCACAAACGAGGCATTTTTGCGCGAATGCGGCATTGAAACGACAGATGCGGTGGCTGCACTGACCGGTATTGACGAGGAGAATGTCCTCATCGGCATGTATGTCCGCAGGACGTGGCCGAAGATCAAGGTCGTGACCAAGGTCAACCACAGCTCGTTCCAGACCATTATCAACAGCATGGATCTCGGTAGTGTGTTCAATCCGCGCAACTCCGCATCGAACCTCATCTGCCGCTATGTGCGCGCCATGCAGAACTCCGAGGGCTCGTCACAGATTGAGACGCTCTATAAGCTTGTCGGCGGCAAGGCGGAGGCACTGGAATTTCGCGCGGCGGAGTCTTCCGCTATCTGCGGGATTCCGCTGCAGCAGCTGCAGCTGCGCGATAATCTGCTGATCGGCTGCATTGGCCGCGGCGGAAAGATTCTGATTCCAAGCGGCCAGGACACCATTGAGCCGGGTGACAGCGTGATTGTCGTGACCTGCAGCGCCGGCCTGAGCAAGCTGGAGGATATTCTGAGCAGCAGAGGAAACGCGCATGAATAAGCGGATGATCGGATATGTGCTGGGGGTGGTTCTGCTCATTGAGGCGGCGCTTATGCTGCCGCCGATGGTGGTGGCGCTGCTGTACGGGGAGCGGAACGGCCTGTATTTTCTCTGGACGCTGCTTGGCGCGGCGGCGGTGGGCGGTGTGGCTGTCCGGCTGACAAGACACCGGCACAGCGCAATTTACGCGCGTGAGGGCCTCGTATGTGTGGCGCTGAGCTGGATCGTGCTGTCGCTTGTCGGTGCGCTGCCGTTTTCCCTTTCCGGGCAGATCCCGTCGTATCTGGATGCGGTATTTGAGACGATTTCCGGCTTCACAACAACGGGATCGAGCATCCTGCGCGAGGTGGAGGCGCTGGATCAATGCATGCTGTTCTGGCGGAGCTTTTCACACTGGATCGGCGGCATGGGCATCCTGGTTTTTATGCTGGCGATTGTGCGGCTGGACGGCGGGCAGGCGATTCATCTGCTGCGCGCGGAGAGCCCGGGGCCGACGGTTTCCAAGATGGTGCCGCGTATGGCGGATTCCTCCAAGATTCTGTATGGTATCTATTTTGGCCTGACAGTGCTGCAGATTATATTCTATCTGGCAGGCGGCGAGCCGCTGTTTGATTCGCTCTGCAACGCGTTTGCCACGGCAGGTACGGGCGGTTTTTCGATCCGCAATACGTCCTTTGCCTCTTACAGCGCCTATACGCAGACGGTGACGGCAGTGTTTATGGCACTGTTCGGCGTCAACTTCTCCATTTACTTTTTCCTGCTGCGCAAAAAGTTTGATCTGGTGTACAAAAATACGGAGCTGCGCTGGTATGTGTGTATCATTGCCGGCTCGATTCTGCTGATTACCTGCAACATCCTGAAGCTCTATGGCGGCGATATCGGCTATGCGCTGCACCATGCGGCGTTTACGGTTTCGTCCGTGATTACGACGACGGGGTTCGGCACGGAGGATTTTCACCAGTGGCCGGAGTTTTCCCGCGTGATCCTGGTGCTTCTGATGATGATTGGTGCCTGCGCGGGGTCGACGGGCGGCGGCCTCAAGGTGTCGCGTCTGGTGATTCTGATGCGTGCAGCCAAGGCGGAGCTGCGGAAGATCTCCCACCCGCATACCGTTAAGGTTATCAAAATGGACGGAAAGCCCGTCGGCAGCGAGACGGTGCGCGCAGTCAGTGCATATTTTATATTATATATTCTGATTGTTGCAATCTCTGTGCTGTTTGTTGCACTTGACGGCTACGACGGCTCGACTACGCTTACGGCTGTTCTTGCAACCTTCAATAATATCGGCCCCGGCCTTGGAATCTGCGGCCCGGCGGGAAGCTTTGCATTCTTCTCGCCGCTGACAAAGGTTGTTTTGTGCCTGGATATGCTGCTGGGACGGCTGGAGCTGTACCCGGTGCTGGTGCTGCTGACGCCGGGGACCTGGCGGCGGAAGTAAGTGGGGCGGAGCGGGATCGGAGTTTGGCAAAATGCCGAAATTGGGCGCAAAAGTTCTGCAGGTTTGAACAAAAAATATCGAAAATCCCCCTTGACACCAAGGGGGATTTGTTATATTATATATGAGCGCGCGTGAAGGAATGCAACGCAACCACGCGTGTCACTGCGATGATGCAGGAGATTGCGTCCTGGACGGTAACTTCTGCGGAGTATGTCCGGTCATCGGGCGGCTGAGGATCACGATACAGCGTATATCGCTGCAGTGAGCAAGGCCGACAACGTCGGTCTTTTTTTCATGGTGCGGAGTGATACGCACGGCTTAGCGTATTGTGAAACTCGACCGTACCCAGAGATCAAGAAACAACTGAGTACGACAATTCAAGGAGGAAAAACACATGGCAAATCAGGAAATGATCAGAATCCGCCTCAAGGCTTATGATCATCAGCTCATCGACGCGAGCGCAGAGAAGATTGTTGAAACGGCAAAGCGCAATGGCGCTTCCGTCTCCGGCCCGATCCCGCTGCCCACGAAGAAAGAGGTCGTTACCATCCTTCGCGCTGTTCACAAGTACAAGGATTCCCGTGAGCAGTTTGAACGCAGAACCCATAAGAGACTGATCGATATTCTCAACCCCAACCAGAAGACTGTGGAAGCTCTCATGAGCCTCGACCTTCCCGCTGGCGTTG
>CAKUAM010000018.1 GCA_934636305.1 uncultured Oscillospiraceae bacterium
CAGCACGCTTCAGGATGGGCTCGGGGTTCATGGTGTTCATGGCCTCGCGGATGACCGGGGAGATGCAGTGGATGCGTTCGCCGATGGTGACGAACTTCGGCGATTCAGGATCACGCTGCTTGTAGGTGACGCCCATGTCGACGACCTCGATGGCCGGGATGGAAGCGGCGATCTTCTCGAAATCGAGCGGCGCGTCTGCGTCGGCGACAGCCTTCTTCTCCGCAGCGGGCGTCTTGGAAGCAGCAGCAGCCTCGGCGGCCTTGATGTGCTCGCCGTCACGCAGGTACTTGACCAGCTCAACAGCCTCACGCGTACCGACAACAACATTCCACTCCGGCAGCTTGTCCTGGATCTCGCCCTTCATGACAGCGACCTTGCCCGGGATAATAAGGGTGCGGTTGTTGATCTTGGAGGCGATATCAAACTCGTCAAAGAACTTCTTGACGGAGGTGGAGGAGAACTTGCCGGCTGCCCATGCAGTCAGGACGGACATACCGGATGCATCGGTGATAAGCAGGTTCACCGGAACCTTGGAGCGCTCGAGCTCGCCGGAAACCAGGAAGTAAGTCAGCGCGAAGTCGACCGTCAGCGCGCACGGATCGTCGGGGCCGGCGCCGTTGATGGGGTAGATGCCAGGAGCAACCTTCATCGGCTTCTGCGGGTCGGTGAAGATGTTCTGACGCAGACCATAGAGCGGCAGTGCCTCGGCGTAGCCCATCTTGTCCATAACGATGATGGAGCCATACTTGACGACGAACATTGCAGCCAGGGCCGTTTCCAGATGCTCGTTATGATCGCACAGCGTGGCAAGATTGACGATGGAGGGATAACCGAACGTGCGGTCACCATCCTTGATGGCGGTGCGGCGGACAAGCACAGCATTTGCAAACGTCTCCTTGATGGTGGAGGCGGTCACATCGAGAATGAGGTTCTTGTTGCCGGCCTTTTCCAGCTCTGCAACCGTGTCATGCAGCTCGGCAAGATCCGCGCCGCTGACGCCCAGAACAAGACCTGCCTCTTTGGCAATCTCGTTCATGGCTGCAAAGGTATCCTTGTTTGCGCCGTTGAGAATGGGCTTGTTATCCTTGATGGCTTCGACGGCTGCCTTGGCAGTGTCGACGTCCTTGGTGTCGATGATGACGGTGCGGTCGGCCAGAGCCGCTGCCTTCTTGCAGAGCTCTACAAACTTTGCGCTGTCGCCGGCGTCATGGACGAAAACACACTCGACCATCTCGCGCTCGCCGATACGCTCGTAATCGACCTTCTTGATGCCCTCAAGGCGTGCCTCGACGGCAGCATCATCCATATCGGTCGACAGCGTGGCGGCAAACAGGTTGCGGTTGACGAGCGTCTTTTCATGACGCATCATGACGGTCTCGCCGCCAAGCTTATGTGCGCCGACCTCGATGGTCTTCATGGGAGGCGCAGTTGCCTCGGACAGAAGGGCCACCGCTTCTTCGGACATGTACGGGCACTTGGTGATGGGCACTGCGCCCTGTGCAACCTTCATGCAGAATGCCATGCAGGTGGGGCTGCCGCATTCTTTACAGTTCTTTTTCGGGGATAATTTGAAAATGTCAAGACCTTTGACTGCCATAGTGTGGTTCCTCCTTCCCGCTTACATCAGCGCGTCGATCATCTTAGCGATGGTCTTGATTGCTTCCGGATGGCGCAGAATGACCGCGTCGGAGCCGCCGGCCAGCACAGCTGCCGCGGTGGTGATCTCCATTTCGATGCCGCGTTCTTCCTGACTGCCCCATTCAGGCATATCTTCTTCGGACATGACTGCTTCCTTGACGCCCCAGGTATCGGAGGAAACCGGCGTCATGATGGGCATCTGCAGCATGGTGTCTGCCTGCTTCAGTGCAGCATCCTTCACGCGGTCAAGCGTGGAGGCGACGTACTCGTAGCCATAACCGGCAGCAGCGGAGCCGATGTTCATGACGATGGACTGTGCGTTGACGCCCAGTTGGGTCATGACGGTATTGAGCTGCTTGGCAAGGTTGATATCGACGGCGGATTCCGCGCCGACCTTCTGGTTGTAGGCCAGGCCTGCGGATGCGCCGACAGTCTTATAGTTTTCATCACGTGCGGACAGAACGAGAATGTTCTTGCCGGCTAGCGCCTCGGCAATCTTGTTGAACAGCTCGGTGTCCTTTTCGATGTTCTTGCAGCCCATGATGACGAGCGGCAGAGTGGTTGCTTCAGAGACGTCCTTGGCAAGCTGGACGCACTCCTCCACGGGCTTGTTCAGGCCGTTGGGATCTGCACCTTCCAGATGCAGACAGACAAACGAAGCACCCTCGAGCGATTCTGCACGCTTTGCCATCTCAGGCACGGTGGTGCAGCCTTCGTAGAATGCTTTTTCGCCGGGCATGGTGTACTCTGCCATGCCGAGATCGGTCAGCTCAACGCCGATCTTGGGTGCGTTCTTGATCTCAGCGTCGAACGTGTGGAACGGCAGCACGTTCTGACCGCCGATTGCGGTGGCCTTGTCGCCAACGCCGAGCACAACTTCATTGATGTGCGCGTTGAACGCCTGTTTCTTGGGAACGAAAGGCATAATAATGAATCCCCCTATAAAAAAATCTTTTTGCCTACAGCTTCAGCTCCTGCATAACGGCCTTGAGGGCCTGCTTGACAGGAGTGTCGTCCGGAACCTTGGAGCTGGGCTTTCCCTCGCAGTCGTATTCATAGACGGTTTCGTCCTGCGGGAGCACGCCGACCAGCTCGAGGCCGAACTTCTTTATCTCATCCATGACGCCAGGGTTGAGCTCTCCATTCGGCGCACGGTTGACGATCAATTTCATTTCGCCCGGATTCAGGTTCATTTCCCGAATCATCTCGGCAATACGGCCAACGGCCTGAATGCCGCGGCGGGAGCAGTCGGAAATCAGAAGCATCGTGTCGACATGCGGCAGAAGTCCGCGGCTGATATGCTCCAGACCAGCCTCATTGTCCACCACCATATAGCGGTAGTTGCCGACATATTTATCAATCTGCGTCTTTAAAACGCCATTGACATAGCAATAGCAGCCCTTGCCCTGCGTGCGGCCCATGACGAGCATGTCAAAGTCATCCTCCTCGATAAGCGCGGAGTTGAACTTTACTTCGGCGTAATCCGCCTTCGTCATATTGGCCGGAATGGAGCCGGACTGTTCCGCGTGCGCCATCTCCTCCCGGATGTCGCCAAGCGTCGTCTCGACCTCGACACCCAGGACCTCGTTGAGGTTGGAGTTTGCGTCCGCATCGACCACCAGAATGGGGCCCTTGTTCTGCTTGCACAGATAGTCGATTATCATGCCGCAGGTCGTCGTCTTGCCGACGCCGCCCTTCCCGGCGACTGCGATGATATGCGTATTTGCCATAGTTTCTCTCCTTGGGAAATCCCGGCAAGCAGGCGGGCATCCGCCCGCCTGCCAGATTGCCTGTTCAGATTTTCTCAGATAAGATCAATGAGGCCGGATTCCTTGGCAATGTAGGCCACATCCTCGTACTTGTTGAGTGCGTACAGATGGATTCCATCAATCCCGCAGGCGCGGTACTCATCGATCTGGTTGATGGTGTATTCGATACCGGCCTTCTTGAAGCTCTCCTTCTTGCCGGCTGCGTCTGCATCAAACGGCTCCTTTTCGAAGGGGTTCGGGAAGATCCAGTATTTCGAGATGATCTCGCAGAGCTTGCGGTCCATCACGCAGCCGTTGCGGCTGAGCGCCATGTTGATCGTGGCAGCCTGATCGAGAATCGGCATGATGCCCACATCGACCGGCAGCCAGATACCGGCGTTGCGGATGGCCTCCAGCCACCACTTGAACTGATCCATATCCCAGCAAAGCTGCGAGATGATGTAGTCCGCGCCGTTATCCTGCTTCTGCTTCAAGAATGCAATGTCCGCCTCGATCGAGCGGCACTGAATATGGCCCTCGGGCGAACCGGCGACTGCGATGGTGAACTTGTCGCCGAACTCCTTGCGGACAAACTTGACCAGCTCGGTTGCATAATGCAGATCGCCGTGTGTGCCGGTCCAGCCAAACGGCAGGTCGCCGCGCAGCGCGAGCATATGGTCGATCCCATGGTCAAGGTAGGTCTGCAGCTTTTCCTTGATATCCTCTTTGGTATTGCCGATGCAGGTGAAATGGGTGACAGGCGTTGTCTTGCCGTCTGCCTTGACTTTGTCCAGCACCTCAAGGTTCTTGCCTACATTGGTGCCGCCTGCGCCGTAGGTGCAGGAAATGTAGTCGGGCTGCAGCGTGTAGAGCTTGTCCAGCACGCCGTCTTTGCCGCAGAGCTTTTCCATGCCGATGTCTGTTTTCGGCGGGAAAACCTCAAAGGAGAAGGTTGCGCGATTTTCGTAGATGTCTGCTACGCTCATAATTGCCTCCATATCCAGTTTTTGAAATAGATTGCCTGAGTGGCTGCATGCCGGCTCACGCCAGCATGGATTCGATACAAAAATATCGTATCACACTTGTCGGGCAATTACAAGACCTTGGGCATGGATTTATATGAAAAAAAGCATTTCTTTTTACAATCTTGGCATGGCAGGTTTCAGAAACTCACAGCCGCGTCATCAGGATCTTCTGGCTGACGCCGCCGGAGACGACATAGACCGTCAGATCTCCGGTCTCCTTTTCGTCTACCGTCAGCTCGACATCCTTCCCCTGAATCAGGCTGCGCACCCAGCCAACCGGGTCGTCCGTCTCAATTTCCTCAAAAAAGACGTCGCGCATCTGGTTGTTGCCGCAGAGGTTCTGCACCTCGCGCACGACTTCATATTCCGCCATACTCAGTCCTTGACGATGATGGCCGTGTTGCCGACAAGATCGATGGTCGCAAGCCGCCCCTCAACGCGGTGCTGCCGCTCAAACAGATCCACCAGCACAACAAAACCGTCCTTGCAGTCGATCCGCTGCACGTTGGACAAAATCAGGTTCTGCTGCTCGACGCTGTTTTCATAAACGTTGGAAAGACACATAAGTATACAGGCTCCTGAAGCTTACGCTTCCTGCATGGAGGCCAGCACCGTGGAAAGGCGCAGGTTCCCCTTTTCAAAATCGCTCACCGCCAGCATAATCTGGTCATAGGCGGTCGTTTCGCCCATATCCTGCAGCTGCTTGGCAAGGTTCGCCAGTTCGTTGGCATGCGAGGCGTTGTGGCCAACCATATATTTCATCAGCGCCATCAGCTCCTGCTTGGGGCTGACATGCTCGTGGCCGCAGTCGGCGCAGTTGACATGCTCGCCGCAGTGGATATGCTCCCCGCACGCGTCATGGGAATGGGTGTGGGTATGCTCGTGTTCGTGCTCGTGGTCATGATCGAGATGCATGATTCATCCTCCGTGTTGCTATTGTATTGTTTAGTTGTATTATATCCATCTGTTTGGATTTTGTAAAGCGTGCTCGGGCGTTCCTGTTTGTTTTTCCAAAAACATTTTCTGCAAAAACGCGTTTTTAAGTGGAATTTCCATGTAAAGCATGATACAATCAATGTAAATATTGATATAAGCGGCAGTTGACAAGAGCACACACGCCTGTCGGCTGCCGCAAACCCAGAGCAAAGGAGTATCCCGGCATGGAACACAACCACCCGCACGATCACGCCTACCTGCATGAACATGGAATCGCGCACCTGCATCACGAGGGCGACACGCACGATGCCGCGCACAATCATGCGCATACCCACACAGACGGCGAGCAGCCGCACGGGCATGTGCACGAAAATACGCAGGCTGTGCTCAATCGTCTCTCGCGCGCCATCGGACATCTGGAATCCGTGCGCCGCATGGTAGAAAGCGGCCGCGACTGCAGCGAGGTTCTCATCCAGATTGCCGCTGTGCGCTCGGCCATCAACAACATCGGCAAGGTCATTCTGCAGGACCACATCCAGCACTGCATTGTCGACGCTGTGGAGCATGACGACGAGCAGGCCATTGACGCGCTGTGCCAGGCAATCGACAAATTTGTAAAATAAGCGTCAGTTGGTAAGGGCACACGCGCTTGCGGGCCGGGCTGAGCCGCCGTCTGCCGCGTTGTCGTCCTTGACATGCGCCAGTATGGCCTCGGCCCAAAGGAACGGGCCTCGGCAGACCTGACGGTATTATGATGTCAGACCCCTGCGTTCTCTGCCCTGCAGGCAGCACCCCAGGCCGGCAAGTCCGCAGAGTTTTCACGGAGGATAAACGGTAGCTGGCGGGGCAAACGAAGCAGATGGGCTGGTGCCCATCCATGAGGATAACGACGCCAGGCGCCGTTTTGCCCCACGTAAAACCGTGTGTGCCCTTGTCAGCTGACGCAAGTTTCCTTCCGGCCGCCGGCTTCCCGCCGGCGTTTTTTTATCTCAACAGAAATCAATAAAAAAATATTGATTTGCTCTTGCAATTTTCGGCAAAGCGCAATACAATAAGCCTTGAAAGCGAGGGCCGAAAAGGGCAGGAAGATGTGAGCCTGTCAATTTAACGATTTACCATGCGTACCCGAATGTTGCATGAGTAGAAATGACGCGTCAAGTACCGGTTGGATGGGAGGTTGCCGCCGGGCGAAGGAGTGTATCCGCGATGTCATTTCGCATCCGCTATAGCAAACTGAAATTGTACTGCAGTTTCTTTCTTGTTTGAAAGTCCATATCGTTCAAACCTCCTCCCATTTACTCAATAGGAGGCTTTTTTATGTCCAAAAACACATCTGCCGCCGCTGTGCAGGCCGCGCCGCGACGTGGCCTGCAGAATGTCCGCACACTTGTCTCGTGTGCGCTGCTGGCCGCCATTTCCGTCGTTCTTGCCCGATTTATCATTCCCATGCCGAATGAGACGACCCGGTTTTCCATCGAGGCCGTGCCGATTTTCCTGGCCGGTATGCTCTTTGGCCCACTGCCCGGTGCACTGGTCGGCTTTGCAGCTGATTTTGTCGGCTGTCTGTTCTCCGGCTATGGCTACAATCCCATGTTCTGTGTGCCGCCGATTCTTTACGGACTCGCCGCCGGCCTGTTCCAGCCGCTTCTCGTGAAGAAAACATCCATCTGGACGATTGCACTGTCGTTCCTGCCGGCTATTACACTGGGCTCCATCCTCTGGCAGAGCTTCGCGCTTGCCTTTGTTTATGGCGGCGAAGCAAAGCTGGCGTTTTTCCTGACGAAGCTCGCCACGCGATCCGTGCAGTTCGGCGTCACGTTCGTGATTGACGTTATGGTGGTATGGCTGCTTTATAAATCCAGAGTGTTCACCGCAGCCAAGCTCTGGCCGCCGGTCCGGCGCGAACAAAAGTCCGACACCGACCGCCCGGCCGACTGAGCCGGCACGTCTGATTGTAGA
This sequence comes from uncultured Oscillospiraceae bacterium, assembly GCA_934636305.1. Classification (GTDB taxonomy): domain Bacteria; phylum Bacillota; class Clostridia; order Oscillospirales; family Oscillospiraceae; genus CAG-170. The sequence continues at coordinate 7,307 of CAKUAM010000018.1, forward strand.
TTGATCTTAATCTGGAGGCTTTTTCATGTCGAAACATACAAAATTCTCTACCAAGCGCGTTGTCATTGACGCGCTTCTCATTTCGCTTTTCTTTGTGCTCTCGCTGTTCTCTGTGGAGATTGGCGGTGTCAAGATCACATTTGTCTCCCTGCCAACCGTCGTGTGCGCTATGCTGTATGGCCCGGTCGACGCGTGCATCGTCGGGTTCCTTGGTGCATTGCTGGAGCAGATGATCAAATACGGCTTCACCGCCACCACGGTTCTGTGGCTCCTGCCGGCAGCAATCCGCGGCCTTGTCATCGGACTCGGCGTGGTGCTGTTTCGCAGGCAGATGTCGCTGGATGCCATCGCAGCAAGCAAAAAGCCGTTTGTCTATTACGCGGTTTGCCTGACAGCGGGACTTCTGACCTCCTGCGCGAATACGCTTGTTTATTATGTGGACTCCCTGCTGTTCCACTACTATTCCTACGCGCTGATTTTCGGTGTGTTCTGGGTTCGCCTTGCCAACGGCCTTCTCACCTCGTTCATTACCGCAACCATCGCGCTGCCGGTTGTGCTGGCGCTGCGCAAATTTCATCTGACAGGCACGGGGCATAAGCCCGCCGCTGTATCCTGAGTCGCTACATTTATTATAGATATATAGATAAAAAGGAAGTCCGAAATCATGACGCTTGATGAAGCACTGTATTACATCCATTCCGTCTGCTGGAAGGGCAGCATCCCCGGTCTTACACGCATCAATGCCCTGCTTGACAAGATGGGCCACCCTGAGCGCAAGCTCAAGTTCATCCACGTGACCGGCACCAATGGCAAGGGCTCGACCTGTGCCATGCTGGCCAGCATATTCACCAAGGCCGGGTATAAAACCGGCCTGTATACCAGCCCCTATCTCATCCGCTTCAACGAGCGTATTCAGATCGACGGCGTACAGATTTCTGACGAGGATATCTGTCAGATCACAGAGTATATCAAGCCCCTGGCCGATTCCATCTTTGAGCAGCCGACAGAGTTCGAGATGGTCACAGCGCTTGGCTTTGAATACTTCGCCCGCCAGGGCTGTGACCTTGTCGTGTGTGAGGTCGGCATGGGCGGTGAGTTTGACGCCACCAATGTGATCCTGCCGCCGGAGGCCGCCGTGATCTGCAACATCGGTCTCGATCACACCGAAGTCCTCGGCGATACGCTGGAGAAGATTGCCGCCACAAAGTCCGGCATCATCAAGCCAGGCTGCGACGCGGTTATTTACCGGGAAAAGCCGTCGGTTGAGGCCGTGATCGAAGCTCGCTGCCAGGCCGTCGGCGCAGCGCTCCACAAGGCCGATTTTGCTGACATCCATCTCATCTCCCACGATCTTGACGGTCAGGTGTTCGACTGGGAACGCTTTGGACAGCTTCACTTGCCGCTGCTTGGGGAGCATCAGCTGCACAATGCTGCCGTCGCCCTCACAACGGCGACCGTCATGCAGTCGCGCGGCTGGAGGCTGACCGATGAAGATATCCGCGCAGGTCTGGCCAGTGTCCGCTGGCCGGGGCGGTTCGATGTGCGCCGCCGTGACCCGCTGTTCATCATCGACGGCGGCCACAACCCGCAGTGCATTGAGGCGCTCGTCAAAAACATCCGCGATTATCTGCCGGGCCGGCCCCTTACCATTCTCACGGGTGTTCTGGCAGACAAGGATTATACTTGCATGTACCGCGATGTTGCGCCGTTTGCCAAGGAATTTATCACCATCACGCCTGCCAATCCGCGCGCCATGGACGCACAGACACTGGCCGGGTATCTTGGCCAGTTCGGCAAGCCTGTAACCGCCTGCCCCGTTGTGGCGGACGGCGTCCGGCTTGCGGTGGAGCACGCCGGACGGGACGGCGTTGTGCTGTGCTACGGCTCTCTTTACATGATCGGCGATATTGAGGCCGCTCTGGGCAGCCTGACATGACAAACTATGCGGAGGATCCAGCCGGATCCTCCGCATGTTCTGTCTCAGCGTGTCGAAAAAGTTTGAAAAACTGGTTGATTGAACGCGAAGGGGGCTCTTTGCCCCCTTCACGCTTTCCCTGCTGCTCTGTCGTCCAACTCCTTTTCGTAGTTTTTTGACAGCTTCCTATTTTCATGGCAAGTCGAACTCGCGCTCCAGCAGGGAGCGGACCTTTTCCATATTTTCCTCGTTATATTCCAGCTCGCCGTTGTCAAAAAACAGCGCCGCAGAATAAATGATTGCGCGGACAATAAACGTCTTGCGCGTGCGCACATCCGGCGGCATGTGTACCTCCTCGCAATAGCGTGAGACGGCCTCATAGGTTCGCCGGCTCAGCTGCCCGCGCAGGCAGCGGTATTCCTCGTCGCAATCCTGGAAGTTCTGCATAATGATGCGCCGGAACGCCGGATGGTCGGTCAGAAAGTGAATATAGTTGATGCTGATCTCCACAAGCAGCTCCCGATTCGAGCTGTTTTTGAACGTTTCCAGCACAACCGTCTGCTGCTGCTCGTACTGGCGGTTGATATAGCCGAAGATCTCTGCAATAAATTCATGCGTATCCTTGAAATGCTTATATGGCGCCGCACAGGATACGCCGCACTGCTTTGCCACGCGGCGTGTAGAAAAACCACGTGTTCCATATTGGTTGAGCTCGTCAATTCCGGCAAGAATCAGCTGGTCACGCGTGCTGCAGACGCGTTCGGAGGAACTATGTTCCATTTTATACACCTATTTCCTATGATTTTTCTGCATTTTCTGCAGTTTTCGCGGACGCAGAATCAAACAAACTGGCAGTTTCGCTGCTTGACTAATGGTAAAAACATGATATAATCAAGAATAGTTATTTGGGTTATCATTGATAACTGCGCGGGCATGTTATCATTGATAACTTGTCTCTTTCGCCCCTGCAGTTATCAATGATAACCCCAAATCAAAAAAAAATCAAGCGGAGGTATTCCATAATTATGAAAGACAAGATTTTTGAAGCAATTGCAGAACTGATCGCAGAGCGCAATGACTGCGACGCATCTGAGATCACCATGGACACCAATTTCCAGGAAATCGGCATTGACTCGCTCGACACCGTTGAGATGCTCATGAACCTTGAGGATAAGCTGGGCACCGAGATTGAGCTGTCGCAGAAGGTTGAGACCGTCGGCGATCTCGTCACCTACATTGAAAACAACATGGAAGCGTAAGCCATGATCCATACCAAGCTTTGTGATCTGCTGGGGATCGAATACCCGGTTTTTCAGGGCGGCATGGCCTGGATTGCTGACGGCAAGCTGGCCGCAGCCGTGTCCGAGGGCGGCGGTCTTGGTATTGTCGCTGCCGGCAACGCGCCTGCCGATTATGTGCGGGAGCAGGTCCGCATCGCCAAATCCCTGACCAGCAAGCCCTTTGGCGTCAATATCATGCTCATGAGCCCGTTTGCTGACGAGGTGGCGCAGGTTGCCGCCGAGGAAAAGGTTGCCGTCGTGACAACCGGCGCTGGCAACCCCACCAAGTATATGCAGCTCTGGAAGGACGCCGGCATCCACGTCATTCCCGTTGTCGCCTCCGTTGCCATGGCCAAGCTCATGACGCGCCTTGGCGCGTCCGCGCTCATTGCCGAGGGCGGCGAATCCGGCGGCCACGTGGGCGAGCTTACAACGATGGTGCTGGTGCCGCTGGTGTGCGACGCAACCGATCTGCCTGTTCTGGCAGCCGGCGGCATCGCTGACGGCCGCGGTGTGGCCGCATCCATGATGCTGGGCGCCTGCGGCGTACAGATGGGCACGCGCTTTTTAAGCGCGGAGGAATGCTCCATCTCCCCTGTCTATAAGGATAAGATTCTCAAGGCAAACGACCTGGCCACCATGGTCACCGGCAAACGGCTGGGCCACCCGGTCCGCAGCCTGCGCACGGCGTTCGCCCGCAATTATTCCAAGGCCGAGTACAGCGGCATCTCCGATGAGGAGCTTGAGCAGATGGGCGTGGGCGCTCTGCGTCTGGCCGTCAAAGAGGGCGATCTGGAGCACGGCTGCTTCCTGTCCGGCCAGATTGCCGCCATGGTTCACAAGGTTCAGCCCGCCGCTGAAATTGTCCGCAGCGTCATGGAGGAGGCTGAGCCGCTTCTGAAGGGAGCCGCGGCATGGGTAAAATAGCATTCGTATTCTCCGGCCAGGGTGCACAGTACCCCGGCATGGGCCGGGCGTTGTACGAGCGCTCCGAGGCGGCGCGCCGCGTGTTTGACGCGGCGGACGCGCTGCGCCCGGATACGTCCCGGCAGTGCTTCGAGGGCACCGCGGAGGAACTCTGCGAAACAAAAAACACACAGCCGTGCATGTTCACGGTGGAGCTGGCTGCCGCAGCCGCGCTGCAGGAGGCCGGCATTACCGCCGATATGGCCGCCGGCTTTTCGCTCGGTGAGCTGGCCGCGCTTACCTTCGCCGGTGCCATGGACTTTGAGACGGGCTTTCAGCTTGTCTGCCGCCGAGCCTGCCACATGCAGCGGGCCGCCGAGCAGCGCGAGACGGCCATGGCCGCTGTTCTGAAGCTGGATAACGACACGGTTCGTGCGCTCTGCGCCAGATTTTCCGAGGTCTACCCCGTCAACTTCAACTGCCCCGGTCAGGTAACGGTCTCCGGCCTTGCTGACCAGATTGCCGCGCTGTCCGCCGCCGTGAAGGAGGCAGGCGGGCGCGCTGTGCCGCTCAAGGTTCGCGGCGGATTCCATTCGCCGTTTATGAACAGCGCAGCCGAGGCCTTTTCTGCCGATCTGGCACAGGCACAGCTGCAGGCGCCGCAGCTGCCAGTCTATGCAAACCTGACCGCGCAGCCGTATACGCAGGATGTCCGCGGCCTTCTGACGAAGCAGATCTGCTCGCCCGTTCTCTGGGAGGACAGCGTCCGCAGCATGATTGCCGCCGGCGCGGATACCTTCATTGAGCTCGGCCCGGGCAGAACGCTCTGCGGCCTTATCACAAAGACGGACAAAGCCGTCCGCACCTACGCTGCCGAACAGGCGGCGGATCTTGAAAAAACGATCTCGGAGGTACATTCATGCTGAGCGGAAAAACAGCCGTCGTAACCGGCGGCTCCCGCGGCATCGGCGCCGCCATTGCACGAAAGCTTGCGTCCCTGGGCGCGGACGTCGCCGTTATCTATGCCGGCAATGCGGAAAAGGCGGAGGCCGTGTGCCAGGACTGCCGCACGCAGTCCGGCGTACATGCCGCCTGCTACCGCTGCAATGTGGCAAGCTTTGAGGAAGCGAAAGCCACCATTGCCGCTGTCAAGCAGGAGTTTGGCCACATTGATATTCTTATCAACAATGCCGGCATCAACCGCGACGGACTTGTCGCTGTGATGCGCGAGGAAGATTTTGACGACGTGATCGACACGAATCTCAAGGGTACGTTCCACATGGTTCGCCACTGCGCGCGCCTGTTCATCCGCCAGTCGAGCGGCAAAATCATCAATATCGCCTCCGTTGCCGGCGTCATCGGCAACGCTGGACAGGCGAATTACGCTGCCTCCAAGGCCGGTATCATCGGCCTGACCAAATCCGTCGCCAAGGAGCTTGCATCCAAGGGCATCACCTGCAACGCAGTAGCCCCTGGCTTTGTTGAGACGGATATGACCGCTGCCATGCCCATCGCACCGGAGCAGCTGACTGCCGCCGTGCCGCTTGGCCGGATGGCAAAGCCGGAGGAAATTGCCGACGCTGTGGCATTTCTGGCAGAGGCAGACTATATTACAGGACAGGTACTTTGTGTTGACGGCGGCATTGCCATGTAACGCAGAGAGGGACAGAAAGATATGAACGAAGCTGAAATCAGAAAATATGCGATGCTCATGCAGGAGCTTGGGTTGACCGGCCTTGAAATCAAGGAGAACGTCGGCGTCGTGCGCCTGGAGCGTGGCGGCGCCGCGCCGGCCGCTGCCCCCACAGCAGCAGCTCCGTCCCCGGCAGCCGCGGCCGTACAGGAGCCTTCGGCCTCTGCGCAGATCCGTTCGCCGATGGTCGGTGTGTTCTATGCTGCGCCGACGGAGGATTCCGATCCATTTGTCAAGGAGGGCGACCACGTCAAAAAAGGCGATACGCTCTGCATCATCGAAGCAATGAAGCTCATGAACGAAATCACCGCGGAACAGGACGGCACCATCGTACAGGTTCTTGCCAAAAACGGCCAGAGTGTGGAGTACGGCACGCCGCTGTTCTGCATTGGAGGATGAGCCATGAACCGTAAAGAACTGATGACCATCCTGCCGCACCGCGACAATATGCTCCTTCTTGACCGCGTGGAAAAAGAGGACGACGTTGCGCACGGCTATTTCACCATTCCGGCAGATGCCTGGTTCCTGAAGGGGCATTTCCCCGGAAACCCCATCGTGCCTGGTGTCATTTTGTGCGAGATTCTTGCACAGTCGGTCTGCGTGCTGCTGGCGGATCAGATGCCGGCAGGCGGCACGCCCATGTACACCGGCCTCAACAACGTCCGGTTCAAATCCCCGGTACGCCCGGGCGATACCTTTGAAACACGCTGCCGCATCACGCGGGCCAAAAAGCCCTTCTATTTTGCAGAAGGCAGCGGCTACATCGGCGATACGCTCTGCGTCAAGGCAGAGTTCTCCTTCGCGTTGGTGGAGAAATAAATATGTTTTCTAAGATTTTAATTGCAAACCGCGGCGAGATCGCCGTCCGCATCATCCGCGCCTGCAAGGAAATGGGAATTGCCAGTGTCGCGGTCTGCTCAGAGGCGGATCGCGATTGTCTGCATGCGGCACTTGCCGATGAATGCATCTGCATCGGCCCGGCCAGCGTCAAGGACAGCTATCTGAATGAAAAGCAGATTCTCAGCGCCGCCATGCTGACCGGCGCGCAGGCCATCCACCCCGGCTATGGCTTTTTGTCCGAGAACGCGGAATTTGCCGAAGCCTGCCGGAAAAACGGCATTGCATTCATTGGCCCGGATGCCGCCAGCATGCAGGCGCTGAGCGATAAAACACGCACCAAGCAGGCCTTCGCCAAAACGGCGCTCCGCCCCATCCCCGGCACAGATGTGCTCCCGGATGCCGCCAGCGCGGTAGAGGCCGCAGCGCAGATCGGCTATCCCGTTATGCTCAAGGCCCGCTCCGGCGGCGGCGGACGCGGCATCCGCGTCATCGGCTCCGAGTCGGAGCTGCGGCAGGCTTTCCCGCTGGCTGTTGCGGAGAGCGCAGCTGCATTCGGGGACGGAGCCGTCTATCTTGAAAAATGCGTCAGCCCGGCCCGGCACATTGAGGTGCAGATTCTGGCAGACGAGGCCGGCCATGTGGTCTGCCTTGGTGAGCGTGACTGCTCCCTGCAGCGCCACCACCAGAAGCTCCTGGAGGAGTCCCCCTCCCCCGCGATCACCCCCGCCGAGCGTGACGTTCTGATGAAAAACGTGGCAGAGGCTGTCCGCACAATCGGCTACACCGGCGTTGGCACGCTGGAATTTCTGCGTGACCGGCAGGGAAATCTCTGGTTCATGGAAATGAACGTGCGTCTGCAGGTTGAGCACGCAGTCAGCGAAATGCTGACCCAGATTGATCTTGTCAAATGGCAGGTCCGCACGGCTGCAGGCGTCAGCCTTACCTTTGCGCAGGAGGATATTCCTCTGCGCGGCGCAGCCATCGAGTGCCGCATCAACGCACTTGCCCCCGGCAAGCTCAAAATGCTGCATGTGCCGGGTGGCCCGTTCGTCCGGTTCGATACCTATCTGGTACAGGGGGTCAGCGTCACCCCGTTCTATGACCCGCTCATCGGCAAGCTGATTGTCTATGCCGCCACGCGCGAGGAGGCGCTGCGCAAAATGCGCGCGGCTCTGTGCGAGCTGGTCATCGATGGAATTGAAACAAACATTGCCGAGCAGCTGCGGCTCATTTCCGACCCGCGCTTTGCCTCCGGCAAGTACGATCTGACCATGATAGAAGGGAGCTGACAGCCATGCCGTTTCTGAATTTTATTTTTCAGCCCAAGAATGAGCTGGAGTCCGGCGGCCGCACCGTTCCCGTCCAGAACGACGCCAGCGAACCGGAAAAGACCTGCCCCAACTGCCATCGGGAAATCCCGATCAGCACGCTCTGGAGCAATTACAACACCTGCACGTGCGGCCACTGCTTCCGCATGAGCGCAAGACAGCGGCTGCACTATCTGGCAGACAAAGACAGCTTTACCGAGCTGTTTTCCGAAATTGAATCGCACGATCCGCTGCAATTCCCCAATTATGCCTCCAAGCTGGACACGGTCCGTGCCTCGAGCCGCGAAACAGAGGCGGTGCTGTGCGGCACGGCAAGCATTGGCGGCACACGCTGCTGCCTGTTCCTCATGGAGCCGTATTTTATGATGGGCAGCATGGGTGCCGCTGTGGGTGAGCGCATCACGCGTCTGTTTGAGTACGCGGTGGAGCACCGTCTGCCCGTCGTCGGCACAACGGTGTCCGGCGGCGCTCGCATGCAGGAGGGGCTCATTTCCCTCATGCAGATGGCAAAAACGAGTGCCGCTGTCAAGCGCCACTCGGACGCCGGCCTCTTTTTCCTTGCGTTGCTGACCGACCCGACCATGGGCGGCGTCACGGCGAGCTTTGCCATGGAGGGCGACGTCATTCTGGCCGAGCCCGGTGCCTGCGTCGGCTTCGCCGGGGCGCGCGTCGTCGAGCAGACAACAAAAAAGCCGCTGCCCAAGGGCTTCCAGCGCTCGGAGAGCATGTTGAGCCATGGCTTTGTCGACGCCATCGTGCCACGCGCAGAGCAGAAGAAGGTCATTTCGCAGCTGCTGCAGCTGCATTGTGGAGGGACATACTATGCCGATCTCAGCCTATGAGCGCGTAAAAATTGCGCGCGGCGGCAAACGCCCGACCGGCGCGGATTTCATTTCCGGCATCTTTACTGATTTTTTTGAGCTGCATGGCGACCGCCGCTTCGCAGACGACGCAGCAATTGTCGCGGGTGTGGCATATCTTGGCGAGCAGCCTGTCACCGTCATTGCCATTGAAAAGGGGCATACTGCACGTGAGCGCCTGCAGCGCGGGTTCGGCGCGCCGAATCCCGAGGGCTACCGCAAGGCGCTGCGCCTGATGAAGCAGGCAGAAAAGTTCCACCGGCCGGTAATCTGCTTTGTCGATACCTCCGGCGCGTGCTGCGGCATCGGCGCAGAGGAGCGCGGACAGGGTCAGGCCATCGCAGAATGCCTCATGGAAACCGCTGCGCTGCGCACCCCTGTCATCTCCGTGCTCATCGGGGAAGGCGGCAGCGGCGGCGCACTGGCACTGGCTGCGGGCGACTGCGTCTGGATGCTGGAAAATGCGGTGTACTCCGTCATTTCTCCGGAGGGCTGCGCCAGCATTCTGTGGAAGGACGCAGCCAAGGCTGCGCAGGCTGCAGCCGAGCTCCGTCTGACAGCTGAGGACGCGCTGGCACTCGGCGTAGTCGAGCGCATGATCCCGGAAGCAAATCTCGGCAAGCCCGAATTTTATGAGGAGCTGAAGCAGCAGCTGCAGACGCAGCTGCAGACGCTCTATGCCCTGCCGATGGGCACACTGCTGGAAAACCGCTATCAGCGGTTCCGCCGCATCGGCGCGGAGGCACAGGCATGAGCAGAACAGAGCCTTATATGCGTCTTGTCCAATACTATGAGACGGACCGGATGGGCATTGTCCATCATTCGAACTATATCCGCTGGTTTGAAGAAGCCAGAACAGATTTTCTGCGCAAGAACGGCATTGTCTACCACGAGCTGGAGCAGGACGGCGTCATGATCCCGGTTGTAAGCGTCTCCTGCAAATATGTTTCTCCCGCCCGCTATGACGATCCGGTGCGCATTACCTCAACCGTCACCTCGTATAACGGCGTGCGCATGACATTCTCCTATGAGGTTCGCCACGCTGAAACAAACGCGCTCCTTGTCACCGGCACAAGCGAGCACTGCTTCATGGACGCAGAAAAATGGGTGCCCATGAGCTTAAAACGCAAAGAGCCGCTTTACCATGCACGCATGATGGCGCTTCTGGCGCAGGAGCAGGCATAAAAAGGAGGATACCATGAACCGAGTAGTTGTCACAGGTCTGGGCGTTGTCAGCCCGGTTGGCAATGATGTAGAGAGCTTCTGGCACGCGCTTTGCGCCGGCAGCTGCGGCATCGGCCCGATCACGAAATTTGATACCACCGATTTTAAGGTCAAGATTGCCGGCGAGGTCCGCAATTTTGATCCCAAGCAGTACATGGACAAGCTGGATGTCCTGCACAGCGATATTTATACGCAGTTCGCCATGGCGGCAGCCTGCCAGGCTATGGCCGACAGCCGCATTGCAAGCGAAATTGAGCCCGAGCGCATCGGCGTCTACATTGGCACCGGCATCGGCGGCATCGCCACCTTCATGTCGGAGCATCAGAAGCTCCTGGAAAAGGGCCCGCGCCGCGTTTCGCCGTTCTTTATCCCGATGATGATCGCCAACATGGCCTCGAGCATGATCGCTATGCGCTTCGGCTGCAAGGGCCCGGCCATGCCGATGGTCACAGCCTGCGCCTCCGGCTCCAACGCCATCGGCGAAGCAATGCGCCTGATCCGCCACGGCTACGCAGACGCGATGGTCGCCGGCGGCGCGGAGGCCACCGTCAACGCCCTTGCCGCGGCAGGCTTCTCCAACATGCAGGCGCTTTCCGCCTCCTGCGACCCGCTGCGCGCCTCCCTTCCGTTTGACGCACGCCGCACAGGCTTTGTCATGGGTGAGGGTGCCGGCGTGCTGGTTCTCGAGGAGTATGAGCATGCCAGAGCGCGCGGCGCGAAGATCTACGCCGAGCTGACCGGCTACGGCTCGACCTGCGACGCGTATCACATGACCTCTCCCGATCCCTCCGCAGCAGAGGGTGCCCGCGCCATCGCAGATGCCTGGCACGAGACGGGCATTGACACCGACCGCGTTTACTTCAACGCACACGGCACCGGCACGCCGATGAACGACCGGGTTGAGACACTGGCCATCAAAAAGGCGCTCGGCGAGGACCGCGCGCACAAGATTGTCATCAGCTCCACCAAGTCCATGACCGGCCACATGCTGGGCGCAGCCGGCGGCGCGGAGGCCGTGGCCGCGGTTCTTGCGCTGCGTGACGGCATTGCGCCGCCTACCATTAACCTCAACGAGCCTGACCCGGACTGCGATCTCGACTATACGCCGAATGTCGCCCGGAAACAGGAATTTGACGTCGCGCTATCGTCGTCGCTCGGCTTCGGCGGGCACAACGCCTGCCTGGCCTTTGCAAAGATCGGCGGTGGGCGCGATGCATGAGTCTATTGTCATCACAGGGATGGGCGCCGTTACGCCGGTCGGCATCGGCACCGACGCCTTTTGGAACGGGCTTCTTTCCGGTGCCTGCGGCATTGGCGAAATTACGCAGCTGGATACTGCGGAGCTCCCCATCCACCGCGCAGCGGAGGTTCATGACTTCCATCCCAAGGAGTATATGCCCACGCGTATCGCGCTCGATCTTGAGCCGTACGCCCAGTATGCCTACGCCGCGGCGGAACAGGCTGTGACGCAGGCCGCGCTCACCGGCTCTGACCGCACCGGCATCGTCATGGCAACGGCGCTGCACGGCATGAATATTCTCAGCAAAACGCAGCAGAATATGGACCAGCGCGGCAGATCCGCCGAGCCAAAGCTGCTGACCAGGTACATGGGCAATATGGCTGCCTGCCAATTCTCCATCCAGCACCAGATCACCGGCCCCAGCCTGACGGTCTCGACCGCCTGCTCGTCCGGCGGCGACGCCATCATCATGGCCTCGCTGCTGCTGCGCAGCGGCATGGCCGACGCCATCGTTGTCATGGCTGGCGAGTCTGCCATCTGCCCTGCATTTTTGCAGTCCCTCGACAAAATTCATGCGCTTTCGCCCACCGGCGAGAGTCGTCCGTTCGATCTTGCCCGCAACGGCTTTGTCGCCGGTGAGGGCGGCGGCGCGCTCGTGCTCGAGCGCGAGGCTTTCGCCCGCGCGCGCGGCGCAAAAATTCTTGCGCGGCTGCTCGGCTGCGCCAACAATTCGGATGCGGTGCATCCCGTCTCCCCTGCCCCGGATGGCGCAGGCGCGGCGGCATGCATCCGGCTGGCGCTTGCAGACGCCGGCCTCCAGCCCGCGGATATCGGCTATCTCAATGCCCACGGCACCGCCACCAGCAAGGGCGATATTGCAGAGGCGACGGCCATCTGCGCCGTATTTGGCGATCATCCGGTCTCTGTCAGCTCGACAAAGGGCGCAACCGGCCATATGATGGGTGCCGGCGGCGTCACAGAGGTTATTGCCTGCATCCAGGCAATACGCACAGGGCTTCTCCCGCCGACACTCGGTCTGCAGACGCCCGATCCCGAATGCCCGCTGACGCTTGTCGGTGCGCACCCCGAACAAAAACAGATCCGCGCCGCCGCCTCCAACGCCATGGGCTTCGGCGGCCAAAATTCCTGCGTCATCGTGGGCCAGTATAAGGAGTAACCATTTATGCACAACACCTATGATAGGGCAGGCTTTCAGGCCGTCTTTGAGCGCAGCTTCACATGGATAAATGGCTTTCTGCGCAATGTCCGACGGTTCGCGCAAAAGCCGGCCATGATTGATCCCCCGTCCGGAACCGTCTGGACCTATGACGCGCTCAACCGCGACTGCAACCGCCTGGCAAATGCATTGCAGCAGGCCGGCGTCGGCCCGGGCGATGTGGTTTTGTACCAGCTTTATAACTCGCCGCAGTTCGTGCTCAGCTATCTTGCCCCGCAAAAGCTCGGCGCGATCAACAGCCCGGCAAATTTCAACCTCTCCGCCGCAGAGACGGCACGGCTGCTTGACCGTGACCGTCCGAAGGCTTATCTCTATGACTGCGATGTGCGCGAGATGGCTGCCAAGGCGCTTGCCCTCAGCCATCACAAGCCCGCTGCCGTCATCGCCGTTGACTATCGCCGCGAGGCGCCTGCGCTGCCGGAGGGACACTGCTTCTTTGATGCTTTCATCGCCGGCGCCAGCGACACGGAGCCCGTGACCGACTATACGCCGAATCTTTACGATGAGGTGACGCGGTTCGGCACTTCCGGCACAACCGGCACCCCAAAGGGTGTGCCCCTCAACAATGTCAATGAGGTGCTCTCCGCCCATGACGCAATCATGCACTTTCCGCTGACGCCCTCGGACGTCACCATGAACATGACGCCGTGGTTCCACCGCGGCGGCCTGCACTCCGGCGGCCCGACGCCAACGCTGTATGTCGGCGCCTGCCTGGTCGTAATGCGGATGTTCGGCGCGAAAACGTGCTTTGACTACGTACAGAAATACGGCATCACCTTCCTCATCGGCGTGCCGTCGGCGCTCGAGAAGCTGGCGCTGCGGCAGGAGAAGCACCCGGTTGACCTCTCTGCGCTGCATGGCATTGTCACAATGGGCAGCCCGCTGGATAGGGACAGCTGCATCCGCTATCAGACGCTGCTCACGCCGCGCATTTTCAACGGCTACGGCACAACAGAAACGTTCTGGAACAGCTTCCTTCGTCCGGAGGATCTGCCGGAGATGGCCGGCAGCGCCGGGCGCAGCTGCACCGATGACGAGGTCCGCGTGGTCAAGCTCTATGACGACCATCCGGCAGATCCGGATGACGTTGTCCCCGCTGACGGGCAGACCCCTGGTGAGATCATCATTCATGCCTCATACAAATCCGCGCTCTGCTACACAGATAACCCGGAGCTGACCGCGGAGAAGTATCACAACGGCTGGTTCTATACCAAGGATGTCGGCACCTGGAACAGCCGCCACTTCATCACCGTCTGCGGACGCCGGGATGATATGATCGTCTGTATGGGCGAGAATATCTATCCGGCCCAACTGGAGGAAGTGATCTGCCGCCACCCGAAGGTTGCCGACTGCATGGTGGTGGGCGTTCCCGATGCCTCACGCGGGCAGAGTGTCGCCGCATATATCATTGCCTCGGATCCATCGCTCACCGTGCAGGAGCTCAACGCCTGGTGCGTGCGCGGCGATGAGCTCTCCGTGTACAAATGCCCGCGGTTCTACCGCTTTACTGACAAGCTCCCCTATAATTCCACCGGCAAGAAGCAGCATGTGCTGCTGCAGAAGCTGGCAAAGCAGGAGCTGGCAGACGGACTGCTGCTGCGTCCATAAAAAACTCCGTGCGCCGGTTTGAGACCGGCGCACGGAGTTTTTGTTATTCTGCATCCTCCAGAATTTCCCCAGAGGCGGAGATTGTCACAACCCGAAGGGGAATGTCCTTTCCGCTGCGCTCGATGGCCTGCCGTGCGGCATATTCCAGACCGCCGCAGCACGGCACCTCCATGCGGGTGAGCGTAACGCTTCTGATCTCGTTCTCAGTCAGAATGTCTGTCAGCTTTTCCGCATAATCCACGCTGTCCAGCTTTGGACAACCGATCAGCGTGACACATCCGCGGATAAACTCCTGGTGGAAATTTCCATACGCATATGCCGTACAGTCTGCCGCAAGCAGCAGCTCACAGCCGTTAAAATACGGCGCACGCACCGGCACAAGCTTGATCTGCACCGGCCAGTTCTGCAGCTGCCCCGGAACCTGTGCCACCGGCGCAGCGGACGCCGTATGCGGAACTGTCTTTACCTGCGAGCCGGGACAGCCGCACGCAAGCTTCTGCGGCGCGGGCACGTCAGGATTTCTCATGCTCTGTACCGCCTCGACGGCCTGCGCCGTCAGCCGCTCCTTTTTTGCCTGCAGCACGGCCTGCTCATCGTAGGCCGCCGCCTCGCGCTCCACAAAGTGAATGGCGTCCACCGGACAGACGGGCAGGCAGTTGCCAAGCCCATCACAATAATCCTCACGCAGGAGCTTCGCTTTGCCGTCTACAATGGCAATTGCACCCTCGTGGCACGCGGATGCACACAGGCCGCAGCCGGTGCATGCGTTCCCGTCAATTTCAATGATTGTGCGTTTCATATTGCATCCTCCTGTGTATGCTGCTTTGCCTGACGCTTCGCTGCACGCTCCGCGTCGATCTTCGCCTGATTGCGCCGGGCAATCTCCATGAGGCTCTGATACGTTTCCTCTCCCACGCACTGTCTGGCATATTTACACCACTGCACGCAGCTGAGCTTGTCATTATAAATGACGAAGCCGCACCGGTCGCACGTCACCTCTGTATCCGTAGAAAAAATCTCGACCGGGTTGCCGCAGTTCGGGCAGAGCCGATCCTCAATGGTCGGGGTACGCGGCTTTCCCTGGCAGCCGTCCATAATCATCTTGCGTCGCCTCCCTTGACTTTCTGGGTATAGTATAGGATACTATGAGAAAATAGTATGTTGTTTTTCCAACGAAGGAGTCGTTGCATCATGGAATTTCTTTCAGTTTTAACCGAGTGTTCCCTGTTCCGCGGTCTGTCACAGGCGGAAATCTCCGCCGTGCTGCCGTGTCTTTCCGCGCGGCAGGCACAATATGGCCGCGGGCAGTATCTGCTGCACACCGGCGAAACGGTGTCCTCACTCGGCATCGTGCTCAGCGGTGAGCTGGAGCTTTCGCAGGAGGATTTCTGGGGCAACCGGAACCTTCTCACGACGATCGGCCCGGGCGATCTGTTCGCCGAGGCATTTGCCTGCGCGCACCAGCCGTCGCCGGTCAGCGCCGTGTGCCGTGTGCCCGGGCGCGTTTTGTATCTGCGCACAGACGCAATTTTTTCCCCGTGTGAAAAATGCTGTGCGCAGCACAAAACGCTCACACAGAATCTCATCTCCACACTGGCCCGGAAAAACATCCTGCTCAACGAAAAAGCCAGTTTTCTCTCCCAGCGCTCGACGCGGGAAAAGCTTCTGTCCTATCTGTCCGCGCAGGCACGCAGAGCCGGCAGCGCCAGCTTCACCATTCCCTTTGACCGTCAGCAGCTGGCCGATTTTCTGTCCGTCAACCGCAGCGCCATGTCCGCTGAGCTTTCCCGCATGCAGCAGGAGGGGCTGCTGCATGTGCAGCGCAGCAGATTTACACTGTATCTGCCCGAATAAAGAAATATACCCGCACAGCGGTTGTGCGGGTTGTGACATCTCTAGGGTGTATGCCTCCGGCGGCTCTATCTTTCCGTCTTGCCGGAAAGGTGCGCCCCGCATTTCGGGCGTACCTTTTGTCTTACCTGACTGTCTTTATTCCTCTGCCGTCTGCTTTCTGCATTCGGCCGTAATCTGCGCCTTCAGTTCCCGCATCTGCGCGCTCTCCAGATCCCGCGGATACCCGGTCTGCATCAGATCAAACTCCCGGACAGTGCTGTCCGGGTGCATGACGATGATCCTTTCCCCGAGCAGCAGCGCCTCATCCAGCTGATGGGTCACGAGCACAATTGTACGCGGCATTTCCCGCTGGATGCGCAGAAGCTGCTCCTGCAGCTCTCCGCGCGTGAGAAAATCAAGCGAGGCAAACGGCTCGTCCATCAGCAGCAGCTGCGCCTGGCTTGCCAGCACCCGCGCGAGTCCCAGCCGCTGCTTCATCCCGGTTGAAAGCTCCGCCGGGGTCAGGTCAACATAGTCCTGCAGGCCGACAATCCGGACAAAGTCAACCGCGCGCTCCATGCGCTCGTCCGGCGTCTTGCCGACGCCGCACGCCATCGCCACGTTGCGCAGCACGTTCGTCCACGTGATGAGGTACGGAGCCGGGCTCAGCATGGCGCTGCGCCAGCCCGCCGGTATCAGAATCTCACCGCTGTCCGGCTGCTCCTTTTTATCCAGCAGCTTCAGAAGCGTACTTTTGCCGCATCCGCTGCGCCCCACAATCACGCTCAGGTGTCCAACCGGAAAGCTGACAGAAAGATCCCGCAGCACTCGTCGTGTGCGGCTCTCGCGCCCGGCATGGTCGATGACAATCTCGGTGGAGTATGAGGTATAGGTTTTATTGACATTCTGCAGAGAAACTGCGTCCATAGCTTTGCTCCGTTTTCTTTTATTTCTGCCGCATTCCCGCCGGCAGCTGCTTTTCGTTCCGGATCATCACCAGCGACAGCGCAAGCGCCGCGACCAGTACACAGACCGCAATCAGATAATACGGCTGGTTGGCGATATCGGCGATCGAATAGCCGCTTGTTGTGTCCGACACGGCATAGCCGATCATCAGCAGCACAAATGCTGCCGCAAACAGGATCACGCGGATAGTATTGAGCACCTTATTGCGCCCAAGCAGGAATCCATAAAACGCATCGTCGGTTTCAAACTGATCCGCCGCGTTCCACGGCGTAAACAGCCGACAGAGAAAATCCTTCATAAAAACACCTTTCTTTCACGAAAAGTATAGCAGACTCCTGCAAAAAAAGCAATGTACCGAACAGGAAACCTGTTCGGTACACAATGCACGGCAAAAGTTTGACCATTCACAATCGCAGCAGGGCACCGTTTCGTAAGCTTTGATTCCGACTAGGGTGTATCTGAAAACTGCAGGAACAAACTGAAAGACAAGCCACCCCACGATTCCGATCATTCATCAAGATACAACATGGGACTGTCTCAAAAGGATTTTCCAAAATCAATTGAGGCAGTCCCGATCTGTTTCGTTCATAGCCCTGCAACTGACGGTGGGGCGGAGGCTCACAGGCTGAGGCAGGCGTAGTAGATGGCGCCGACAGCCTGGGCGAATTGGGCAACAGTATAGACAGGGTGTGCGGCAAGCTGGCGCATGAGGGCAGTGTTGGCCAGCGCGTCGTCGGCGGCGTACTGGACGAGCTGCGGCTCGCGTCGGTGCGCGCCCTCGCAGAGCAGGCGGAAGCAGGCCTCGTTTTTGACCAGCCGACCGAACAGCGTGCGGGAAGGCACACCGGGGTGCAGAAGAAGCTCCGTCTGCTCCCATGTGACTGCCATATGCTCGCCGATCTGGCGGAAAATTTCCTGACACGCGGGACTGCCCGCTGCGGCCTTTTCCATGAAAAATTCCAGACATGGCTTCCGCATATCCTGTGGTTCGGTCGGCACGAGCAGTTTTTCGCCCTGCCAGCGGAACAGGCCACGCGCCATGGCCTCCGCCCAGAGGTCCGGCTCCTGCTGCGGCAGATATTTCGCGGCCAGACGGAAAACGCCGGACTGGCACGGATATTTTTGCAGCGTACCGGGAAGGTTGGTGTTGAAATTCAGAACGCTCCTGGCGTCGTCGGCATCAAACTGCCGCTGACGATAGCTGCCAAGGTCGATGATGAAGTTATAGACCTCCAGCGGGATCTGAGGGATGGAGCCGTCCGCGCGGACCCAGCCGGTGCCAAGCTCCGTGCCCAGCGTATGCGCGAAAAAGCCCCGCGAGGTATCCGCACCGGCGGCCGCCTGCTCGACCGCCTCGGTGAAGGCCGCCATTGGGCCGTCGTTTGTGAGAAGGACACGGTTCTCAGAGCCGGTATAGGCGGCGAGAAGCTGGCGCAGGCGGCCGATTTTTGCAAATTCCGTCTCATAGTCCAGCGCCGGATTATTCCGCATGCCGCGGGTCTTATAGGTCTCGCCGCCGACGATGCGGTTGTCGATGACTACATCCGGGAAGCTTAGGCCGATGGCATCAAAGCTGCGCAGCTTCTGCCCGGCGGCGGCCTCCATCTGTGCCAGCGCGGCCTCCATGCCGGCACGGTCGGCGCCCTTATCCAGCGCCTCCTGCACAATGCTTTTGTGCTTGCCGCAGGCGGCCAGACTTGCTGCCGCGCGCAGCAGACGCGTGAGGAAGACAATCGGCTCCGTCAGCTGACCGGCCTGCGTGAATGCGGCAGGGAACCAGTCAAACTCCTTGAATACACAAAGATCTCCGTTCACGCTCGCGCAGAGCTTGATATCCGTGCCGCCCACGTCGATCCCGAGCAGCATGGCGTGCTCCGCGCGCGCTGGAAGCTGAGAAAGGACCGATGCGCCGGTGCAGACCGGAACGGCCTGCGCTTCCGGCTCCTCGCAGAGGGGATGCGTCCGGAAGGAAAAGCCAGCTTCGTCCGGCAGCAGCGCCGCAAGGACGCGGTCGTTAACGTTCAGGCATTTCCCGTATCCGGTGCGCTGCAGACGGGGCGTGTGCAGCTGAAAAACCTCCGGGAGTGCCGCGGCAAGCGCCTGCAGCGCCTGATCGGCGGGATCAAAATACAGCTCCACGACGCGAGCGCCGAGCGAGGAGAGAAGATTATAGAGAAATGCGTGGACATATTCGGCGAGGAACGCGGTCTCCTCCGAACCTTCTGCGGGCGGCAGCTGCAGCGGAAAGCTGCGGGCTGTCCCGTCATAGAGCGTCAGCCGGAGATGAAACGGCCGTGTACCATTCTTTTGAAAATCGCGGTAGACATCGGTCAGGTAGACCGGCAGATCCGCGTGGGCAAGCTGCAGAAAATCCTGCTGCATAAGATCACTCCTTTATTAAATGTTTGACGCCTGCGCGCCGGACGATTTCGTAAAATGCATCCATTTCCTGCGCGCTGCAGGCGTTGCCGCCGACCGGATACGACCGGCCGAGCGACTGATATTTGCTTCTGCACAGCGGATTGAAGTTCAGAAGCTCATAGCGTGCCTCCGGCGCGCGCCCGGCGAGATACCGGGCGATGGCGCGCAGATTCTCTGCGTCCGCCGTATAGCCGGGGATAAGCGGCGTGCGCACGAGAATGTCTGCGCCGCTGTCATAGAGCAGCTCAAAATTGCGGAGGACCGGCGTGTTGTCGACGCCGAGCACGGCTTTATGCCGGGCCGGATCGAAAAGCTTGATATCGATCAAAAAGTGGTCCGTGACCGGCATCAGGCTGCGGATGGCATCCTCCGGCGCATAGAGGCTCGTTTCGATAGCCGTGTCAACCCCGGCCTTTTTGCACAGGGAAAGCACCGCACAGGCGAAGTCCGGCTGAGCGAGCACTTCTCCACCCGAGAGCGTCACGCCGCCCTGCGAGCCGAAGAACACACGGTCGCGCAGCAGAAGGGCAGCGGCCTGTTCGGCGGAGACCGTTTTGCCGCAGAGCTCCATCGCGGCTGCGGGGCAGGCCTCAACGCACACGCCGCATGCGTTGCAGCGGGTGCGGTCGATGACCGGGCCGGGCTGCATGACGATGGTGCCTTTTTCGCAGGCCTGCGCGCAGCAGCCGCACTGCAGGCACTGGCTCTGCCGGTGCCACAGCTGTACCTCGCGGCGCAGCCCCTCCGGATTCTGGCACCACGGGCAGCGCAGAGGGCAGCCCTTCAGAAATAAGGTCGTCCGCAGCCCCTCGCCGTCGTGGATGGCAAAGCGCTTGCAGTCAAAGATTACACCGGTCATACGCCCTCATACGTCCTTCTGGCAATGATCTCGTCCTGCAGATCCGGAGCAAGCTCCGTAAAGTAGGCCGTGTAGCCCGCGACCCGGACGGTCAGCCCGCGGTATTTTTCCGGCTCACGCTGCGCCGCGCGCAGGTCTGCTTCATTCAGGACGTTGAACTGGATATGGCTGATACCGAGCGCGCAGACCGCGCGCAGAAGCTGGGTGAACTTCCGGATCCCCGTATCCGTCCGGAAAAAGGCGGGCAGAAATTTCATGTTGAGCAGCGTCCCGTTGCTGGCCCTGCGGAACGGCAGGCGCGCGACGGACTGCAGAAGGGCGGTTGGCCCGTTGGTGTCACGGCCATACATGGCGGAAACGCCGCCGTCAGCCAGCGGATCTCCGGCCAGACGGCCGTCCGCCGACGCACCGACGTTCTGCCCCATGGGGACATGCGCCGAAACGGTGTAAAGCCCCATCTGATAGATACCGCCGCGGCCGTTGCGGTACCGCTCCAGCCGGGAGGCAAAGTAATTGACCCATTTTGCACCGAGCTCATCGACCCATGTGACATCGTTGCCGTATTTGGGGACCTTGTGGAGGAGCGTCGCGCGGAGAAGCGGATCGTCCTCAAAATTGGTCTGCAGCGCGTGCAGGAGGCGTTCGGCGGAGACAGTCTTTTCCTCATAGACGAGCTGGCGGATCGCGGCGAGTGAGTCCGCCACGTTGGCAACCTGAATGGCCTGCACACCGCTGAGGTTATAGTGCGCGCCGCCGCGCGTGACGTCGAGCCCTTTTTCCATGCAGTCGTCAATGACAGCGGACAGGAAGGGCGTGGGCAGGAGCTTTGCGTGCATCTGCTCCACAACGTCGATGCAGGCGGCCATCTTGTCGCAGAAGGTATCGATCTGTGCTGCAAAGGCGGCTTCCAGATCGGCATAGGTTTTGTAGGTCGTAAGGTTCCCGAGATCGGGGCCGAGCGGCTTTCCGGTCAGAAGATCGATGCCGCCGCTGAGCGTCAGCTCGAGCGCCTTGACAAGGTTGAACATGGCAGCGTCGCTCCAGCCGAGGGCGTTGCCGTGTGTGGTCAGCTCCACGCAGCCGACGATCGCATAATTGCGCGCATCCTGGTCGCTGATGCCGTGCGACATAAGCGCGGGAATGACAGCCTCGTCGTTGAAGATCTGCGGCATGCCGCTGCCGAGACCGATGACCCGGCTGGCTGCCTCCAGCAGCTCCTGCGG
>CAKUAM010000019.1 GCA_934636305.1 uncultured Oscillospiraceae bacterium
ACATGGGGCTTGAGCACCGTGAACGGGACATTGTACTGACAGAACACGTCCGTGACGGAGAACTTGCCGCAGTAGGCATCGCGGCGGTGGGCAAAGTCCATCTTACCGATCTCGTCGGGATACGCCTGCATGAGAATGGGCACGCCGGCATCCTGCAGCGCGGTGATGGCGCCGTTTTCGTCGGCGAAAATCGGCATGGAAAAAATCACGCCGTCGTACTGGCCCTCGTGCTCCTTGAGCCATTTGGCATAGAGCAGGCCCTCGTCTCTCGTCTCGACGCCGCCATAGCGGGTGAGCTCCTTGTCCATCATGATATAATCATAGCCGGCGTCGGTGACAGCCTTGACCATGTCGTCGCGTGCGCCGTAGATCAGCTCACCGGGCATGAAGCCGCGGTTGCAGAAGCAAAGGGCAAATGTCATCTTTTTCTTCATAACAGCATCCTCCAGTTATGCTCAGCCGAACAGCTTCGGCTGGTTGTTTTCGATGTGGAACGAGCGAATGATCTCGCAGGTGCGGGTATAGACCGCCGCGCGCGCCTTCTCCACGTCATGCGTCTCGTCCAGCGTGCGCTCATACGTCTGCCGGATTTCGGTGCCGACGTTGATTTTTGCAATGCCATTGGCAATGCCGTCAAGAATGCACTGGTTGTTGATGCCCGAGCCGCCATGCAGCACAAGCGGAATATTCGTAACCTTGCTGAGATCCGCGATATGCGCAATATCCAGCCGCGCCTCCGGCTTCTTCTGGTTGCGCACGCCCTCTGCAATTGCACCGTGGATGGAGCCGACAGCCACGCTCAGCCAGTCGCACTTCGTTTCCTCTGCAAACTGCTTTGCCTCGCCAAGATCGGTAAAGCCCTTCTTCGTGCGGAACACTTCCTCATAGTCAAGGTTCACGCCGTTGCCCTCATGGCCCATGACGGAGCCAAGCTCTGCTTCACAGGCAATATCATGCGCATGGGCAAACGCGGCCACTTCCTTGGTGACTGCAATATTCTCCGCAAGCGGCAGGCGGCTGCCGTCAACCATGACCGACTGATAGCCGGCCTTCGCGGCACGCTCAAGAATCGGCATATAATCGACACGCTTGTGATCCTCATCGATCACAGGCACATGATCCAGATGCAGCAGGGTGTATTTGGGGTCGTAATACCTGAAATACTCCTCCGCAACGGCCTCCGGGCTCTGCGCCTCAAACTTTTCCCACTCCAGACGCGCGACCTGCACCATGGCAATGGTCTTTTCGTCAATAATCGCCTGAATGACGGGCTTTGCCATCGGCAGGTGCGGAATATTGAATGCCGGAACAATGGTATGATGCTGCCATGCCTGCTTGACTGCTTCTTGTGCGTTCATAATGCATTTGTCTCCTTTTTATTTTGCCTGATTCAGAATTGTCTGCCACTGATCGTCATTTTCGATCATGGTCAGACGCACACCGTAGCACTTGCTTTCTCCCGGCTCGAGGAATTTGAGCCGGCCCGTGCTGCGCATCACGTCACGCCCATCGGGGTAGCAGTTGCCCGGCTCCAGGCCCATGACATAGTCCTTGTAGCCCATCATCTTCCACTGCGTGAAGCAGTCGAGGCTCGACGAATCGAACTGTATCTGCAGACCATAGCCGCGTGCATGGTTGTAAATTGCCGCCATACCGGGCTTGCCCTTGAACTCGTGGTAATAGCACTGCTCCTCAAAGCCTGGCGTCGGGGTGAGCACCTTGTTCCAGGTGTCAATGTCCTCTGCTGCATGCTCGTTGCGGGGCAGAACCTCCGCCGCAGGGATGCAGAGCTCGGCGTCCTCAGAAAGCATGGGATAGCCCATGTTCATATGGTACAGGAGCATCACCGGCGTGCATTCGGCGCCGATGTTTTCAATTTTATCCTCGATTGTGATCTCGTTTTTCAGCTTCGAGCACGTGATGGTGCGCGTCATCAGAAGCTTTTCCGCAAAGATCTGCGCATGGCGCATGGTCGCCTTGATCCAGATCTTTTCCTCATCCATATCCCACAGGATATGCTCTGCCGGGATATTGTCAATTGCGCCGTGCAGCGGCAGCTCCTGTCCCTCGTCGGTACAGGGCGAGCCGACAGCCAGCAGACCGCACGTGGTCAGAAAGCCCGCTGTAAAGTTCTTGAGCCATCCGGCCTGCCTGTCATCGTAATAGGCCGGGTCAACGTAGCCGTTGACCGAGAAAAAGCCGCAGTTCTGGCCATGCAGACTCAGTCTTGCGATATCTGCGCAGCGGTCCGCCGAAACGGTAAATTCCAGCCCCAGGCCGTTTTTCACCTGCAGAAGCCGCATGCCGTCGCCCTTGCCGCCGGCCAGCCGGTATTCCTCCACACCGAACAGCTGCGACTCATGGCCGTAATATGCGCACTGCTTCATAAGCGAATCCTCCTTTTCTTGTTTGGGATCATGTTGTTTTCTTCTTATCACAATAGCAGGAAAATCGTATTTGCACTAGTAATTTTTGTACGGATGCGAAAATTTTTTATGCTTTGTGCACGGATCCGCCCGGATCGTTATCGTTAACATCCGTTGAATTGTCATCCTGCTCCAGCTTTTTTCGGTATTCCCGCGGGGAAACCCCAAACTTTTTATGAAACACCTTGGAAAAATAATTATAGTCGTAAAACCCGACATTTGCCGCAATCTCAGAGATCTGCATGGTGGTCCCCCGGATCATCTGCTCAGCAAGCGCAATGCGCTTGCTGCGGATGTAATCCGCGACAGAGGCGCTGAAATTCGTGTGGAACAGCTGGTACAGCTCCGCCCGGGACACGGAAAAGTGCGTGCACAGATGCTCAATGGACAGATCCCATGCAATGTTGTCATTGATATATTTTTCGATCTGCTGCGCCGTGTCGAGACTGCGCACCTCCAGCATCCGCTGGTGATAGATATGGCTGATGCAGGCATCGAGAATATTGCAGGCGGCCTTGATTGTCTCCGGTGTGTAGTGCGTCTGCTTTTCATAGAGCGTGCGCACCTCCTCCACACTGACGCCGAACTGCGTGGTGTAATCCTCGATGCGCCGGATCTCCTCCGGCTCGCCGTAGGTTGCCTGACCAATGCACAAGAACGCCACAATGACGCCCTCGTAATAAAGCGGCGCCAGATACTCTGTCAGCCCCGCGTGGCACTGGTACTGCAGCGGCTTTCTCGTCCGTCGACAGATCTGCATATGTGCAGCATCGCAGTTCCTACATCGCCGGTCAAACTCCGGATCCTGACGCATCCTGGCGCACAGAGGCACCCATTTGGTCGGCGTCGAGGCACACTCCTCATAATCTGTGTCAAAAATGCAGAGCTTGAGGCCAGTCAGAGTATAAAAGTCATTCAGAAGTTCCGTCAATCCGGCGTTTTTGAGATCGAGCATACGCAGTTCCTCCTTGACCCGATACTGGTAATTTTGTACCGGCAGCAATCGTTCGTACACAAGAACAGGTCGTTTGGCATGAGTATTTTTTTATTTTCTTTTATTATATTGTATCAGGCCGCAAAAAAGAAAGATATAGGGCAAATTGCACAAAAGGAACTCCGGTTTTTTTACGCTCCGAAACATGTTTTTTCTACTTTGGAAACGTTTTTTACTATTTCTGTTTTTCCGAAAAAGGTAGAATGAGAACGTAGACAGGCAACTGTCCGAACACTATTTTAGGAGGAAAACGAAATGAAAAAGATCATCGCCCTGCTTCTTGCAGTGATGATGGTTCTGGCCATGGTAGCCTGCGCGTCCAAGAGCGCTGACACCACGACCACGACCGACACCACGGCTGCTGACAATACAGCTGCCGAGACCCCCGCTGCCGACACTGTGGAGGATACCGCTTCCGATGCAGCTGCTGCTGGCAAGACCGAGCTCAACATCGGCGTCCTCGTCTGGAAGTATTCCGACACCTACGGCTCCTCTGTCCGTGTTGCTATGGACAAGTATGCCAAGGAGATCGGCGCTGAGAAGGGCCTGACCATCAACCTCGAAATGCAGGACGGCAACGACGACCAGGCTACGCAGAACAACCAGGCTGACGTCATGTTCGCTTCCGGCAAGGACCACATCATCATCAACCTCTGCGACACCTCCGCCGGCCAGTATCTGGTCGACCTGGCAAAGCAGTATGACACCCCGATTTCCTTCTACAACAAGGAGCCGACCGACTCTGCAATTGTGACCGGCTCCAACTCCATCTTCATTGGCACCAAGCCGGAAGAAGCTGGCATCATGCAGGGCGAGATTCTCGCTGAGCTGTACGCTGCCAACCCCGAGAAGGTTGACAAGAACGGCGACGGCAAGGTTGCTACCCTCGAGTTCGAAGGCGAAGTCAACAACGCTGAAGCAATTGCCCGTACTGAGTATTCCCTGTCCACTGCAATCGAGCAGGGTGTTCCGTGCGAAATGATGGCTGAGAACCAGGTTGCGAACTGGGACGCTGCCAAGGCACAGGAAATGATGACCGCACAGATCGCCGCTCTGGGTGTTGAGAACATTGAAGTTGTGTTCTGCAACAACGACGACATGGCAATCGGCGTCATCGCTGCTCTGAACGAAGTCGGCTACAACCTCGGCGACGGCGGCGACGAAGTGGTCGTTATCGGCGTTGACTGCACCGATACCGCTGTTGAATACATCAACGCCGGCAAGCTCTACGGTACTGTCAAGCAGGACGGCGACGCAATGGGCAAGGCCAACATCCTCATCGCCATCAACGGCGCTCTGGGCAAGGATCTGCTCGATGGCACCGACTACACCATGGCTGATGATGGCTTCTCCATCCGTATCCCGTACGCAAAGATCACTGCAGAATAATTTGTTATTCCTGTAAATCTGTACGCAACTCGCAAATGAATCAAGTGGCCCTCCGGGGCCACTTGATTATTCAAAAAGGAATTGGTGATACACTTGGAAGAAAAGTACTTGCTTGAAATGCTCGATATCGAAAAGCAGTTCCCGGGCGTCAAGGCTCTGGATCATGCACGACTTCAGCTGCGTCCCGGCTCCATCCATGCTCTGATGGGTGAGAACGGCGCCGGTAAGTCGACGCTCATGAAGTGCCTGTTCGGTATCTACAAAAAGGATGCGGGCTCTATCCGCATGAACGGGCAGGAAATCAATTTTACCAGCCCGAAGCATGCGCTCGACCAGGGCGTGGCCATGGTGCATCAGGAGCTCAATCAGGTTCTCTACCGCAACGTGATGGAGAACATGTGGCTCGGACGGTTCCCGCTGAAGGCGGGTCTTGTCGACCATAAAAAAATGTATACTGATACGAAAGCCGTTCTTGACGATCTTGAAATCGATGTCGATCCCAAGGCCATCATCGGCACCATGGCTGTCTCGCAGCGTCAGATGCTGGAGATTGCCAAGGCAGTTTCCTATAATGCAAAGATTCTCGTTCTGGACGAGCCGACCTCCTCTCTGACCAGCGAAGAGGTTGAGCATCTGTTCCGGATCATGCGCCGTCTGTGCGACCAGGGTGTCGGCATCATCTATATCTCCCACAAGATGGATGAAATCAAGCGCATTTCTGATGAAGTCACCATCATGCGTGACGGCCAGTGGATTTCCACTGACAAGACAGAGAATCTTTCCACCGATGACATCATCAAGCGCATGGTCAACCGTGAAATGACCAACCGGTTCCCCGCCAAAGATAACGTCCCCGGGGATGTCCTGATGGATGTTTCGCATCTGACCGGCAAATATATGCCTACATGTCAGGACGTTTCGTTCCAGCTTCGCGCAGGCGAGGTGCTTGGTGTGGCCGGCCTGGTCGGCTCCCGCAGAACGGAGCTTCTGAGCACGATCTTCGGAATTATGGAGCGTGAGAGCGGCGAAATCACGCTGCATGGCAAGCCCATTGCCAACAAAAATCCGCGTCAGTCCATCAAAAATGGCTTTGCCATGCTGACGGAGGAGCGCCGCGCGACCGGCATCTTCCCCTATGCCAATATTCTGTTCAATACTGTAATCTCGAACCTCGGTTCTTACAAAAAGGGACCGCTGCTTTCCGATAAAAAAATGGTCTCAGACACAGACTGGTCCATTTCGTCCATGCACATCAAAACGCCGTCCCAGAAAACGCTGATTAAAAACCTCTCCGGCGGCAACCAGCAGAAGGTTATTCTTGGCCGGTGGCTGCTGACCCAGCCTGAGGTCCTGCTCCTCGACGAGCCGACCCGCGGCATCGACGTCGGCGCAAAGTACGAAATTTACGAGCTCATCCTGCAGCTTGCCAAGCAGGGCAAGGCTGTCATGATGGTCTCCTCCGAAATGCCGGAGCTGATTGGTATCTGCGACCGTATTCTTGTCATGAGCAACGGCCACATGGCCGGCATTCTCGAGCGCGGCAAGGACTTCGGCGGCGTTGCAAATGAGCAGGAAACCATCATGCGTCTGGCTGCGCAATATGTATAAAGAGGTTGAGAAAATGACGAATTCTAAGAAAGTTAATTCGCAGCATATCAAGGATATTCTGCTGAAGTACGCACTGTATATTATCCTGGTGCTGCTTCTGGTTGTCATCGTAATCATTAAGCCGAACTTCCTTTCCGTCGGCAACCTGATTACCATCCTGAAGCAGGCCTCCACGAAGGGTATTCTGGCATACGGCGTTGCTGGTATCATCATTCTTGCCGGTACCGATCTGTCCGTCGGCCGTGTGCTCGGCCTCTGCGCGGCAGTCGCAGCCTCCATGCTGCAGTCCGTCACGTTTGCTTCGAGATACTATCCCAGCATCACCGAGCCGCTGCCTCTGATTCTGCCGTTCCTCGTCTGCATTGCAATCGCAGTTGCAATTTCCGCGTTCAACGGCTTCGGCATGGCAAAGCTGCATATGCACCCCTTCATCGTCACCCTCGGCACGCAGCTGATCTCCTATGGTCTTTGCTGCATCTACATCGAGAACCAGCCGTCCGGCTCCACGCAGGCGCTGTCCTCTCTCGATACCCGCTATGTCAACCTCGCAACCGGCTCTATTGACATCTTCGGCTTCAAGCTGCCGTATCTGGTCATCATCTTCCTGCTGCTTGGTGTTCTCACCTGGCTTGTCTGGAATAAGACCCGCTTCGGCAAGAACATGTTCGCTGTCGGCGGCAACGCAGAAGCAGCTGAGGTTTCTGGTGTCTCCGTTACCAAGACCATCATGGGTGTATTCCTGTACGCTGGTCTGATGTATGGTATCGCCTCCTTCCTCGAGGGCGCACGTATCCAGTCTGTCGGCACCGCGACCGGCATCAACTACGAGCTCGACGCCATTGCAGGCTGCGTCATCGGCGGTGTCTCCTTCAATGGTGGTATCGGTACTGTCCCCGGCGTCGTGATCGGCTCCATCATCCTGCAGGCAATCAACTATGGCCTGTACTTCCTCGGTGTCAATGCCTATCTGCAGTATATCATCCGCGGCGCAATCATCATCATCGCGGTTGCCATCGACGTGCAGAAGTACGTTGCCAAGAAATAAGAGCCTTTGCTGTTTCCGTGCAGCAGAACTTCCAGAGGCGCGTTGCTGCTGCAACGCGCCTCTTTTTCCTGAGATTTCGTTTTAAGAAAGGATATACTCTCTCATGCTGACCATTCAAAAGCTTGCGCCCTGCTCCAAGGGCTCTGTTGCCGCCATCACACTGGAAAATGTCAACCATATGCGCGTGACGCTGCTTTCCTATGGCGCAACCATCCAGTCCATTGTCGTCCCCGATGCCAATGGCGTTCTCACAGATGTGCTTCTCGGCTATGACACCCCCGCCCAGTATGAACAAAACGACGGGTATTTTGGTGCGTCCATCGGCCGCAACGGCAACCGTATTGCAGACGCCGCGTTTGTGCTCAATGGCACACGGTACGCGCTCACCGCCAACGAAGGCTCCAACCAGCTCCACGGCGGTCACACGGGCTTTGATAAAAAGCTCTGGAGCTACAGCTGCCGCGAAAACAGCGTGGAGTTCACCACGGTTCTTGCTGACGGCGAGGAAGGCTTCCCCGGCCGGCTGGAGGTTTCCATCACGTTCACGCTTGATGATGAAAACGGCCTGCATATTGATTACCGCGCCGTCTGCGACGCAGACACCGTTGCAAACTTTACAAACCATTCCTATTTTAATCTCAACGGCCACGGCTCCGGCGATATTCTGCACCACACGCTGCAGCTGCAGGCTGATGCCTATACCCCGGCAGACGCGCATACCATGCCGACAGGTGAAATTGTCCCCGTTGCCGGCACCTGCATGGACTTCCGCACGGCAAAGCCCATCGGGCAGGACATCCACGACGCAGCTCTTGCCCCCTTCCGCGGCTATGATACGAATTTCTGCCTGTCCGGCCACGGTCTGCGCAAGGCTGCGGAGGCCCGCGGTGACAAGCGCGGCATTGTCATGGAGGTGCTGACCACACTGGAAGGCGTACAGCTGTACACCGGAAACTTTGTCACCGACCGCACCGGCAAAGGCGGCGCACAGTATACCCAGTACGGCGGCTTCTGCCTGGAAACGCAACACTACCCGGATGCCATCAACCAGCCCTCCTTCCCCAGTCCGGTTCTGCGCCGCGGTGAGCAGCTGCATGAGACTACCATCTATCGCTTCAGCGTCAGAAAGTGAGGCAAGCTTATGATCAGTCTTGGTATCGATATCGGCGGAACGGGCTGCAAATGCGTCGCCTTCCGCGATTCCGGCGAGCAGATCGCCATGGCCTACTGCGAATACCCCACCACCCCCGGCGAGGTCAACCTCAATGCCCTCGTTCTGCGGGACAGCGTCTTTGCCGTCATCTCTGACTGCGTGCGTAAGCTGGACAATCCCTGCTCTGTCGCCGCCATCACGGTTTCCTCCTTCGGTGAGTCCTTTGTCCCCGTTGACAGGGACGGCCAGCCGCTGACCGATATCGTGCTTTACTTTGCAAATACAGAAAGCGACGAGTTCTCCCGCCTGGTCAGCTCCATCGGCGCCGAACGCTTCATGCAGATCACCTGCGTGCTGCCGGACGCCTCCTATTCCCTTGCCAAAATGCTGCAGGCCAAGCACGACGCGCCGCGTCCAATCTGGAAATACCTGTTCGTTGCCAGCTATGTCTGCTTCTGCCTGTCCGGGCAGGCCGTCGCGGATTATTCCCTCGCCTGCCGCAGCATTCTTTTTGATGTCCGCCGACTGTGCTGGTCGGAGGAGCTCATTGCGGCCAGCGGAATTGACCGGCAGACGCTGCCGGAGGTTCTGCCCACCGGCTCGTGCATCGGCACACTTCTGCCGGAGGTTGCCACGTCGCTTGGCCTCGCCAAGGATGTCAAGGTCGTCATCGGCTCGCACGATCAGATTGTCAACGCGCTTGGCTGCGGCGTCACCGTCCCGGGCGAGGCCGTCGACACCACCGGCACCTCTGAGTGCATCTGCCCGCTGTTTGCCTCCATTCCGCAGACGCTGGATTTTGAGCGTGAAAACTATGCCTGCGTCCCCTATCTGGATAGCCGCGGCTACGTGACCTACGCATACAACATTTCCGGCGGCGCTGTCGTCCGGTGGTACCGGGATTCGCTTGCGTTCTACCTCAAGCAGGAGGCCAGGGAACGCGGCTGCAGCGTCTATGATCTTCTGAACGAATCGAGCCCGAAGGAGCCGACGGGTCTGATTGTCCTTCCATTCTTCCAGGGCATGGGCGGCACACCGGATGTCCTGACCGCTGCACGCGGCACCATTTACGGTCTTACCATGCAGACACGGCCCGCGGATATCTATCGCGCAATTCTTGAGGGCCTGACCTTCGAAATGGCATACAATCTGGAAAAGCTGGCCAAATATGAGATTCACCCGGCGCGCCTGTTCGCAGCCGGCGGCGGCGCGCGCTCGTCCGTCTGGCGGCAAATCAAGGCCGATATTCTGGGCGTGGAGATCCTGCCCACACTGGCAGAGGAGGCCGGCGCGCTCGGCAGCGCAATCCTCGGTCTTGCCGCTGCAGCCGGTGAACGTGACAAAGCATCGCTCGCCAAGCGTTTCGTTCGTTACGGCGAAACTGCCAAGCCCGACGCGCAGCGCCATGCCTATTACCAGCAGCAGTTCAAGCTCTATAAGGATCTGCGCGCATTCGAAGTTGCTCACGCGAAAAAATAACCAGCAGGAGGCTTTTTATGGCCACCGGAACTATATTTGATATCAAGCAGCTGGCCATCTATGATGGCCCCGGCATCCGCACAACAGTCTTTCTCAAAGGCTGTCCGCTGCGGTGCATGTGGTGCCACAACCCGGAGGGTCTCTCCCCGGAGCCGCAGCTCATGGTTTCTGCGAACAATTGCCTGCATTGCGGCAAATGCAGACAGGCCTGCCCGAACGCACAAAAAGCCTGCACAAGCTGCGGGCTCTGCGTGCGCGCCTGTCCGCAGGGTCTGCGGAAAATCTGCGGCAAGCGTTACTCGGCAGCGGATCTGGCTGCCAAGCTTCTGCGTGACAGGGACTATCTTGCCGCGCAGGGCGGCGGTGTGACCTTCTCCGGCGGTGAGCCCACCATGCAGGCGGAGTTTCTTCTTGAGCTTCTGGAACGGACTGCCTCCATGCACCGCGCCATCGAAACAAGCGGCTATTGCAGCAGCAACGTTTTTGACGCCATGCTCGCGCGCATTGACTATGTGATGATGGATCTCAAGCTTGCCGACGCTGCCCTGCACCGGCAGTATACCGGCGTATCGAATGAACCGATTTTGGAAAATCTGGATCGGCTCAAAAAAAGCGGCAGGCCCTTCCGCATCCGCATCCCGGTTATCCCCGGTGTCAACGACTCAGAGGATAATTTTGAACAGACAGCCAGACTGCTGACGGATGCACCAGCGCTGGAGCAGGTGGAGCTTCTGCCCTATCACTTCACTGCCGGGGCGAAATATGAAATGGTCGGTCTGCGCTATCAGCCAACTTTCGACACCGGATGCACGCCGCAGCTGCGCACAGAAATTTTTCGCCGCCATGGGCTGCGGTGCACTCACTTATAACACTTGACAACTGCAACTCCATTCGAATATAATAATATTATCGTTAATATTTTGTATTTCCACATGAAAGCTATGGAGGTTGTTTGCATGAAAACCGACCGCATCGAGCGGCAGCTCGACTTCTTTGTGAACAAAAAATCCCACCATGTTTACCGTCAGGCAGCGGAGGATCCTCATACACTGGCAAATGACTTTGCCGCAAGGGGCCTTGACGACATGACCCGCAGCGTCGAGCGGCTGCGCTATGTGCTGACCAAGGAAACGCCCGTCGTATTCCCGGACGAGCATATCACACTTTTGCGCACCGTACGCACCATCCCGGAAATCCATACCCCCCAGGAGGACGAGCGCCTGCATAAGACGCACGCCTTCCATGAAATTGGCCGCGTGTTCAACATGTGTCCCGACTATGGCATGCTGATGGCCGACGGCTTTACTGGGAAAGCGCAAAAAATCCGCGCCCAGCTGGAAAAGGCCAAGACTGCAGAGCAGCGGGAGTTCCTGCAGGCCATGCTGGACGTGCTGGACATTGTGACATCGTTTGTTGCACGCTATCGGGAGGAGGCTGTCCGCGTCGGCAACCAGACAGTCGCCGATTTGCTCTCACGGGTACCGGCCAACGCGCCGCAGACCCTCCTTGAGGCGCTGCAGTTCCTTCGTATTCTGCACTACGCCATGTGGTGCAACGGAAACTATCACAACACACTGGGGCGGATCGACCAGTTTTTGTATCCGTACTATCGTCACGATATCGATGCCGGGCTCCTGACCAAGGACCAGGCCCTTGAGGAGCTGGAGGAGTTTTTTATCGCCTGCAACCGTGACAGCGATCTGTACATCGGCATTCAGCAGGGCGATAACGGCCAGACCATCGTGCTTGGCGGCTCCAATATGGATGGCTCTGACGCGTACAACGAGCTCTCGGAGCTCTGTCTGCTCGCCAGCCGTGATCTGTGCCTCATCGATCCGAAGGTCAATCTGCGCGTACATAAAAACACGCCGCTCAGCGTCTATGAACTGGCCACCACACTCACAAAAAAAGGCCTCGGGTTCCCGCAGTACACCAACGATGAGATTGTCGTTCCCGCGCTTTTGCGCTGGGGCTACGAGCCGGAGGACGCCTACAACTATACTCTGGCCGCCTGCTGGGAGATTCTTGTCCCCGGCTATATGGATCTTGTCAACTGGGACAGCCTGAACTTCCTCAAGGCCGTGCAGGATGCATGTGACTCGCTCACTGCCTGCAAAACCTATGACGAGTTTGCCGCGCGCGTCCACGAAAAGATCAACACGCAGGCCGAAGCGCTTATGGCTGAGACGAAAAACGTCTATAAAGAGCCCTCGCCCCTTGTGAGTCTGATGTGCCCGGACTGTCTGGAGCAGATGCGCGATATCTCCATGCCCGGCAAATACAACAACTATGGCTTCCATGGCGACGGCCTGTCCACAGCCGCGGATTCCATGGCCTCCGTCAAAAAATACGTCTATGACGAAGCAGTCTTTACCCCTGCCCAGATGGCCGACATGCTGGCCAAAAATTTTAAGGGCTACGAGCGCGAACAGAACATGCTCCGCTACGAGGGGCCGAAATTCGGCAATGACGACGACTATGTTGATTCTATCGCCGTGCAGCTGCTCGACTGGTACGCTGACGCGTTAGAGGGCAAAAAGAACGACCGCGGCGGCTGCTTCCGCGCCGGCACGGCCTCTGCCATGTATTATATCTGGCACTCTGAGCAGGCCCCCGCCTCCCCCGACGGCCGAAGCGCCCATGAGGCGCTTGCCTGCAACTATTCCCCGTCGCTCTTTGCCCGCTGCGAGGGGCCGGTGTCCATCATCAAATCGTTTGCCAAGCCGCACCTGACGCGCGTGGCAAACGGCGGCCCGCTCACCATTGAGCTCTCTGACACCATGTTCCGCAACGATGACGCAATCACCAAGTGTGCAATGTTTGTCAAGAGCTTTATGGACCTCGGCGGCCATCAGATGCAGATTAACGCCGTCAACCGGGACCGCCTGCTTGACGCGCAGAAGCACCCGGAAAACTACCGCAATCTCATTGTCCGTGTCTGGGGCTGGAGCGGCTACTTTGTTGAGCTGAACGAGGTATACCAGAACCACATCATCAAACGTTCCGAAATGATTCTGTAACTGTAAGAAAGGAAAACTGCCATGCTGGAAGAACTCAAGCAAAAGGTCCTTGCGGCCAATCTGGCCCTGCCGAAGCATAATCTTGTCACCTTCACCTGGGGCAATGTCTCCGCAATCGACCGCGCAAGCGGCCTCATCGCCATCAAGCCCTCTGGCGTAGAATATGACGAAATGACGGCAGAGGACATTGTGCTCGTCAGTCTGGAAACCGGTGAGCGTGTGGAGGGCCATCTCAAGCCCTCGTCCGACACGCCGACACACATCGAGCTTTACCGTGCTTTTCCGTCCATCGGCGGCGTTGTCCACACGCACAGCCGCTGGGCCACCAGCTTCGCCCAGGCCTGCTGCGACATTGAACCCATGGGCACCACACAGGGCGACTATTTCTACGGCTCTATCCCCTGCACACGCGGTATGACTGCAGAGGAAATCCGCGGAGAATATGAAAAGAACACCGGTCTTGTCATCGTGGAGGAATTTCACTCCCGCGGCATTGACGCTGCGCAGGTGCCCGCGGTGCTCGTCCGCAACCATGGCCCGTTTGCATGGGGCAAGGATGCGGCGGAAGCTGTGCACAATGCCGTCGTTCTGGAGGAGGTTGCATTTATGAACTTCCATGCCAAGATGATGAACCCCGCTGCAAGCGCTATGCCGCAGGTGCTGCTTGATAAGCACTATCTGCGCAAGCACGGGGCAAATGCCTATTACGGCCAGGGCTGATTCTGTACAATTCCCCATACCATCGGCCAGCTGCCAAAAAACACTGCAAAAGCGCTGACAAAGCTTCCCTGTAACAGTTCCGTCTTTACAAGTTTCAGGGGCTGTCTCAAAATGAACTTTTGAGACAGCCCCTTCTTCATTATTTCTCAAGCCTTTGTCCGCCAAGATAGACCGTCCGGCGGTTCAGCGCCTCATCGCAGACCACAAAATCCGCCAGTTTCCCCGGCTCAATGGAGCCGATCTGCGCTGCACGTCCGATCTGCTGCGCCGGAATGATCGTTGCCGCGCGGATTGCCTGCTCCCGCGGGATTCCAAACTCCACGGCCTTGCACATACAGTCGTACAAATTGGTCGCCGAGCCCGCAATTGTGCCGTCGGCAAGCCTTGCCACGCCGCCGGCCAGAAATACATCCTGACCGCCGAGCGTATACTGCCCATCCGGCATCCCGCAGCAGCGCAGCGCGTCAGAGATCAGGCAGATTCTGCCCGGGAACAGGCGGAAGGCCATTCGGACTGCGCTCGGATGCACATGCAGTCCATCGCAGATCAGCTCCGCCACAACGTTCTCCCGCTCTGAAGCCGCGCCGATGGGGCCCGGTTTCCGATGATGAATACCAGGCATAGCGTTATACAGATGTGTCAGATGGCGCGCGCCGGCTTCAAAGACAGCTGCCGCCTCATCATAGCTGCAATCCGTATGCGCAATAGAGACCGTGCAAAGCTTCGCTGCCCGCTCTGTAAATTCTGCCGCACCGGGCAGCTCCGCCGCCACATCCACAATGCGCACCAGGCCCTCCGACGCATGAAACAGCGCCTCAAACGCCGTGCTGTCCGGCAGCTTCAGATAGGCTCCATTCTGCGCACCCTTTTTCTTTTCCGAGAAAAACGGCCCCTCCATCTGAATCCCCATCAGCCGCGCGCAGCCTGCCGGCTGCGTATCATGCAGACGCACCGCCGTGCGGAACGCCGTCTCCAGCACATCATACGGCAGCGTCATAGAGGCCGGTGCGAAGCTCGTCACGCCGTTCCGGGCCAGATAGCCTGCCATCCGGGCAAGCCCGTCATACTCTCCGTCGGAAAAATCCGCGCCGGAGTTTCCGTGGTTATGCACGTCAACAAGCCCTGGAATGACATACTGGTTTTGAAGATCAAGCCCCTCTGCCTCCGGTACGTCATCCATGACTTTCGTAAATACACCGCTTTCCACACAGAAGCTGCCATGCAGGAAGCCTTGCGCCGTAAAAATATTTGCATTTTTAAACAGCATCTCACACCTCCGGCAGGCTGGCCGCCGCCATGGACTGCCCGACACGGCGGAAATTCTCATCCGGCAGCATGACATGTACCTTTTCGGCAAGCGCCGGATATTCCTCCGCCAGAATCCGCTTGCATTCTGAAACAATCACATCTCCGCCCACACCGGACGCCACACGGCCAAGCACAATCAGATGCCGGATATCATACGTCCGCTCATACAGGCAGATCGTATGCGCCAGATACGCACCAATCGTCCGGAAAATTTTCAGCGCGCGGCCATCTCCGTTTTCCGCCAGCTGCTGCACAGCCTTAAGCTTTTCCGCGGGCGTCATGGCCTCGTCAAGTGCAATCCCCGCCACAGGCGCCAGCTTCACAACCGCGTCCTGGGAAAAATACTTGCAACCGACACCAATGTCCCCGGACCAC
Organism: uncultured Oscillospiraceae bacterium; assembly: GCA_934636305.1. GTDB lineage: Bacteria > Bacillota > Clostridia > Oscillospirales > Oscillospiraceae > CAG-170. The sequence continues at coordinate 15,518 of CAKUAM010000019.1, forward strand.
TCGTCGCGCATGGCCGATTCATTCAGATCGACCGGTGCAAATGCCAGCTCATTGAACCAGCCGAGCAGGTTGCCATCCTTGTCAATATAACCTGCCGCCTCGCTCGTGCCCATAGCAATGCCCATCACACAGCCGCTGCCCAGGCTCATTGCCCCGGCCAGCGCCGTAACATCTCCGTCATTGGCAACGACAATCGGCATATCGCCGATTTCCTTCGCAGCCCGGTCATAGACCGATTTGACAAGCTCGCGCTCTGTGCGCGGAATCTTCAGAAACAGGGAGGAAACCATTGGGCTGTTGCCGACAAATGTGCCTGCCGACGATACGCCGATGCCGTCAACGCGCGGCAGCTTGGAGGCCGCCGTTTTAAAGGCGCTGACAATACCGTCATACTGATACTGCAGATCGGTTGAGGTCTTGGGATGCCAGACAACCTCCTCCGAATAGACCGTCTCCCCGTCAATGACTGCGGAAACCTTGCGGTCGGAGCCGCCGGCGTCAAAACCGATACGGCAGCCGTTCGTGTGACCGCCGACACGAATGGGACGCTCATTTTTTGCCGGCAGCTGCTCCGGGCCGCAGACAACAATCTCAAACGGAACCTCAAACACGTCCTGCATGAAGCCCACATCAAACGCACGCGCGCCGGAGGCCGTGTATTGCGCCTGCACACGCGCCGCAAGCGCATCATCGCCGCAGAGATAGACACGTCTGCCGCCCGCGCTCCACAAAAGCAGCTTGACGAACCGTTCAATATAGCGATAGTTTGCCTCCGCATACTGCTCTCCGCGCAGCTTTGTCTCAAAAACAGACACCGCGCCATGGTCACGCTCAATGGCGACCGTAAAGGGCCGTGTTGCCTCACGCGCATATGCCTGCAGCCACACGCCAAACGGCACGAATCCCGCATCAAGCGCAGGCGTATTCTTCAGTTCAAACGAAATGCCAAGATACTGCATAGCTTTCCCCTTTTCCAATCAGTCCGGCCACAGCCGCTGCTCATAGACGCCTGCTGCCTTGAGCGCGCAGATTGCCTCCTGCACCGAAGGCAGATCCTCCCGATAGGTCACGCCATGCCAGACCTCCTCGCACGGCAGCACGCGCACCTGCGCCTGGCCGCACTGCAGCTGCTCATTGATCACAACCGGCAGATAAAACTCACTTTTCAGCGGATTCTCCGGTACGCTCTGCTGCAGAAACTGCGGCATTCTGTCCCAAAGCTTCTGTGCCACTGGCTGCGGGAAGCCCCAGATGTTCATGGACACAATGGTGTCGCCCGGCAGCACCGTATAATGCTCGCCATCCTCAGTATAGGCCGCATCCGCGCCATGCGGCACAATCTTCGTGCGCTCATGGATATCACGCAGCATGCCGTTTTCCACATCACATACGCCGCGCGCCACCGAGCCGAATTTCGTCAGCGTATTGCGCACGCGATAGCCCACCATGGCATACTGGTGCGGATCGTCATTCGTACTCAGAAAATCAAAGATTTCCTGATAGGCTGTCCGTCCATAGAAATCATCCGAGTTAATTACAGCAAAGGGCCCCTGCAGTACGCTGCGGCAGCAGGCAACCGCATGCCCGGTCCCCCACGGCTTGACGCGCCCATCCGGGACTGAAAAGCCCGCCGGAATCTCGTCCAACTCCTGATAGACATAGTGCACGTTAAAAAAGCGCTCCATCCGCTCGCCAATGCGTGCGCGGAACAGCGCGTCATGCTCGCGCTTGATGATGAAAACAACGTCGCGGAATCCAGCCCGCCGTGCATCATACATAGAAAAATCAATGATGCTGTGGCCCTCCGCATCCACCGGCTCCATCTGCTTGAGGCCGCCGAACCGGCTGCCCATCCCGGCTGCCATGATAACCAATGCTGGCGATTGCTTCTGCATGGATATATCCTCCTTTTGTCGTGCTGCGCACGGCAAACCTGGTCCAGGCAGTAAACTGACCAGACCATCTTTATATTAGTATGACACTCTTATGGTATCGGCTTTCGTGGCCAATTGCAAGCTTTTTCTGCCGGATCCCATACAAAAGGGCTGCACTGACCAGCAGTACAGCCCCTATGGTTCCAGTTCCTCAAAAGGCTTCAATCCTCGCGGGCCGCGCGGCGCTGATACAGATCACCTGCCGCCTTCGCGAAAACCGGCGCCAGCACACACGACACCGCAGCCACAGCAATTGCCAGCCAGCTTGCCGCACCGCCTGCAATCTGCAGCACAATCACCGCCACACTGCAAACAAGTGCCACCCACGTAAGCGTAAGATGTGTGCGGCTGCCCGTCTTGCCGCGAACCTGCTTAAGTCCGTTCAGGCCCATGATGAACATCAGAACTGCCGTCACTGCGCTTACCGCAGATGCCGCAATCATCAGTGCTTGATCGAGCTTGCCGGAGGCAAAGCCAAGCACCGCCGCCAACAAATGGAGCACAGCCAGCAGCACCATAAGCAGACTGAGCGTGTTGAGCTTCTTTTTGTACTGCATAATCGGGTTTTCAGACATCTTCAAATGATTCCTTTCTATTCTGGTTCCTTGCGTTGGTATTATACCACATGCGTCCCAAAAGGCAAGGCAAGTTTTCGCCGGGGCATCAAGTGCAGCCACGACAAAACGCGCTGCCGGAGCCATACCTATTATATATTTATATCGTATATTTAAAATTTTGGCATAGCCTCGCCGGCCTCAACCAGCGGCAAATACCACGTGTCATAGCCAATCGGCATCAGATCCGCGTACATGGCCTCGCTCGTATCGCCCTGCCGGACATCGTCCCACACTCTCCCCCAGGGGCGCAGATACATCCGATAGCAAATCCAGCTGCTGCTCTCCCCCGTCTGGGTGCCGGTAAGGCAGATCATATGCGAAAACTGCGTCACATCGCTGATCCCGGGATCAACCGACCAGTCTCCGCGCGCAACCGGCCCATCCAGAAATGTCCCGCCCTCGGATATCATGCAGCCGGCCTGCGTTACGCCGCTGATAAACCGGATTTTTCCGCTGCCGACTGCCTGCCAGCTCTCGCCATCGGTATCCCAAAGCTTGATCGTACCGGTCCGGTCACTGTTTACCCGGATTCGCGCGCAGATATCCCACGCGCTGTCCACCCAATCTTCCAAGCCCTCACTTGCATCTGAAATGACGTACCAGCCATACCAGCCTCCGCTCCAATAGTCGCGCAGCTGTTCAACATCCAATTCGTCTGCCTGCAGCGGCTGCTCCGTCGTCTCTGCCGGCTCCTGCGCCAGAGTCTCGTCTGCAGCTTGCTCCGTGCCGCGCTCCGGCAGCGCTGCGCCCTCCCGCACAAATTGCAGGGATATCCCAAGACCTATCATTTGCATTGTGATGCAGTCCCCTTCCAGCACGGCCGGGTATTCGCTTGTCCCCGCGCGAAGCGTCAGTTGCCTGTCCGCGCGCGTCCAGCGCAGCGATACCGCGTCACCGCCCAGACACAGCGTCCCCTTCCCTTTGGCAGACAGCGTAAGGGTATTTTCACCAGCGGGATAGACCTCCTGCATGGCCTTCCAGGCTCCATCCGCACCGCAGACCTCATAGCCGATATAGGTACCAACAGCCTCATCCGCGCCTGCTCCTGCCGCATGGCATCCGCACAGAAGCAGCGTCATGATCACGCTCCATATCCACCATTTTCGCACAGATTCCCCTCCATTCTACATATTTTCCCATCCAGATCCAATATACCGCATTTTCTGGAAATATGCAACAGCCGCGTCAAAAGTCCCCTTTTGACGCGGCTATTATGGTATCTATTTTCAGATCAACGCGCTTTCTTCCTTGCGGGACCAGTCGCCCACGCTGCGGTAGCCTGCCGGCAGTGCTGCCGGCGTCGTCAGGCAGATCACCAGCTCAATTTCCGGATCCGCGCAGATCTCGTCAAGGCTCATGGCTTTGACGCCGAACTTTGCTGCGCTGGCATTCATGCGGTCCACCATCAGATCGCTGCACGCAACCAGCTCCATCACCGTGAACTTCCCGTTCGTCAGGTTCGTCATGTAAATGTCGCTGATCGACCCGCAGCCCACTACCGCCGTCTTGATCTTTTTCATCTTGGTTCCTCCTGCGTTGTATCAGCCTGATTCTGAATCATCTTATTATACCATCCCCTGTGCATTTCGCAATTAGAAGCGCCGCAGCATTTTTATTTTTGTTGGAAATCAAACATACTTTTCCCGTCCATCGGGGTATGCTCGGGTGTATCTGAAAACAGACTATGCGGGTGCTGCAGCTGCAGCACCCGCATAGTTGTTTCGGATCTTCAATCGTTCGGCGTATCCGTCAGGACTTTTCCTATGTTCCAGAGTCTTGCCGCGCGTCTTGCTGCATCCAGCCGTTCCTCTGCATTTTTAAATTCCACGCTGACCGTGTGCGCGCCGCAATCCATGCACGCGACATAGCAGCACCAGCCGTTTTCCTCCTCTACAATCCCCGTGCCGCGGCAGATCGGGCACTCCTGCAGCTCAAGCTCCTGATACAGATCCATGTTCCTACACTCCACTTTCTTTCGCCGCCAGGGCAGCAAATTCTTTCCTCAGTATAGTGCAAATATCCATCAGCGTCAATGTCAAATACAATGGAAAATACAAACGTCCGGCAGCGTGCGCTGCCGGACGTTTTGCCCAGGACAATCAGTCGATGTTCTCTCCGATATTCTTGATCTTCTTATGGAAGTTCGGATCATCGCAGCACACCCAGATCGGCTGCGTAAAATCCAGCGCATACATGCCGATGAAGCTCTTTGCATCGACGGAAATGGAGCCGTCACTGGACTGCAGTCCAACCTCGTCCATGCACTGGGTGGCAAGCAGCTGCACCTTCTGCAGCTCATCAATACTATGAAACAGCTTTTTAGAAACCATACTTCATTCTCCTTAATCCAGAAGCAGCATGCACCAAACGTAGCCACGCACTCTTTTCTCCCCCATCTTTTCTCTTGCGAGAGAAAAGATAGGGCCGCCGGAGGCTGAACAGAGACGAAACCTTCAAAAGTATTCCGCCCAGTTCTAGCTGTTTCTGACGCACGCAGGGCCATTCAGACGATATCCGCCTGAATGGCCCTGCATTTCGTTTTTCTGCAATATCGTTATTTCTTCTTCCGCTTTGGCACCAGGTCGAACGCAACTGCCGCCAGAATAACAAGCCCCTTGACCGTCTGCTGCCAGTCGGCAGAGATGCCCATCATGGACATGCCGTTGTTCAAAATACCGATGACAAAGCAGCCGACCAGTGCGCCGCCGATCGTGCCGGCACCGCCCGTTACGGACGCTCCGCCGACAAAGCACGCCGCAATGGCGTCAAGCTCAAAGTTGACGCCGGCCTTCGGCGTGGCCGCATTCAGACGTGCCGCATACACAAGCGCCGCAACCGCGCTCATAAGTCCCATATTGGCATATGCCATAAAGAAATACAAGCGATCTTTTACACCGGAAAGAGCCGCCGCCTTGCGGTTGCCGCCAATGGCGTACAGACCGCGGCCAAAAATCGTGCGGCTGCAAATAAAGCTGTACAGCAGGCACAGCACCAGCATGATGATAAGCACGGTCGGATAGCCGTTATAGCTTGCCATCTGCCAGGAGAGATAGAGGATCACCGCACACATGACAACGGATTTGACAATCAGCCCTGCAACAGGCTTGACCGGAACGCCGTGCCGCTGCTTATCCGCGCGGCTGCGCAGCTGCATCACGACATAGACTGCACACGCAATCACGGCCAGAACCATTGTCGTCAGGTGAATGCCCTCGGCCCCGAACACATCGGGAATGAAGCTCGATGCAATCGCGCGGAACGTATTTGAGAACGGGCCGATCGACGCGCCCTCCAGAATCACCTGGGTCAGTCCGCGGAACACCAGCTCGCCGGACAGCGTGACAAGGAATGCCGGGATATCAAAGTACGCGATCCACATGCCCTGCCAGGCGCCAATCAGGACGCCGACACCCAGGGATACCAGAAGCGTCACCAGAACGCCGCAATGATAATTGACCTGCAGAATTGCCGCAATTGCACCGACAAACGCCAATACAGAGCCGACCGAGAGGTCAACGTTGCCGGTCAGAATGACAGGCAGCATGCCGAGAATCAGCAGCACAACGTATGAGTTCTGCAGAATAATATTGGTCAGGTTCATGGCCGTGAAGATGAGGCCATTTGTGAGCACGTGGAACAACACCGCAATCACGACAAGAACAATGACCATGCTGTACGCGCGAAGCGTTTTGAAAACCTGTTCTTTTTTCATGGTACTCTCCAATCTTTCAACCCAAAATAAGCATCTGTCCGCGTCAAATCAGAAGCTTCATGATATTTTCCTGCGTTGCGTCCTGCACAAGCTTCTCGCCCTTGATCTCGCCCTCATTCATGACGTAGATACGGTCACAGACGCCAAGCAGCTCCGGCAGCTCAGAGGAAATGACAAGCACGCACTTCCCGCTGGCCGCCAGGTCATTGATGATGCAGTAAATATCATATTTCGCGCCGACGTCGATGCCGCGGGTCGGCTCATCGAGAATCAGGACGTCCGGCAGATTAAACATCCACTTTGCCAGAACGACCTTCTGCTGGTTGCCGCCGGAAAGGTTCCCGGCATTCTGGAAAATACTTGAGCATTTGACGCCAAACTGTCTGGCGTTGTCGCCTGTCTCCTTGATTTCCTTATTCAGATTCAGGATTCCGCCCCTGGAAACACGCTTGAGATTTGCCATGGAGATATTCTTGCTGATAGACTCCGTCAGAATCAGGCCGTATGTCTTTCTGTCCTCAGAAAGATAGGCAAGGCCATTTTCAATCGCACGTGGGACCGTGCTGACATCGATTTTTTTGCCGCCCTTGTATACCTCGCCCGTGATGCCGCAGCCGTAGCTCTTGCCGAACACGCTCATTGCGAACTCTGTCCGTCCCGCGCCCATCAGTCCTGCCAGACCAACGACCTCACCCTTGCGCAGCTGAATGTTGGCATGCTTGATAATCAGCTTCTCCGGGAATTCCGGGTGATGTACGCACCAGTCACGCACTTCAAAAAATACCTCTTCGCTCGGCTGGTGCCCTCTTGCCGGATAGCGGTTACCAAGCTCCCGGCCAACCATATGTTTAATCAGCGTATCCTCGCTGACCTGAGATGCATCTTCAAAGTCTGCCACAGTCCGTCCGTCACGGAGCACCGTAATCGAATTGGCAACATAACAGATTTCGTTGAGCTTATGAGAAATGATGATACAGGTGATCCCTTCCGCCTGCAGTGTCTTGAGCAGATCCAGAAGGTTTTTGCTGTCACGTTCATTCAGCGCCGCCGTAGGCTCGTCCAGAATCAGAACCTTACAGTTCTTGCTCAGCGCCTTCGCAATTTCGACCAGCTGCTGCTTGCCGACGCCGATCTGGTTGATGGGCGTGTCCGGATCATCCGTCAGGCCAACCCGCTCCATCAATGCCGCGGCCTTGATGCGCGTCTGGATCCAGTCAATTGCACCGTGCTTCATCTGTGGATTTCCGATATAAATATTTTCTGCGATGCTGAGCATCGGGATCAGCGCCAGCTCCTGATGGATGATGGCAATTCCCGCATGCTCAGACTGCTGAATGCTCTTAAACTTACAGATCTCGCCATCCACAACGAGATCCCCGGAATAAGTGCCCTCCGGATAAACACCCGACAGCACATTCATCAACGTGGATTTTCCCGCGCCATTTTCACCGACCAACGCCTTGATCTCTCCGCGCTTTACCTGAAAACTGACGTTATCCAGCGCCTTGACGCCCGGAAATGCCTTGGTGATGTTCCGCATTTCAAGGATATAATCCTGCATGTATCTGGCTCCTTTTCATGCAATTTGCAGCGTCTGCTTCGGAAGAAGCCTGCGGCGCATGCCGCAGGCTCTCCCCAGAAAGGCTCAGCCGTTAATTTCAGCGTCGGTGTAGAAGCCGACCTCAACGAGATAATTCACATTGTCCTTATCAATGAGATACGGGTCATAGGTTCTGGTGGGAACGTCGAACACGCCGTTATTGTAGGTTGTGTCAGAGGTCGGCGTTTTGCCCGCGACCAGATCATCGACAACGGGGACAAGAATCTCCGTCAGCTTATTGGCATCAAGGAACGCCGTCATGGACTGTTTGCCCGCAAGAATGTTCTTCACTGCCGCAAGCTCCGCATCCTGACCGGTGACGATGGGATAGGGGTTGGCCTCTGTACCGTAGCCCATGGACTCCAGCGAGGAGATGACACCCAGCGCCAGACAGTCTGCCGCGACCAGAACCGCGTCGAGATGGGAATCCGAATAATAGCCGGACAGGAGATTATCCATACGGGACTGCGCCTTGGAGGAGTCCCAGGACTGAATGGCAGTCTCGGTATAACTGGACTGGCCGGACTTTACAACAAGCTTGCCGCTGTCAAGATAGGGCTGCAGCTTGTTCATGGCGCCTTCATAGAAGGAAATCGCATTGGTATCGTCCTGTGAGCCGGAGAAAATCTCCAGCGTAAACGGGCCAGCCTGGTTTTCAAGATCGAGCTTGTCGACAATATACTGGCCCTGCAGCTCACCCATGCGGACAAGGTCAAACGTGACATAGAAGTCAACAGCCTTGGTGTTGGTAATCAGGCGGTCGTCCGCAATGACATAGATGCCCGCGTCCTTGGCCTTCTCACATGCGTCTGTCAGCGCCGCGCAGTCAACGGCCGCAATGACCATGACGTTGACGCCCTTGGTAATCATGTTTTCAATCTGCATGGCCTGCTTGGCCGAATCATCCTCTGCGTACTCGATCTGTGTGGCATAGCCGGCCTTCTGGAATGCCTCCGTCAGGCGGTCGCCCTGAATAGACCAGATGGTCTGTTCCTTGGTCGGCATCAGGATGCCAACCGTTGCCTTGGCATTTGCGGGATTGTTTGTTGCAGTGTCCGTTTTTGCCGCACATGCACAGAGCATGGCGAGGAGCATTGCGGCGGTCAGTACGATTGCGAGCAGTTTTTTCATCCTAGTGTCCTCCATATAAGTTTTTTCCGTGCCGGCGCCTGCCGGCACGGGATTTATCCAGCCGCAGCGCGGCGAGATGCACGGTGAGTTGGGGAACTGAGGTCTTCTGGAACGCGCGTTTACTGCTTTACGTATGCAAGGATATCGCGGAGAGATGTTTCATTGTCGTAGGTCGGCCAATACTCAAAGCCGAAATAGCGGTCATAGCCGCTCTGTTCTGCCGCCTGAATCACTCTCGGATAGTTTGTCTCACCGAGCTGAAGCTCGTGGCGGCCCGGAACACCTGCGGAATGGAAATGGCCGATAAAATCAATATTTTCTGTAATATTGTTGACGAGGTTGCCCTCCATCAGCTGCATATGATAGCAGTCATACAGGAGTTTGATGGACGGCGAATCCACAGCCTTGACAAGCTCAAAGCCCTTGTACGCGGAGTTGAGCCAGTATCCCTTATGGTCATACATGGAGTTGAGCGCCTCCAGAACGATGGTAACGCCCTCCTTCTCCGCGATTTCCGCCGTGCGCTTGAGATTCTCCAGCAGCACAAGCTTCTGCGTATCGGCAAAGCTGCCCTCCAGATCCCCGGACAGGCCGATGAAGGTCCTGCAGCCAAATTCCTTGCCGATGGCAATGGACTTTTCCACATTCGCCTTTACAACCTTCCACGGGAAATTCATCCGGAGCGTCCACGCCTGGTTGATGCAGCACGCCGCAACGGGAATGCCAGCGTCGGAGGAAGCCTTGCCCAGACCCTCCGGCGTTACGGCGTCGTTATTTGCCCAGGGGTCCCAGAACTCAACGGCATCGCAGCCGCAGCTTTTTGCCATCTGAAAGCGCTCATAGAACGGCAGATTTTCAAAAACGGGCTCGATGCAAAGAGAGTATTTCATATCTGATCCTTTCTGCAGGGCCGGGCGGCAAGCGCCCGGCCGGTCAAAACATTCTTATGCCAGAACAGCTGCAACCTTGTTGATGGCCTTGGCGATCATGTCGCAGTCCTCATCGGTCATCTGCGCCGGCAGATCGAGATGGACAACGCGGCCCAGATAATCGAGCGTATTGGGGCACATGTCAGCGGCGTACTGCACCGGCTTTTCCTTGTGGTACGGGCACTCCCACGGGCACTTGACATCCGTGGGCGCCTTCTCCTCGATGACATGCTTCCAGTGGGCGTAAATATGCCAGTCAGGAATGCCGGCATTGAAGATGCCGCCGGCGGAAACGCCCTCGGCCTTGAGTGCATCGACAAACGGACCAACCTTTTCCTTGCTGTCCAGGAAGAACATCAGGCAGATGCCGGTGTCACCGGCCTCATCGTGGCACGGGCGGACCTTGATGCCCTTGGTGTCCTTGATCTGCGATTTGATGCGGGCCAGATGGCTGCGCATGGCCTCGTTCAGATAGTCCAGACGCTCAAGCTGCGCGCACATCACAGCGCCGCAAAGCTCAGACATGCGGAAGTTGGAGCCGCAGAACAGCTCACCCTCAAACCGCTGCGGGGCGAACCGGTCCGGACGCCAGCAGGCAGCCGTATCATGATAGCTGCAGGCCCGGGCATACAGACGATCATCGTTCGTCAGAAGCGCGCCGCCCTCGCCTGCCGTGATGGTTTTGTGATACTGGAACGAGAAGCAGCCGCAGTCACCGAACGTACCGACAAACTTGCCCTTGTACGTTGCGCCGCAGGCCTGTGCGCAGTCCTCAATCACGCGCAGATTGTGCTTTTTCGCAATCGCCATAATGGCGTCCATGTCGCAGGGAACGCCGCGCATATGCACGCACACGATGCCCTTGGTTGCCGGCGTAATCTTCTTCTCAATGTCCACTGGATCAATGGTCAGCGTCTCGTCAACCTCTGCAATGACGGGAATCGCCTTTGCGCCAACAATCGCCGCGCAGGAGGCAAAGAACGTATAGCCCGTCACGATGCACTCATCGCCGGGACCAATGCCGCACGCGGTCAGCGCCGACAGCAGCGCGCCCGTGCAGGAGCTGGTAGCCAGACAGTGCTTGGCGCCCATCTTCTCTTTAAACTTGTTTTCAAACTTACGAACCTTGGACTCGACTCCCTCCGGACCGTAATACCGGAACAGGTATTTATTGTCCAGAACTTCCATGACTTCCTTCTTTTCCGCCTCACCGATTTCCAATCCACCGGGATACATCGGGTAGTTCGGTGTTGTCTTGGCCTTCGGGCCGCCGTAGATTGCAAGCTTTTCAGACATTTTGCATTCCTCCTCAAATGGTTTCTGGCAGCTGCGTTGGTTCACCGCAATTGCTAAACCGTTAAAGTAAGTATATTTTTTCAAAAAGCATCTGTCAACACGATTTAGTATTTTAGCCTCTTTTCTTCGTTAAATTCGTGAAAAACAACAATCCGGCTTTCAGATTTTTGGATTACTCGTGAATTTCTCATGATTTTATCCTGATAGATTCGTTCATAACGACGGATTTTCCCCTTGCATTTTCCGTCCGGATGAACTAAACTATGTTTAGTTCTTATAAGGATGGTGTTCCCATGTCCGATCTGACGATCCGCGATATTGCAAAAATTGCTGGTGTCAGCACAACTGCCGTCTCTTTCGTGCTCAATGACCGTCCCGGTGTCAGCGACGCCACGCGCAAGCATGTACAGGAGGTTATCAAGCGTACCGGCTTCACGCCGAACGTACACACGCGCCGGCTGAACCTCGGGCGCAGCTTTACCATTCATGTGGTGCTGTTCTGGCACGAGCAGGACATCTTCAACCAGTTCGCACTCGAGATTCTGTACGGCATTTTTCAGTCCTGCAAGCAGTTCGGCTACAGTGTTCTGTTTACCTTTGTGGAAAAGAACATGGATTGTTCCCACCTGATGGCCTCTGTGCGCAGTAAGGACTGTGACGGTGTGATTCTGAGCCAGATCGACGATCCCCTGTTTATCAGTCTCCTGCAGCAGGAGCACATTCCGTTCGTATGCGTTGACTCACATGTCAAGCGCGACGGCTCTTTGCCGCTGGTAGAGGTCGATTACTACAAGGCCGCCTATGACGCTGTCATGTACCTGCATCACGCCGGGCATGCAAAAATCGGCTATATTGCGCCAACAACACCGCTGGAGCTGCATCTGTCCACATTTTCCGGCTACACGAATGCGCTGCGCGAGTGCAGGCTCACCTGCGATCCCGCCTGGATTGGCAATATCGCGTTTGCCGCCGATTCTGCCAGCCGCTACTTCGAACTGCTGCTGCAAAGCGGCCAGCTGCCCACTGCGTTTTTGTGCATCGGCGATCCGTTCGCCATCGATCTGATTCATTGTATGAAGCAGCATGGCTTTAAAATCCCACAGGATATGTCCGTCATCAGTATTGACGATCTGGTTGTCTCCCGCTATCTGGATCCTCCGCTTACCACCGTCACATTCCCCAAGGAAGAGCTTGGCCGGCGCGCGGTCAATGTTCTGCTGCATATGATCGAGGGAAAAGCCTATGACGCTGTGAATCTTCTGCCCGTCTCCATTGTTGAGCGCGGCAGCGTCCGCCGCCTGCCGGAGCTGCGCTGATGTTCTCTGCAAAGTATGAAAAATCCCCGGGCCGTCACCGTACGGTCCGGGGATTTTTCAAAATAGGGCCCGCTGCAGCCGCCTCCTCAAACAGCTGCAGCATGTCCACTCGCAATCTAAACTGCTTAAGTTGATTCTATCAGGTATTTTCTGCTTTGTCAATCCCGTATTGGAAACTGCTTGCTTCCTCTCTCCGTATATCTGCTTGTAAAGATACTTTATTCAGCGTGTCGGAAAAGTCTTTTTGCCCCGCTGAGACAGTTTTTCAAACTTTGAAAAAGTTTGAAAAACTTGTTGCTTGAACGCGAAGGGGGCTCTTTGCCCCCTTCACTCTTCCCCTGCTGCTCTGTCTTCCAACTCCTTTTCGTGGTTTTT
>CAKUAM010000020.1 GCA_934636305.1 uncultured Oscillospiraceae bacterium
ACCATCCACCGGCTCTCTGAAACAGGACTTGCGCGGAACCCTCTCCGTCGTAGCCTTTATTGTTGTTAAGAATCATAGCGAAAAAGTATGCAATTGTCAAGAAAAAATTTCGGTAATTTTCTGAAGTGCTCTCGTCCCGCGGTATGGACGACGATCTCGCGGATTCACTCTGCGATCTCCATCAGCGGGTGGGCGGCCGGCTTCCTGGATTGCATCATCAGAGTGGGGTCCTCCCGTGTTAAACTGTGTAAGTTCCTTCGAACGAAGAAGCTGTGGCTATCCGGTGGTTCATGCACGGCGAGAGATTTTCCGGCAAGACAAGGTGAAGCGGTGAAGGCGTACGGTCTGTACGTCGAGCCGGTTCTAATGTCGTATTGCTGGAAAAAATCCGCCGGGAAAACAAAAAGCTCGCCTCAAGGATTCCTGAGAATCTTTGAGGCGAGCGTGTGAATCACAATACCCGTGGTACCACTCAAATTGCGGCTCTGAGAACTGCCGCTTCAGGCTCTGACAAGCCCTATCCCGTAACGAGGGCGGACGGGAGGCGTCTACTTGCGAATGGCGTTCGGGCCTCCAGCTCGGAAGTGATAGGTCACAGGAGTTCGTGCCGCCGGTTTGCACCAACCATCGGCGCTCTGAAAGCAGTCCGTCCGACCGTCTTCGTTACAGCTTTTCTTGATTTGAAATTGCCCCAAATTTAATACAGTCTTTGCAGGCTGCCGAGTATAAATTTTGTCAATATCGGTTAACAGCGCTTACCGCTTCACCTGTTCCGCGGTCTGCGCCGTGTCGATCCCGGCCGTGCCCTTCAGGTCGAGGCGTTCCGTTGCCTCCTCACGCATCTTGTATTTCAGGATTTTTCCGGCCGCGTTCATCGGGAATGCGTCGACAAAATCGATGTATCTCGGCACTTTGTGCCGTGCCATGCTGGCCTTGATATAGTCCAGCATCTCCTCCACGGTCACGCTGCCCGGCTCCTTGAGCACAATGCACGCCATGATCTCCTCGCCGTACTTTTTGTCCGGCACACCGATGACCTGCACGTCCTTCACCGCCGGATGCGTGTAGATAAATTCTTCAATTTCCTTCGGATAGATGTTCTCGCCGCCGCGGATGATCATGTCCTTCAGCCGTCCCGTGATCCGGTAGCAGCCGTCCTCGTCGCGGCACGCGAGGTCGCCCGAGTGGAGCCAGCCCTCGCGGTCGACGGTCGCCGCCGTGGCCTCCGGCATCTTGTAATAGCCTTTCATCGTGTTGTACCCGCGCGAGCAGAATTCGCCGTTCACGCCGGGTCCGACCTTTTCACCCGTTTCCGGATCGATGATCTTGCACTCGATGTGCGGGAACGCGTAGCCAACGGTATTGCAGCGCATATCGAGCGGATCGTCCCACGCGGTCATCGTGCTGCCGGGCGCGGATTCCGTCTGGCCATAGACGCTGACAATGCCGCGCATGTTCATCTCATCGGGCTGCGCCGCGCGGCGCATCAGCTCCGGCGGGCAGCCGGAACCGGCCATAATGCCCGTGCGCATGTAGGAAAAATCAGTCTTCCGGTAATCCGGATGGTTGAACATCGCGATGAACATCGTCGGCACGCCGTTGAAGCACGTGATGTGCTCTTGATTGATACAGGCCAGCGACACCTTCGCCGAGAAATACGGCATCGGGCACATCGTCGCGCCATGTGTCATGCTCGCCGTCATCGAGAGGACCATGCCGAAGCAGTGGAACATCGGCACCTGAATCATCATCCGGTCCGCTGTGGACAGATCCATCCGGTCGCCGATGCACTTGCCGTCGTTCACGACGTTGTAGTGCGTCAGCATTACGCCCTTCGGGAAGCCCGTCGTGCCGGACGTATACTGCATGTTGCAGACGTCGTCCGGCCGGACCTGCGCGGCCATCCGCGCAATCTCGCCCTGCGGCGTCAGCTCCGCGCGGTCCATCGCCTCGTCAAATGTCAGGCAGCCCGGCATCTGGAAGCCGACTGTGATGACGTTCCGCAAAAACGGCAGCTTTTTGCTGTGCAGCGGCTGGCCGGGCTTCGTCTGCGCCAGCTCGGGGCAGAGCGTCTGCATGATGGTTTTGTAGTCTGAGTCCAGACAGTGGTCGATCATGACCAGCGTGTGCGTATCCGACTGCCGCAGCAGATATTCCGCCTCGTGGATCTTATATGCCGTGTTCACTGTCACGAGCACCGCGCCGATTTTCGTTGCCGCCCAGAACGTGATGTACCACGCCGGGACGTTCGTCGCCCAGATGGCCACCTTGCTCCCGCGCTTCACGCCGAGCGACACGAGCGCCCGTGCAAAGCTGTCCACATCCTCCTGAAATTCGGCATACGTCCGCGTATAGTCGAGCGTTGTATATTTGAAGGCGTACTGATCCGGGAATTCCTCCGCCATCCGCGCCAACACCTGCGGGAACGTCTCGTTGATCAGCGTATCCTTCTTCCAGACGAAATGGCCCGTATGATCGTGGTTGTCATAGAGCGTCTTTTTCTTGCCGCGCGGAGAGTCAAAGCGGTTCATATAGTTCACAAAATGCGGGAAAATGACCTCCGGATCATCGAGATCGGCCATCCATTCGGGCTTCCACTCGATGGAGATGAAGCCGTCATAGTCGATGGACGAAAGCGCCTTCATCATACTTGCCGCCGGGAGCGTTCCTTCGCCGAGGATCGTATAGCTGCCGTCATCCTCCGAATCGCGCAGATGTACATGCCGTACATACGCGCCGAGGTTTTTGATTGTCGTGTCAGCGCTCTCGCCATGGTCACGGTACGGGTGATGCACGTCCCAGAGTGCGCCGAGTCCGTCGCACGCGAACTCGTCGAGCAGCGCACGCAGCCGCGCCGTGTCGGCATAAATGCCGCTGGTCTTCAGCAAAATGGTCACGCCTGCGGCCTCCGCCTCGCCCAGCAGCGCCTGCAGCGCCGCGGTCACCGCCGCGTCATCATCCCGCAGCGCCGCCGCGCAGACATTCGGACACTGAATTTCCCGCGCCAAACGGATCAGTCCCCGCACAGCCTCCACACTCTGCCCATCGGACAGGTCACACGACGAGTCGAGACACGGAATGCGGATGTTCTTCTCGCGCAGCGCACGCACGGTCGCTGCGGCGTTATATTTGTGGAGCGGCCCACCCTTGTCCGTCAACTGCGGACAATTCTGTACGTTGTAGAGCTCGACGCCGCCGAAGCGCATCGTCTCCGCCCAATCGAGCCACGTTTCCCAAGACCGATCCTGCCAGCCGCGGGTAGAAAAAGAGAGATTCATGCGCGCCCTCCTTCGTTTTCTTCCTCATAAGCGATCTTATTCAGTGCGCTGAGATAGGCGTGGATCGCCGCGCCGACGATATCCGTCGAAATACCGCGCCCGGAATAGAGCCGTCCGCTGCTGCGCAGCTTTACCACGGCCTCGCCCATTGCCTCGCGCCCCTCGGTGACGGCTTGGATCTGGAAATCGTCCAGCTCATAGTGGCAGCCCGCAATCTGCTCGATTGCGAGGAACGCCGCGTCAATCGGTCCGTCGCCCACCATCACACCGTCCATCGCCGCGCCATTTTTCGTCACACGGATGTGCGCTGTCGCGCTGATGGTGTTGCCGATTGTGATCACGTAGGTCTCGAGGTGATACGTCGGCGGGACCTGCATCGCCGCTGATGCGATGATCGCGTCCAGCTCCTTCGCGCCGACGGTCTGCTTCCGAGCCGCAATCCGCGCGAACGCCTCATAGACCTTTGCGCCGTCCTCCTCCGAGAGGTCGTAGCCCATGCCCGCCGCCGCCTTCATCACGGCCTCGCGGTCATCGTGCGCAGTCAGGAACGTGCCGTCTCCGGCCTGTACGCCGTTGTCAAACGGCGACGTCTTGCTCCGCCCGGTCTGACACATCCACGCCGCCTGCTCGAGAATGCGGCGGAGCTGCGTCTGTGCCAGTGCGCTGCTGATGCCGGCCTCCGCACCCTTTGCCGCAAACAGTGCCGCAATATGCCGCAAATCTGCCGTATTGACGCAGTACGCCGCCGCCTTCACCTCGCCAACCCCCTGTCCGATGGCCGCCATCGCGCAGGCGTCGGCCATTGCCAGTGTATTCGCGCAGCTCACGCCGAGCGTCACCCCTGCCAGCTCCGGCACATTTTCGTAGATCGTGCCGATAAACGTGGAAAATTCATCCGGCATCATTGTTCCCGCCGTGTCGCATACCGTGACCGACGTCGCCCCGGCCGCAATGGCCGCACGCAGAATGTCGTAGAGAAACGCCGGGTCGGCGCGCGTCGCGTCGTCCGCCATGAACTCCACATTCCTGCACTTTTTCCGGCACGCCGCAACCGTTTCTGCGACCGCTTCCCGCATCGCCGCCGGTTTTTTTCCGGCCAGATACTCCATCTGCACCGCGCTGACCGGCGCCGCGACCTGTAATCTGGGGAATTTTGCCTCCTTCAGCGCTGCCCAAACGTTCTCCACGCCCTCTGCGCTCAGCGCCACCGGCACAGACACCGCGCTCTGCGTCACCGCAGATGCGACGGATTTGATCAGCAGACTGTCGATCTTCACATGCTCGATCGGCGGCAGCTCAATCACAGACACCCCGGCCCGTGCCAGCAGCTTCGCCAGCTCGATCTTTTCCCGGAAGCTCAGCGTATACCCGGCGGCCTTGCCTGCCTGCCGGATGGTGACGTCGGTGATGGATATTTGTCTCATAATGCCCTCCTAACATGCAAAAAGTCCCTGAAACCTCTCGGTTTCAGGGACGAAACTTCTTTCGCGGTACCACCCTGCTTATCCTCCGTCTCGCGGCGGAAGATCGCTCTCGGACTCCAATAAGTCCATAGCCGCTAACGGGGCCAAACGGGCCATGCTACTTATCGCCGTTCGCAGAGCCTACTCGGGAAGCAGACTGACCGCTGTCTTCGGTACCGACTTACACCAGCCGTCGGTTCTCTGAGACACTCTAACAGGGCCATAATTCCGTCATCGTATTTCGTGGTTATCAATGTTTGCCGCCATTAAAGCACGATTCCCGCCGCTTGTCAAGCACGCAGTCCAAGATTCGACATTTTCACAAAACCACGCGTCCTCTCCGCACCGCGTCTTTGTGCAATCGGTGCTCTGCGCACCCTTCAGCTCGGCCCAGCATTCATGCGCCCCGGTCCCGGCGGCGATGTGGGCCGCGGCCGCCTCCGAGTGGAACAGGCCGTCCGCCCGCCGCATCCAGTGGTCATAGGCCGGGTGCATGGATGCGGAAAATTTTCTCTCGTTCATGGCAGTACCTCCCACAAATCATTCTTTGATTCAGGAGGTCATTATAATACTACACCCTAGATGACGCCAGAAGCAGCATGCCAGAGCCGCAGCTTGAGCGCAATTTGCAATTTTTACTTCAGGTGCCCAGAGCATAAACCAGCAGACTTCCTTTGCCCTGAGCGGTATTCCGTTGTTGTCCCTGCGCGTGTTCGCCTTTGCCGTCCGGGATTTTTCTGTTTGTGCACGCATTGCCGCCCGCGTACATACACTAATGGTACTTGAACGCTGTGGGAGGTATGATATAGTGGTTACACAGTATTTTCTGGGCGGCAACACCGCAGCCGGATTTGTGTCCTTTTACGATGGCTTCTGCCATGGAGAGGAGGATTTCCTCTGGGTCATCAAGGGCGGGCCAGGCTGCGGCAAGTCGAGCTTCATGAGACGCATTGGCGCTGCGGCGGAGCAGGCGGGACAGGATGTACAGTATGTGCTGTGCTCCGGGGATCCGGATTCGCTGGATGGTGTATATATCCCGGGATGGCACACCGGATACGTTGACGGCACTGCGCCGCATGTCATAGAGGCGGAGCTGCCCGGGGCAGCCGCGCTGTATCTGGATCTTGGGCAGTTTTACGACCGGGAGGCGCTGATGGAGCGGAGAGGGGAGCTTGCGGCGCTGCAGCTGCGGTACCGGGCGCTCTATCGCCGGGCCTACGCGTGCCTGCAGAGCTATGACGCGCCGCAGCCGCCGCTGCCGGATACGCGCGCGCACGGGAGCCGATTTCTGAGGGCTGTTACCTGCCGCGGGATTGTGGCGCTGGAGCCGCCTGCCGGCGCTGTGCAGCTGGTGCAGCCGGAGCAGCTGGCGGTATTTGCCGCGCAGCCGGATGCGGTGTGGTATCGGCATCCGCTGTGGCCGGGTCGGCTGGAGGCAGTATGGCTGCCCAGGCAGCGGCGGTATTACCGTGGGCCGGATATTCCGATGCCGGAGCTCACGGAGGCGGAGAGCCTTCTGGCGCAGGCAAAGCAGCTGCATGATGAGCTGGAGGCGATTTATAATCCGCACGTGGATTTTGCACGCGTGTATGCGCTGGCAAATTCCCATACGTTTCGCCTGTCACATGAAAATTAAGTTGTAACTGCGGGGAAAATGTAGTAAAATATATTGAAATTCGAGAATATCCTACTCAGGAGGTAGTACCAATGAAAAAACCGATCGTTCTTGTCATTATGGATGGTGTTGGCCGCGGCGATGGCGGCCCGGGCGATGCAGTCAAGCAGGCCAATACGCCGGTGCTCGACTCGCTGATGGCGACGTGCCCCATGACGTGGCTCAAGGCGCATGGCACGGCTGTCGGCCTGCCCACCGATGACGACATGGGCAACTCTGAGGTTGGCCACAATGCGCTCGGCTGCGGCCAGATCTATTCCCAGGGCGCGAAGCTTGTGCAGGAGTCCATTGAGTCCGGTTCTTTGTACCGCTCCAAGACCTGGAAGGAGCTGACGGACAACTGCCTGCACAATGGCAAGGCGTTGCATTTTATCGGCCTGCTGTCCGACGGCAATGTCCACTCCAATATTTCACACCTGATTGCCATGCTGAAAAAGGCGCGCGAGATGGATCTGAAGCGCGTCTACTGCCATGTTCTGCTTGATGGCCGTGACGTGCCGGCGACGAGTGCGCTGGACTATGTGGATCAGCTGGAGAAGGTCCTGGCGGAGTTGAGCGACGCGGAGCATGAATATAAGATTGCGTCCGGCGGCGGCCGCATGGTCATCACCATGGACCGCTATCAGGCCAACTGGCCGATGGTCGAGATGGGCTGGCGCACGCATGTGCAGGCCGAGGGCCGTCAGTTTGCTTCTGCCAAGGAGGCCATTGAGACGTACCGCGCGGAAAACCCCGGCATGATCGACCAGGATCTTCTGCCGTTCGTTGTTGCGCATGACGGCAAGCCCGTGGCGAAGATTGAAAACGGCGACAGCGTGATTTTGTTCAACTTCCGCGGCGACCGCGCACAGGAAATCTCGCTTGCGTTCGACCGCAAGGACTTTGACAAGTTTGACCGCGGCGATTATACCGGCGTCAAGTTTGCCGGCATGCTGGAATACGACGGTGACCTCAAGATCCCGGAGCACTATCTGGTTGAGCCGCCTGTGATCCGCAACACGCTGACGGAGGTTCTCTGCAAGGCTGGCGTTCATGAGTATGCAGTCTCTGAGACGCAGAAATATGGCCATGTCACGTACTTCTGGAACGGCAACCGCTCCGGCAAGGTCGATGAGAACCTTGAGGTCTACGAGGAGATTCCGTCTGACGTCATTCCGTTCGATCAGGAGCCGGCAATGAAGTCTGTGGAAATTACGGATCATTTGGTTGCGGCTATGCAGTCCGGCAAGTTCCAGTTCCTGCGCTGCAATTATCCGAATGGTGATATGGTTGGTCACACGGGCGTCCTGCCGGCTGTGATTGCAGCCATGGAGTCTGTGGACGCGGCGCTTGGCCGGGTGAAAGAGGCTGCTGACAAGTATGGCTATACGCTGCTTATTACGGCGGATCACGGCAATGCGGATCAGATGACGGAGACGAAGAAGGGTAAGACCAGCGTGCGCACCGCGCACTCGCTCAACCCCGTTCCGTTCATCATTTATGACCCGGATAACAAGTATGAGATCAAGGACGGCCACTATGGCCTGGCCAACGTTGCACCGACCGTTGTAAAGATGATGGGGCTGGAGGCCCCGGCGTGCTGGCAGCCGAGCATGATCTAAGCTGGCAATTCTACAGGCGGGGCATCCGGCCCCGCCTGCTTTCCCTGAGTTCGGAGGTCACTATGCGAAAAATGCTCTTGTTTCTGATTCCTGTTCTGGTGCTGGCGCTGCTGTGCGCCTGCAATCGGGCCAGTGTGCCGCAGACGCCGGCAGCCGAACCGGAATCAGCTCCGCAGGCCGGGACGCAGCCGGAGGAACAGCCGGATGCAGCTGCCCATATCCGCGTGCCGGATCGGACGCTCACTGCAGCGCACTATGCGGCGGATGTTTTTGAGCTGGCGCCTGTACGGCAGTATGGTTGTACGCTGGAGGGGCGGGAGTATGTGGGCTCCGACGCGGTAACGGTGCGCATGTACCGGGCCGCTGGCGGCGGCATTACCGGCGGCGTGTGTACGTATTACGACAAAACGCTGCCGGAGGGCACGACCATGCACTATTACACAGCGGGAAACCAGTGGGTGCATGGCGGATTGTCCGAGGGAACATGTGCGGCGCGCTTTATTTATCTGGAGCAGCCGGATGGCGCGGGGACGATCCTGATCCTTCCGCGCACGTACACGCTGCGTGAGAATGATTCGCTGGAATATCATCCGGAGCTGGACGGCACGCTCTCCATCACAAAAACAGTGGACGGCTGGCGTGTGACCATGCGCGCCTTTGGTCTGCAGGAGGGCCGCGTGGCGGACTGTATGACCGTTATGGCCGATACGCCGCTTCTTAGCTGGGATGCGGAGAACTGCGGCGATGTGTGGGGCTATCATACGCGCAATCTTTCGGCCAAGTGGTGCTATACCGGGTATTTCCGGCAGTCGCCGGATAATTATATCCCCACGGGGACGCAGTATTACTACCGCTGTGCGGCGTCATATCTGATCCGGGACATGGTCAGAAAGATCCCGTCGGACAAGGCGGCAGCCGTGCTGACGGTTGCTATGCTCGATACCATGACCCAGCAGCAAAACAGCTATGGCTACTGGCCGACGACGCCGGGCAGCGAGTGGCTGCAGGACGATTATGGAATTGGTCCTGGCTTTTATGACACGCGCTTCAATACGGATCTGCTGGAGGTCTACATTTCTGCCGCGCGCAGGCTTGGCATGGGAATGTTTGACGAGGCGATTGCGCGCTATGTGGGCTTTTTCAGCCAGATTGCGGACACCAGCCATATCTCCACAAAATCCGGCGGCTGGCTGATCCCGGACTACTGGTACCCGGGCGAGCTCCAGACGCCGCATACCTCGCTCAATCACCAGGCGTCCGAGTGTCTGGCTTTGTATCATGCGGCGGATCTTCTGCGGCGGGACGATCTGCGCGTGCTGGCGGACCGGATGCTGCTTGCCATTGAGGATACCGGCTCCGGCTGGGTAATGCCGGATCATAATCTTTATTACAGTGTCCTGCCGGACGGCACGTACCTGACAGGCGATTACCCGTATCTTACGTATAATGATCTGTATGCGCTGCGGAAGTATCTGACGGGCTTCGGAAAAGAACAGAACGAGACGCTGACCCTTCTGATGGATGAAAAGCTCATCTGGATGAGGGCAAATGGCGTGGCAGGCTATAAAACCGACTGAGAGGGCAAATTATCTCTTGTGCTTTGCGGCAAAATCGGTTAAAATGAAATGTATTTATCCCAGAAGGAGGAATCTTGATGATCCGTATGAATACGGATGCCGGCCAGATCACGGTCGACAGCGCCGTTTATACCAACATCGCGGGCTATGCCGCGACAAACTGCTTTGGCGTCAAGGGCATGGCTGTGCGCTCCATGACGGATGGCCTGGTGCATCTGCTGCGCAGAGAGGCCATGGGCAAGGGTGTCAAGGTCACGTTCAATCCCGATAATTCTATTTGCATTGATCTGCATATCATGGTCGATAAGAGCGTCAACCTCAGCGCCATTGCTTCATCGATCGTGAGCGAGGTCCGCTATTTTGTCACGAAGTCCACGGGCACGAAGGTACGCGCCGTGAACGTTTTCGTCGATTCCATTTCTGTCGACTAATCTATTCACGCGCACATACAGGCGCTCACGGAGGTTAACCACCATGATTAAGACCATTGACGGTGCGGCGTTCTGCCGGATGATGCTTTCTGCCGCAGCCGAGATCGAGCTGAACAAACAGAAAATCAACGAGCTGAACGTGTTCCCTGTCCCGGATGGCGACACGGGCACCAATATGAGCATGACGCTCGCAGCGGCGGGCAATGATCTGCGCCGCAGCGGCGTGACGCTGACAAAAGCGGCGGATCTGACGGCATCTGCGCTGCTGCGCGGTGCAAGAGGCAATTCCGGCGTCATTCTGTCGCTGCTGTTCCGGGGCTTCTCAAAGGCGCTCAAGGGCAAGGCGGAGGCGGATGGCGCGGACTTTGCCGCGGCGCTGACCGCAGGCGTAGAGGCGGCGTACAAGGCCGTCATGAAGCCGGCCGAGGGGACAATTTTGACCGTTTCGCGGCTGACGGCCGATGCCGCGCGCGACCTTGCCGCGGAGAACAGTGAGATTGAATATGTGCTGATGCATGCCCTTGACACGGCCAGGGCTGCGCTGGACAACACGGTCAACCAGAACCCGGTCCTGAAAAAGGCCGGCGTTGTGGACGCCGGCGGTATGGGCTTCTGCCTGATTCTGCGCGGGATGCTCGAAAGCCTGCGCGGCAATGATGTGGTCTGCGAGGGAACGGCGCAGGCGCACGAGGAGGCAGACTTTGCCCTGTTCGATTCTGAGGATATCACCTTTGCCTTTGATACGGTGTTCATCGTGCGCAAGCGCGAGGATATCACATCGCTGGAGCCGCTGCGCGAGTACCTCGGCAGCATCGGCGACAGTCTTGTTATCGGTGAGGATGATGAAGCGTTCAAGGTGCATGTGCATACCAATATCCCCGGTGACGCGCTCAGCGAGGCACAGAAATACGGCACGCTGGAGCTGGCGAAGATTGAAAATATGCGTCTGCAGCATGACGATCTGACCGCGGGGCGCAAGGCGCGCTCGACAGACGATCTGGAGGCGGTAGAGAAAGAGCTCGAGCGCGGCCCGGCAGAGCCGGACAAGCGCTACGGCAGTGTGGCCGTCTGCGCGGGCGCAGGGCTGGCAGGTGTGTTCCGGGATCTTGGTGTTGACGAGATCATCGAGGGCGGACAGACCATGAACCCCTCGACAGAGGATATTCTGAGCGCCATTGAAAAGACGCCGGCAGAGATTGTCTTTGTGCTGCCCAACAACAAGAATATCATCATGGCTGCGCAGGCGGCGGCGGAGCTTGCTTCGCGCGAGGTTGTGGTGATCCCCACCAAGACCGTTCCGCAGGGAATCAGCGCGATGCTGTCGTTCGACGAGAGCATGGAGCCGGAAGATAACGAAGAAGCCATGACGGCCTGCCTGGACGGCGTTATGACCATGCAGATCACCTATGCTGCGCGCGACTCTGACTTTGACGGGTTTGATATCCACGCGGGCGATTATCTGGGGCTGTGCGACGGCGCGCTGCTGGGCACAACGCGTGATATTACGCAGATGCTGGAGAAAATGGCGGCGAAGGCAGCGGAGGAAGAAAAGGAGTTTATCAACATCTTCTACGGTGCGGATATTGACGAGGCCAGCGCGGAGCAGGCACTGGAAATTTTCAAGACGCATGCGCCGGACGCGGAGATCAATCTTGTGAACGGCGGCCAGCCGATCTATTATTATCTGATTTCTGCGGAATAAGGCAGAGCACTTGCGGCCAATCCTGTATAAAAAATCCGAACCCCGTGGGTTCGGATTTTTTGTAAAATAAAGAGGATGCCTCCGGCAGCATGTCAGAAGCGGCCACGCCAGAATGAGCTGCCGCAAAGCAATGCCTCTTATCCGTTGTGCCCGCTTCTTCCTTTTCAGCCAGCTACTTGGGCGTTAGTCTTTTTTTGAACTGTCTCCGACGGCCCTATCTTTTCCGCCTTGCCGGAAAAGATAGGGGAGAAAAGGGGCGCTAGGACGCGGTTGGTGCATGCTGCATCTGAATTTAGGCGGCAAACAGATCGGGTAGAAGTCATATCGCCCCAACACACCCTACCGGAGTCTTACTACGCGCCGCCCGTCATTTCGGCATCAAATCTGATAGCAGTTACAGTCTAATCACTGCAGAAAATCCGTACTGCCGACAAAATTTGCTAGGCAGTACGGATTCGCATTGGACTTTCATGCAACGCGGGAAAGATCCAAGAAAACCGAAGCGGTTTTCTTGGCCGCTTTAAGGGGTCCGGGGGAAATCGGAATCCCCCGGGCTCCCTCTTTCTTTGCCATACTTTCTTTCTCGGAGAAGCGAGAAAGAAAGTATGAGTCGGTTCCGTTTTGAGAGGAGTAAGGGCGCAGAAAGGTATTGCACCAATAAGGGCGGTACACCGATGATATTGCATTTTTATAATTATCCCCCGGGGAACTGCGCATGCAGGACCCCGGGGGTGAGAATTTTTCTTAGTATGCAATACCCCAGTAGATCATTTTCCTGGCGGGTTTGCCGCAGATCGGGCAGGTATCGCCCAGCTGCTCCTGATGAAGCGGCATGCAGCGCGAGGACATTCCGCCTTCCTCCTTCATCTTGAGCTCGCACGCAAGCTCACCGCACCACATGGTCTTGATGAAGCCGCCGTGCTCAGCCTGCAGCTTTTTCGCTTCCTCCAGCGAGTGTGCCTCAAAGATATGGCTGTCGAGATTCTGCTTAGCCTTCTCATACATGCCCTTCTGGACAAGCTCCAGCTGCTGCTGAACGGCTGTTTCCAGATCGGCAAGCGCAACAACCGTCTTTTCTCCATCGTTGCGGCGGACAAGAACGCACTGGCCGGCCTCAATGTCGCGCGGGCCAATTTCCACGCGCACCGGCACGCCCTTCATTTCATACTGGGCGCACTTCCAGCCCATGGAGTTGTCCGAGTCGTCAAGCTTGACGCGCAGACCGGCCTTGACCAGACGGTCTTTCAGCTCTGCAGCCTTTTCCAGAACGCCCTGCTTGTGCATGGCGACAGGCAGGACAATCACCTGAATGGGGGCGATCTTGGGCGGCAGGACAAGGCCGTTGTTGTCGCCGTGCGCCATGATGACAGCGCCGATCATGCGGGTGGTGGAGCCCCAGGAGGTCTGGAACGGATACTGCAGCTTGTTGTCGCGGCCGGTAAAGGTCACGTTGTAGGCGCGGGAGAATTTATCGCCGAAGTAGTGGGAGGTTGCGCCCTGCAGGGCCTTGTGATCCTTCATCAGGCATTCGACGGTGTAGGTGGCCTCCGCGCCGGCGAACTTTTCCTTTTCTGTTTTGCGGCCGGGAACCACAGGGATGGCGAGGACATTCTCAAAGAAATCCGCGTAGCACTTGAGCTGCTGTTCGGTTTCGTGCTGAGCCTCCTCGGCGGTTTCGTGGATGGTATGGCCCTCCTGCCACCAGAACTCTCTTGAGCGCAGGAACGGACGCGTCGTCTTTTCCCAGCGGATGACGGAGCACCACTGGTTATAGAGCATCGGCAGCTCGCGGTAGGTCTGCAGGACGCGGGACCAATGGTCGCAGAACATGGTCTCGGACGTCGGGCGGAAAGCAAGCCGCTCCTCCAGCTTTTCGCTGCCGCCCATGGTGACCCATGCAACCTCGGGGGCAAAGCCGTTGACCAGCTCCCCCTCTTTTTTCAGCAGGCTCTCCGGAATCAGAACCGGCATTGCAACGTTCTCGTGGCCGGTCTTTTTAAATTCGCCGTCCATAATGCGCTGGATATTTTCCCAGATTGCATAGCCATAGGGGCGGAGAATTGTAAAGCCCTTGACCGACGCGTATTCTACCAGCTCCGCCTTGCGGCAGATGTCTGTGTACCACTGGGCAAAATCGACCTCCATATCGGTGATCTGCTCCACTTTTTTGTCTTTCGCCATATCCATTCATCCTTTCGGAAATACTTTTTCAGTCAATAACCTTATTTTATCACATCTGTCAAGCGTCTGTACATATGATGGGATACCTGAATCAAGGAGCGTATGCTATGGCAGTGTATTGCATTCCGCTGGACGCGGAGACGGAGAACTTCTATCTGAACGTGGCGCGCGCGGCGGGCCTGCCAATGGAACAGGTGCTGCGCGACACGCTGTTCAAGCTGGCGGGGGAGCTGGCGCTGGAGGCGCTGGCGCGCCGCAATTCCAATTCAAAGGAGAGATAAAGCAGAAATAAGGTTGTTTTTCCCGGTCTTGTCTGCTACAATGCGTATGATCATGCAATATCTGCAGAAAAACCGGAGGAAAATCATCATGAAATCCATTCGTGATCTATATAAAGTCGGGAAAGGCCCGTCCAGCTCCCATACGATGGGGCCGGGGCGTGCCGCGCGTATTTTTAAAGAGGAAAACCCGGATGCCGAGCGCTACGAGGTGACGCTGTACGGCTCTCTGGCGCTGACAGGCGTAGGCCATGGCACGGATCGCGTGCTGACGCAGGTGCTGGCCCCTACGCCGACGGAGATTGTGTTTGCCAAGCAGGACCCGCCTGAACTCAAGCATCCGAACACCCTGGACTTTGCTGCCTACAAGGGCCAGACCTGTACGGCCAGGATGCGCGTGGAGTCCGTTGGCGGCGGCGATATTGTGATTGAGGGACGCGAGAATGACAAGCCGGAGGAGACATATCCGGAAAATTCCTTCGCGGAGATTGCGCAGTACTGCAAATGGCGCTACATTTCCCTGCATGAATACGTTGAGCTCAACGAGGGGCCGGAGATCTGGGAATTTCTCAAGAACATCTGGCACACCATGCAGAACGAGGTGCATGAGGGGATCGAGGCGACCGGCGTGCTGCCGGGGGGCCTGAATGTGCAGCGCAAGGCAAAATATCTCTATGAGCGGCAGCACTCGCAGGAGATTCCGCAGGTGCGGGAGCTGCAGCTGGTCTGCGCCTATGCCTTTGCCGCTGCGGAGCAGAATGCGGATAACGGCACCATCGTCACAGCACCGACCTGCGGCAGCTGCGGCGTTGTGCCGGCGGTGCTGCTGTACCTGCAGAAAAAGTATCAGTATTCCGATCTCCGGATGGCGCATGCGCTGGGCGTGGCCGGTCTGATCGGCAACCTGATCCGGCGCAATGCGTCCGTCTCCGGCGCTGAATGCGGCTGTCAGGCAGAGATTGGCTCGGCATGTTCCATGGCGGCAGCTGCCATGTGCGAGCTGATGGAGTTCCCCATTGAGGAGACCGAATATGCTGCCGAGATTGCCATGGAGCACCATCTGGGCCTCACGTGCGACCCGATCTGCGGTCTTGTACAGATTCCGTGCATCGAGCGCAATGCTGTCGCAGCCAAGCGCGCCATTGATGCGGCCAATCTGGCGCATATGCTGGTTGGTACGAGAACGATCTCGTTTGATATGGTGGTGCGTACCATGTATGAAACCGGCATCAGCATGAACCGCGCCTTCCGCGAGACAAGCGAGGGCGGTCTGGCGCGGCTTTACAGCCGCCGTGCCGGCCAGAGCATAAAATAAAGCAGAAGAAACGCAGCCGCGGCTCCAATGGAGCTGCGGCTGCGTGAGACTGTCAAAAAACTACGAAAAAGAGTTGGAATACAGAGCAGCAGGGGAAGAGTGAAGGGGGCAAAGAGCCCCCTTCGCGTTCAATCAACCAGTTTTCCGAACTTTTTCAAAGTTCGGAAAACTGTCTCAGCGGGGCGAAAAGACTTTTTCGACACGCTGACACGGCCGCGGCTCCATTGGAGCCGCGGCCGTGTTTTATACCTGAGAGGAGAAGTCAAAATTGATCGTGTACTTGACAAAATCCTGCGGCTTGAGCATGACGACATGCTGGTTGGCGCGCTCTTCCGCGCGGCCGTGGATGGTGGTGTTGGCCGGTTCAAAGCCCAGAACATAATCGCCCTCACCAAACTGACGCCAGTGGATCAGATGGTTGAGATTTTCAGAATAGCGAACCGTTACAGCCATGTCACGGCTGTTTACCGCGTTCCGAACGGTAAAGCTGCAGAAGCCATGATCCGGCTGCAGCCGCTGCAGATAGATTTGCTCTGCAAAATCCCTGGTGGGCATGTCGCAGCCGTTAATGTCCTCCATTCCGCGCGCCCGTGATGCGTCGTTGTAGTATTCTGTGGCCAAGTGGTTGTGGAATTCCACCTGCGCGCTATGGGAGATGAGCGGGAATCCAAAGTTGATGTGATAGGATGTCAGAAGCGGCGTTTCGTACCAGCTTTCATTGGAAATGATGTCCTCGACGGTGATCTGGGCACTGTCAAGCCAGCTGGTGATTTTTCTGCGCAGAACAAGACGCTGACCGAGCGCCATGCTCTCGCGGACGGTACCCTCAAAGACCATGCAGTACCGGTCCCCGACCCATTCGCCGCGCATGGAGACAATGGAGGCAGGCGTGTTGGAAATCCGCCCATGCAGGCCATAGGCAACGCCCTCATCAACGCAGGGATTGCCGATCTGCGACAGACCGCATGTTACAAGCAGGCCGCCGTCGAAGCTTCTGAGCCAGCCGGTCAGCTGCGGGTCGTACAATCCAGGATTTGAGACGCCCGTACCGGTGCGCCAGCAGACGGGCACACCTTGATAGCTGCAGGAAATGATGTTCATGCCGCAATCCGGTGCAATGACATAGGAAAGACCCTGTGCAGTTTTGACGGTGACGGTGCGGACGCCCCTGGAGGCACCCTCGCATAGCTCGGAGAGCTCAATGCCGCCAACCTGTGAGACACTGCCGACGAGCTTCAGAAATTCGCGCCGACTCATTTCGTGTCCATACAGCTTCATGCTTTGCCTCCCGTTCTGGATTTTCTGGCATCGGCCTTGTTCTTGCGCTCGTTGACAATCTGCATGATAGGGTTGAGCGAGAACGCAAGCAGAAGGATAATACCGGTGACAATGTTGATAATGTAGGAATCTACGCGGTACAGCGTCATGGCGTTGCTGATGGCGCAGTAGAAGATTGCTGCAATTACGGTGTTGAATACGCTGCCTTTGCCGCCTTCCAGTGCGGTGCCGCCAAGGACAACGGCAGTGATGACCTTAAATTCGTAGCCATCCATCATTCTCGGGTTTGCCGACCACAGGCGCGAGCTCAGAAGCACAGACGAAATGGCGACATTCAGACCGACCATCATGAACGCGAAGATCGTGGCCAGATCGTTGTTCAGACCGGAAATGCGGCTGGCTTCCGGTGAGTTGCCGATGGCAACAACGGTTCGTCCAATCCTGGTGCGGCGGAGGATCAGATGTGCAAAGAATGCGAGGATAATCATCAGGATGAACGAGAAGGGGATCCCGAAAATCTTTCCGTTGCCGATCCAGATGAACCAGGGCGCATTGTACGAGACAGGATCGCCGCCGGTGATGATATAAGCGAGTGCGCGGAAAATATAGAAGGTTGCGAGCGTGGCGATGAATGCCGGGATCTTTACCTTGGAGACGAGCACGCCGTTGAACGCGCCAAGCAGTGCGCCGAGCACCAGCACAAGGAGGATCACCAGGAACGAATTGGTCGCGCGCAGGAGCAGCATGTTGATAACGGCCAGCAGCGCAATCATGGAGCCAGAGGACAGATCCAGACCGCCGGTGATGATGCAGAACGTCATACCGATACCGGCGATGCCGATAAACGAGGCCTCCTGCAGGATGCTCAGGAAGTTATCCATGGAGCGGAAACGGCCGGTTGTGATAAACAGGAGCGCGAACATGATGACCAGTGCCATCAGGATGGTGTGGTCACTGAAAAATCTTCTGAATTTGCTTGTAGTCTTTTTCTTTTTCATTTGGCAACCTCCTCTTTCTTCGAAAGCGGAGACATAAATGTCTTGAGTGTCAGCGAGGCGATCAGAATCAGGCCGATGACAAGCCGCTGGATATCATCGGAATAGCCGAGCAGCGTCAGGCCGTTTTCGATGATGCTGATGAGAATGGCCGCAATCACGGAGCCTCCAAGGAAGCCAGAGCCGCCGGAAAGGCTTGTGCCGCCCAGAACGACGACGGTAATGGCATTGAGCGCGAAGCTGCTGCCAGTCGAGGCGTTTGCGGTCAGAACCTGAGAGACGGTGATAACGCCGGACAGGCAGGCGGTGAGCGCGGTAATGATAAAGGCGCAGATGGTGATGCGCTCAACCGGGACAGCCGACAGACGTGCAGCCTTTTCGTTGGAGCCTGCTGCGCGCAGATAGACACCAAATTTGCAGCGGCTGTAGAGGAACTGGCAGATAAGGTAGACGACAACCGTAATCAGAACCGGCAGGGGAATGCCCAGCACACGCGCGCTGGAGAAAAGCTTGAGCTGCGTGTAGCTGAAGATGGATACGGACAGACCGCCGGTGTAAATGAGCGCCAGACCCTTGATGATGACCTGCGTGGCGAGCGTGGCAACAAAGGTCTGGATCTTGAGCTTGGTGATAATCAGGCCATTGACAATGCCGACGACGGCAGAGACGGCAAAGGCAATCACGATAGCGCCGGGAATACCGATAACCGGAACCAGCTTTGCAATCACGCAGGTTGACAGCGCCATGATCGAGCCGACAGACAGGTCGAAGCCGCCAAGCGTAATGGCAAAGGTCATGCCGCAGCCGGAGATGGCGGTCAGCGAGGCGTTGACCAGAATGTTGCGGATGCTGTCAGATGAGCAGAGCGCCGGCGCCAGAATGGCAAACAGCGCAAAGACCAGAATAAAGAGCGCAAAGATAAAATATTTTCCCGTAATAAAGCCGCTTACGGAGCGAATGTTCAGTTTGTGTTTCATTGTACACTTCCATCCTTAAATCCGGCTGCTTTCAGCATGATGCTGTCCTCGTTGATCTCGTCACCCTCGAGGAAACCCATGGATTCGCCGTTGCACATGACCATGACCCGGTCGGAAAGATTGATAACCTCCGGCAGGTCGGAGCTGACGACGATAACGGCGAGTCCCTTTTCAGCAAAATTGTGGATGATCTGATGCATCTGCGACTTCGCGCCAACGTCGATGCCGCGCGTGGGCTCAAGCAGAATCAGGACCTTGCAGTTCGTCATCAGGGCGCGGGCAACAAGAATCTTCTGCTGGTTGCCGCCGGACAGGTTGACCATGAGCTGGTCCTCCTGGCATTTGATTTTGAACTGGTCCACATAGTCGTGGAAGCTCTGACGCTCCTTTTTCGTGTCGATGAGCAGCAGACGCTTGAGCCGGGGGAGAATGCTGATGGTCGCATTTTCCATGGAGCTGACCTTGTTGAAGTTGCCGGAATTTTTTCGGTCGTCCGTAACAAAGGCAATGCCATGGTTCATGGCTGCGGTGGGGCTGTTGATGGTGACAGCTTCGCCGAACAGCTGCTGTTCGCAGCTGCCCTCGGGAATGAGGCCATACAGCTTTTTCATAAGCTCCACGTTGCCGCAGCCCATCAGGCCGGCCACACCGAGAATCTCTCCCTTTTTGACGTCAAAGCTGACGTTGCGGAAGTATCCAGGGACGGTTGCGTTCCGGACGGAGTAGACAACGTCGCCGATGTTGCTGCCGTGAAATTTTTCACCCATATCAATGGTGCGGCCAACCATGGTCTTGACCATGGTTTCCTGGTCGGTATCCCTGGCATCGACCGTTGTGATGAGCTGGCCATCGCGCAGGACTGTGATCCGGTCAGAGATCTCAAAGACCTCCTTCATGCGATGGGAGATATAAATAATGGTTGTTCCCTGATCGTTCAGCTTCCGAATGATCTGGAACAGCAGCTCCGCTTCCTCGTTATTGAGTGCGGCGGTCGGCTCGTCCATGATAATGACCTTGGAGTTATTGCCGATGGCGCGCGCAATCTCGAGCAGCTGGCACTGCGAAACGCTCAGATACTTTGTCAGCATATTCGGGTCAAGCTTGATGCCGATGCTGTCAAACAGATCCTGCGCCTTTTTGACCATTGCTTTCTTGTTAATGGTGATTCCCTGTACGGGGAGATCGGAAATCGAAATATTTTCCGCTACAGTCAGCTCCGGCATGAGATTAAATTCCTGAAAAATAATGGAGATCCCATGTCGGATTGCGTCGTTGACGCCCTTGAAGGCGACAGGCTTACCGCCGACAGCGACTGTACCGGCGTCTGGCTGATAGACGCCGCTGAAGATTTTCATCAGGGTACTCTTGCCGGCACCGTTTTCGCCGATGATTGAGTGGATTTCGCCGGAATAAATCTGCAGATTGATCTCATCCAACGCACGAACGCCCGGGAATACCTTGGACACGTCCCGTGCTTCAAGAATAACTTCTCTTGCCTTCATAATTTAATACCTCAAGGACGGGGCTGCGTTGCCGCAGCCCTGTCCTTTTTTCTCATGTCTTGCGGTTTACGGATGATGCGAGGATTTACTCCATGTTGCTCTTGTCAAGCATGTCGAGCGGGCTGTAGAAGGTCTTGGTTGCAGGATCGTCGAAGTCGATGGTCTCACCGTTGATGACCTTCATGGCAAGCTGAACGCCCAGAACGCCCATCTCAGACGGATACTGTCTGACAGATGCGGTGATGAGGTCGTTTTTCAGTGCGTCAAGGGCAGTTTCCTGACCATCGAAGCCGATGATGATGACGTCCTTCAAGCCAAGATCCGTTGCGGCCTGCGAAGCGCCGACAGCTTCTTCGTCGTTGGAGCAGAAGATCGCGCGGATCCCGGGGTTCGCAACCAGAATGCTGGTGGCAACCGGGTAGGTAGCGTCAGCGGTAGCTTCCTTGGCATAGATGCTCGATTCGACGGAGATGCCGTTTTCCTCCATAACCTCAGCAAAGCCGGTGCCGCGGGAGTGGTTGGCGACGTTGGACGGGTCGATGGTGATCACAGCGGTCTTGGTAGCGGACAGATCCTCGCCGTTCTCGTTCAGAAGGTTGACCAGGTATTCACCGGCCAGACGGCCGCCGCCGACGTTGTCGGAGACGATAAAGGCATCATACGGATATGCGCCATCGCCATTGCCGATGTCAAGGATGATGAAGGGGATTTTCTTTTCCGCAGCGAGCGTTGCGACGGGGCCGAGAGCTTCAGGCTTGAACGGGCTGACGAGCAGCGCGTCAACGCCCTGGTTGAGCAGGTTGATGCAGCCGGAGACCATTTCGGTTTCATCCATCTTCTCATCGTGAACGATAACTTCATAGCCCTGCTCGGCACAGTAGTCCTCCACGCCGTGCTGCATAGCGACGAAATAGGAGATATCTGCGCTGTAGAGGGACAGGCCGATGGTGATGTCCTTGGCCTCTGCAGTGTCGGTTTCTGCGGCAGTATCGTCGGCAGAAGCGTTAGACGCGGTGTCGGCGGGCTGTTCGGTGGCGGCGGCGTCGGTGGGTTGCGCGGGGTTGTCGGTCTTGGCAGTGTTGGATGCGCAGGCTGCGCAGCTAAGAACCAGAACAACAGCCAGAATGAGTGCAAGCAGTTTTTTCATTTTGTTCTCCTTTTTTGTGTTATTTATGTCGGTTCCGCGCGGAACAAACATCAGAGGATGGGGCGGCAGATCACAACTCGATGCGGCGCACGCCGTTTTCGTGATCGATGAGCTGCCAGGTGGATGCAATCAGGTTCGCAAACTGCGGATTTTCCATGGCATGGATGACGAAGCTCTGCCGGGGGGAGTTGATATCCTCGCCGCTGACCTGGAACATATGGTGCTTTTCACACAGACTGCGCAGCCTGTCTAGCTGCTGCGGCGTATTGCGTGTCGGCATGTAGGTGACGGCACGGATTCCGCAGTCATCCAGCACATCAAAGAGCTGATCGAGATAGGCGTCTTCAAATTTCTGCGCCTTTTTATCGCCGGTTACGCTCTGCGCGACATCGCCGAGGTAGGCGTAGCAGGCAATTGCACCATTTTCCTTTGCAAAGGCCGCCGCCTGCGCAATGGTGATGCATTCCTCTGTTGCGGGAACGTAGATCTTTTCGATGAAGGCGCTTTTCAGAATGCCAAGAAGGTCATATTCATAGAACGGGTATGTGGTGTCGGCAAGCTGGGCAAGCTGTTTGGCGGAGAGCGTTACCCCAAGCGTGGGCATGGCCCGGATCAACGCTTCGCCGCGGCCATATTTCTCTGTCAGCTTCTTTGCCAGTGCGTACATGAGATGACGCTCGGTGATGGAACCGCCCTCACGGTACAGGGAGATGGGCTCGACATCTGCGTCAAAGTCCAGCGCAATCCCGCTTGCAGCAAGCAGATGATTGATATTTGCGGCCATTTTGCGTGTCCGCGTGTTGCGTGCGGCGCGCAGCGGCGCGAAAAAGTCATTCATCCGGGCAAGATTCTCGTGGGGAATCCCCTGAAAGGTCATGTAGGAAATTCCGGCCTGGTCGGGGTTGTTGGTGTGGACGCCGGCCAGCGGCGTGCCCTGCATGCTGACGCGGGCTTCCATGCCGGCGGTTACCGGCATGCCGGCAATTTTGCCGGCTTCAAGAAATTCCACCGCACCTGCGGTTGTGTCGTGGTCGACGATACCGGCGGTGCACAGGCCCTCCGCCTTCGCGGCGAACACTGCGGCGGCAGGGGAGTAGGGGGAGAAGGAATACGTGGTGTGGATATGGCAGTTTACATAGACGGGATTGGGAGCTGGAAACGAGGTTTCCTGAACCGCTTTGCGGAGGTTTTCCAGCCGTTCTGCCTTTGTCGGCGCGTTGAGCGCCCGCAGGATTGCAAGATCGATCATTACGGTACCTCTTGCTTACTTCAGCATCAGCTGACCGCCGGTGACAGGAACGGCCTGGCCGGTTTCATAATCCTGGCCGATGATATACACGATTGCCTTTGCAACGTCCTCCGGTTCACAGCCACGGCGCATGGGCACCTTGCCGTTGTAGTGGCGGACAAGATCCTCAATGGTCTTGGCACCCTTGATCTTATCCGTGCGCAGATACTGCATGAACAGGCCGTCGACCGGATCGGACCACAGGGGGCCGGTGAGGTAGTTGCCCGGGCAGACGGAGTTGACCTTGACGTTGATATCCACAAGCTCCATGGCAAAGCTCTGCGTCAGGCCGATGGAGCCGAACTTGCTGCCGGCGTAGCTGCAGTTCTTGTTGCTGCCGGTCAGACCGGATTTGGAGTTTGTCTGGATGATATCCATCCAATAGTCGGGATTGATGGAGTGCTGCAGAGCCAGCACCGGAATAATCTTCTTGACACAGATGAAATATCCGACATAGTCCACGTTTGTAACAAACATGAAGTCCTCAAGGCTGAGTGTTGCGGTCTCGCCGGCACGCAGGACGCCGGCATTGGACAGGAACACGTCCACGCCGCCAAGGACAGCTACGGTCTCCTGAATGCCGCGCTCGACGCTCTGCTCGCTTGTGACATCCATTGTGATGGCTATCGCGGCACAGGCACCATATTTCTCACACAGAGCGTCAGCTGTCTTTTTTGCCAGCTGCAGATTGAGGTCTGCAATTACAATGGTTGCACCCTTTGCGGCGCAGTAATCGGCGATTCCGGCGCCAAAGCCCTGTGCGCCGCCGGTGATAATCATGACCTTGCCGGAGAGCTCCTTGTCACCGGCGCTGCCGGAGCAGGGCGGGACGGGCTTGCCGGCAA
This sequence comes from uncultured Oscillospiraceae bacterium, assembly GCA_934636305.1. Lineage (GTDB taxonomy): Bacteria > Bacillota > Clostridia > Oscillospirales > Oscillospiraceae > CAG-170. Next base: position 23,534 of record CAKUAM010000020.1, read on the forward strand.
GATAGGCATCTTTTGCGTCGATGGCAGCCTGCATGGTTGCGCCAAAGGCAAAGCAGCCAGCGTCCGCGGTAGCAAGAACGCCGGCCTCGGCGTGTTCTTGCGCGGTATATGCTTCATACGCTGCAACTGGGTTCTCACCGGCTGCGGCCATGGCCACGCCGCTGACGCTGCGCTGCCCGGCGGTAAAGGAGAGGACAAATGAATGCTCCGTCCTGCCGTTTTTCAGCATCCGCAGTGCGGGCGAGATCTGCGCAATTTTGGAAAGCACAGCATCAGATTGCTTATCTGCGTATTCAGTGATTAATTTTTCAAGCATGGAAATAGATCCCCCAGTCGTGCGTGATAATGGTCCTTTGCGATGAACTCATTATGACGTGTTAAAACGCGGATGTCAAGCGATGTACAGGACAAAAAAGAAAAATACGCAAATATTGTGCACTATGTACGAATATTTGCGTATTTTTTTGGAACGTGATTGACTGCAGCAAATGAGTATGTTAACATGTCGTTATAATAACCTCGGAAGTGCAGCGCACACTGGCTGCTATCCGCAGCAGCGGAACGTACTGGGTGCCGCCTACGGGGGATCATACTAATCGGAAAGGAAGAACCGTATGAACGCTGATTCTGTTTTCATGGGCATAGACGCCGGCACAACCAAGCTGAAGCTTATGCTGTACGATGCGCAGATGAAGGAACTGGGATCCAGCAGCCGTGATACGAAGATCTATATTCCCGAAAATGGCGCGTCTGAGATCGATATGGATGAGCTTTGGGCGTCGCTGTGTGAGGCGGCGCAGGAGCTGAAGCAAAACTATCCGGAGAAAATGGCCCATCTGGTCGGGCTTGGCATCTCCGGCCAGGGGGATGGTCTATGGCCGCTGGATCAAGATGGCAGACCAGCCTGCCGCGCCATTTTGTGGAATGATTCCCGCAGCAAGGTGATGAATATCGACGCCATTGATGGCCTTGCCAGGCTGCAGAGTGAGCAGTGTATGAATACGGTGTTTGCCGGGTCTATGCCGGGCATTCAGAAATGGCTGAAATCCAGACACCCGGAGGTTTACGCCAGCATCCGCCACAGCCTGCACTGCAAGGATTGGCTCAATTACTGCCTGACCGGCCGGATTGTCTCCGATTATTCCGATATTACCTGCTCGTCCGGCATGAATATGCTGACGCTGCAGTACGTCCCGGAGTTTTACCGGCTGCTCGGCATTGAGGAAATGCTGGATACCATGCCGGAGGCAGTGGAGCCCACAGCTGTAATCGGAACCGTCAGCGAGCAGGCCAGCCTGCTGACGGGGATCCCTGCCGGCGTAAAGGTGATTGCCGGCTGTCTGGACTGTTGCGCGGCGTCCGCCGGAACAGATTTTTACCGGGACGGTGAGGGCTGCAGCGTCATTGGCACGTCGATGATCAATGAAATCTGCCAGACGCGGGAGCAGATTGATCCCGACGACCTGCGCGGCCTGCTTCTATATCATGTTGCGCCGGAGCGGTATATCAAGATCATGAATACGGCGGGCGGCTCGTCATGCGCAGATTTTGTGCGCAGGCTTGTTGCGCCGGATCTTGGTTTTGCGGAGCTGTTTGCAGAGCTGGATAAAATTCCTATCGGCAGCAATGGCCTGATCTATCACCCGTATCTGTATGGGGAGCGTGCGCCGTTCAAAAACCCGGACGCAAGCGCAGCCTTTATCGGCCTGCGCAATTATCACACCCGCTTTGACATGGTGCGTGCAGCGTATGAAGGAATTGCCATGATGTTTGTCGATTGCTACCGCGCGGTCAGTCCGGTCAAGGTTGTGTATCTGTCCGGCGGCGCGACGGTCAGCCCATTTGTCTGCCAGATGTTCTGCGACGCGATTGGTATCCCGGTCAGACGGCAGACGATTGATGAGCTCGGGACGCTCGGCATTGTGAAGATGCTGAAGATTGGCCTTGGCGAGGCCGGAAGCTATGACGAGCTGACGATCGATTCCTACATCGATTACACGCCGGATCCTGAGCGCCATGCCCAGTATGAGAAACTTTACGAGCGCTTTGTCGCAACTCGCGGCAGCCTTGCCCCGTATTGGAAACAAGATTAAGTCCCACGATCAACAACAGGAGGAAGAAAAATGGAAAAAATCAAAACTGTATGCACCGGTACTATTACGCCTGATTTCATGCAAAAGCTGAAGGAATGCTGCGAGATCACCATGGGCGGCTACGCGGTAACGGGCCTGAACACCATGCCGGAGGATGAGCTGATTGCACTTCTGAAGGGCGCGGAGCTTGCCATCATTGAATATGAAAATGTGACGCGGAAGGTTATTGAGAATAGCCCGAGTCTTCGCCTGATCGTTTGCCCGCGCGGCAAGCCCGTAAATATCGACTGTGAAGCGGCCGCGGAGCATGGCATTCCTGTCGTCAATACGCCGGCGAGAAATGCGAACTCCGTTGCGGAGCTGGTTGTTTCCCAGATGATCAGCCTCTGCCGTCAGCTCGGCTGCGCAAACCATGAGATTAAAAATGGCCGCTATCTTGGTGAGCCTGTAGACGATATTTATGCACCCACCGATCGTGATGACGTCGTCTGGATGCTCGATGAGGAGGACAGCCCATTCAAGCGCTATCGCGGCCCGGAAATCAGCTATCGTACCATGGGCTTTATCGGCTTCGGTGCGATTGGCGCGCGCGTGAAGCATCTGCTCAGCGGCTTTGACATGAACTTCCTTGTCTATGATCCGTATCTGCCGGAGGAAGCGGCAAAGAAGCAGGGGGTGAAGCTGTGCTCCCTGGATGAGGTTCTGGCAAACAGTGATTTCGTCTCGGTTCATTGCGCAGTTACGCCGCAGACGACGGGCATGCTCGGCGCAGAGCAGTTCGCAAAGATGAAGCCCTCGGCATATTTCATCAACACCGCCCGCGGCAAGATTGTCCAGCAGCGCGCGCTTGTGGAGGCGCTGGAATCCGGGAAGATTGCCGGTGCTGCGCTTGACGTGTTCTGGAGCGAGCCGCTGCCGGCCAACCACCCGCTGCTCAAGATGAGAAACGTTCTGATCACGCCGCACATTGCCGGCGCATCCACGGATGTTCCGACCTGCCATTCCCGCATGGCATACAACGATATTCAGCATTATCTGAAAAATGAGCCTATGGATCATGTTTATAACCAGAAATATTTGAAATAAGTTGAAATTTCGCCGAGAGTGTGGTAAAGTTCATAATGAAGTAACGATTGAAAGAGGCTTATGATGGTTTCGAAAGTTCCGCTTTATATACAGCTGTACAATCGACTGCGCATTGATATCGAGAACGGTGTGTATTCCCCTGGGGAGCGCCTCCCGTCTGAGGTCGAGCTGGAAGCAAAGTACAATACCAGCAGGATCACCATCCGTAAGGCAATCTCCCTTCTGGCAAACGACGGATACGTTTCGGTTCGCCAGGGTCTTGGCACGATCGTTGCTTCTCCCACCATGTACAATACCAACTTTGTCACCTCGCTGACCGAGCAGCTGCGGGAGGCCGGATATGTGCCGTCGGCGCGGGATATCCATGTTTCACGGGAATATGCGCCACCGGAGATTGCGGATGCAATGGGAATCACGTGCAGCAAGGAAATGATCTGCGTGCAGCGTGTGGAGCTGGCGGACGGGAATCCGGTCGGCATTCTGACAAACTACATTTTGCCTGAATTTGTGCCAGGATTTGAGGAAAAGGAATATAATTTCACATCTCTTTACCGGTTCCTGGAGGAGCAGTATAATATCCGGATCGACACATCGCGGGATTTCATTTCCGCACGTACGGCGGATCTGGCGCAATCGGTAACGCTCAATATTCCGGTTGGTTCCCCGCTCATCTATGTGATCCGTGTCTCATTCTCTGAGGGCGTCCCGATTCTGGGAGATATTGCGTACATCAATGGATATATGCACCATTTTTCTTTTAATCGTTCGGGCCGGTCCCCGCGGATCCATAATGAGGATTTAAGTTTTTAAAAAGGGGCTGTCTCAAAAAGATTTTCCAAAATCAATTGAGGCAGTCCCTCTTTTTGGGAGAAATTGAAATCCAACCGGTTGAAAAACGCAAAAAACAGTGCACCAAACCTGAGGGGCAGGTCATTTGCCTCTCAAAAAGTGCGCTGTTTCTTTGTTTTTACATGCTATGATTGCGGCAAACACGCCCTCCGCCTGAATGGAACGATTGACCCGGAGCAGGATCCCTTCGGCTGTGGAAATCTTTTTCTCC
>CAKUAM010000021.1 GCA_934636305.1 uncultured Oscillospiraceae bacterium
GATTCATCGTCATCTCCACGCCCTTTTTGAAGGCAGCGTCCTGTGTTTCCTGGGCCAGTGCACGCTCGAGATTGTCATAGACCGGCAGGAATTTTTCCACCGTTTCAGAACGAATTTCTGTGTAAAGGTTATCCTTTTCTTTCTGACTGCGCTTGCGGAAGTTATCATATTCTGCAGCCAGCCGCAGATAGCTTTCATGCTCCTGTGCGAGTGCCTGCTGTGCTTTCTCAAACTCGGAAAGCTCCTGCTTCTGGGCATCTGCGGGCTGCTTGCCCTCTGCCTGCGGCTGCGCCTGAGCGGCTGCGTCCGCGGCCTGCTCTGCTGCAGGCTGCTCAGCGGTCTTTTTCGGATTTTTTTCCTCCGCTGCGGAATTTACTGTTTTCTTACTCATATCTATGCCTCCGGGTCCTTGTGCGTATTTTCAGGTTCGTTGAGCGCCGGTGTCTGATTTTTTTGGAACAACCGGCTCAGATTCTCGGCAAAATAGCTCAGCCGGGCGGTAATCTGGGCGTAATCCATTCTGGTGGGGCCAACCACACCGATCAGACCCTGCATGCCATCGCCGATGTCAAACTTTGTCATGACGACGCTGGTATCCTTGAGTTCCTGCGACACGTTTTCCGGCCCAACCAGGATCTGCGTCCGGCTGTCAGAGGAAAGCGTAGCGGGAAGATTGGAGATGATATCCTCGTCGAGCGTTGTGAGCATTTTCTGCGCCTTGTCGATATCGTGGTACTCCGGCTGGCCAAGCAGCTTCGCCTGTCCGGTCATATAGACTTCACTCCGGCCTTCCTGCAGAAGCCCTGTGACGAAGTCCATGATAATAGGCACGAGCCCTGCCGCCTCGCCGGCGCTTTTGCTTACGCGGGAGAGAAGCTCCGGTGTAAGCTGCTCGGCAGTGAGCTCCGTGACGCTGGCATTGAGCACAGCAGCCAGAAGCTTCAGATCCGCTGCGGTCAGCTCCAGCGGCAGCCGAATGAGCTTATTCTTTACGGAATTGTCGCTCATCATCACGACCAGAATGAAACTGCCTTCATCAGCGAGGATCAGATCAAACCGCTTGACGGTCAAGCCGCCTGCGTGAGCTGCGACCGCATAGGCCGGCAGATTTGTCATCTGTGAAACCAGCTTGCCGACCTGTGAGACGACCTTGTCGACCTCCTGCATCTTGAGCTCCATCGCCTGATTGATGGATTTTGTTTCATCGGTGGACAGGCGGTAGTCCTGCATCAGCTCATCCACATACAGCCGATAGCCGGATGCAGACGGGATGCGGCCGGCAGAGGTATGCGGCTGCTCGAGATATCCAAGCGTTGTAAGCTCTGCCATTTCGTTGCGGATGGTGGCAGACGAAAAATCCATGTCCGGCAGCTGTGCAATCGTCTTGGACGCGACAGGCTCAGCGGTGCGGATGTAAAGATCCACAATTGCCCGCAGAATTTTCTTTTTCCGATCGGACAGTTCCATGTCTGCACCTCCTTGCTGTTTAGCACTCCTTATCCATGAGTGCTAAACGAAGTTTACCACTGCCACCGGGTATTGTCAAGCCCCGCAGAGTTAAATTATTTGTGAACAAATCATATCTTATGTATGAATGCAAAACGGGATGCAGCAGATTGCCGCATCCCGCAGAGTGTATCAAGAAATTCAGCGTTTATGCCGAGTGGTAAAATGCTACCAGAAGCTGCCTGAACTGGAGGCGTATTCTGGTAATTTTACAGCTTTGTGTAGCCTCCGGCGGCCCTGTCTTTTCCGCCTTGCTGGAAAGGATAGGGGAGAAAAGGGGCGCTTGGAGATGCGGTTGGCGCATGCTGCATCTGAGTTCGGGTAAGAACCAGACCTGATGGAGCGCATATCGCTCCAACACACCTCACTGTGCCTTACTACGCGCCGCCCGTCATATCGGAATCAAATCTGATAGCAGCTACAGTTTCATCACTGCAGTAAATCCGTATTGCGAACAAGCGTTGTCACGCAGTACGGATTCGCATTGGATTTTCTTGCAAAGAAAATGTTGAAGATGTCCATCCAATCAGGACGGAATTCACGTTTTACAGCCCATAGAGAAACAAGTCATGCTCCAAACAGAAGCTTCATGAGAAGCGGAATTGTAACCATACACAGCAGTGTGCTGAGAAATACGCCCGTGGAGGCCAGTTCTTCGTCGGCTCCATACTGATAGCTGATAATGGTCGTATTTGTTGCAACTGGCATGCACAGAACAACGGTTGTAACGCAGAGCATCAGCTCGTTTTTCAAAATCGGGCGCAGCGCGAAGAAAGCGAGCACCGGCACAACCACGAGCTTCAGGATCGACAGCACATAAATCCGCCAGTTGCCGAAGATTGCAGAAAACCGCATCTGGGCCAGAGAGCACCCGATAATCAGCATGGCAATGGGGCTGGTCAGGGCACCGATATAGTCTGCAGCTGTGGCGAAAATTGCCGGTGCCTGCCAGCCGGTGAGGTAAAACGCGTAGGCGAACAGCGACGCGAGGACGCAGGGTTCTCTGAAAATCCTCCGGCTGAAGCGGAATTTTCCTTTCCCCTCGATGAGACTGACGCCGTAACTCCAGCAGAACATGTGAAAAAACAGCACAAACAATGAAACATAAAAGACTGCGCTTTTCCCAAGCAGAGATTCCACAATCGGATAGCCGATAAACGCGACGTTGGAGAAGATGAACATGAACCGGTACAGGCCGCTCTGCTTCTGCGGGACATGCAGCAGCTTCGGCACCAGAAAGCTCAGCGCAATCAGCACGGCGTAGCAGCAAAAGCCAACGCCGGTCAGCGCAAAGACCTCGCCATTGGAAAGAAGCCGCTCACCTGCCAGCACAGAGGCGAGAATCTGCATGGGGTTTGTAAGCTTGACAATGAGCGTGGACAGCTTTTTATTTGTATCTGTGTCCATAACACCGGCCTTTGCACAGACAAAGCCGGTCAGGATACAGAAAAACAGGATGATCATTTTTTGGCTGAGGGCAGCAAAATCCATGGGATGCTCCTTTAAACAAAAGAATTATGAAATGCAGTCCGGGCAGGGCTTAAGACCATTGGCAGCGGCAAGCTCCGGCGTATAGACGCGAATATCCTGCCCGGTAAGATGGCTGCAGCCATATTTGTGGTAAAGTCCGTCGCCGCCAGGCTCGGTGCATACGACATACTGGTCAAGGAAGTCTGCCTTTTTCTGCAGCTGGTGGATGGTTTCTTCTTGCTGGCTGATGGTCTGTTCGGATGCAAAGATGGTCTGCTGCTGGGCATCAAGCTCCGCCTGCAGCTGCTGCAGCTCCTGTGTGCTGGTTTCCAGCTGATCTGCGCGCTGGGCAAGCGCAGTGCGGTCGGCCTTCTGCTCAAAATACAGCCACGCACATCCGGCCAGCAGCGCCGCGCACAGCAGACTCAGCACAAAAATGACAGCGCGGTGTGCCCGGTGTGGTCTTGCGGGGGTGGAGAGGTCCGGCTGGGAGGGCATGCTGCGCGGCTGTGGTGCAGTCGGCTTCTGCATGCGGCCCGCGGGCAGCGGAGCCTGCTTCGGCTGAGAGATGCCGGCGTTGAGGCTGCAATCCTGGCAAAACAGCTCTCCATCCGGGATCTGCTTGCCGCATTTAATACAGGTTGTCATGAAAATGCTCCCATTTCTCTGAAATAAATATCAAGTGTATTAGGGTGTATCTGAAAACTGGAGATGTGACCGGCAGCGAGGAATTTTCGTGGTGAGCGAGACATTTTTTCGCAGGAATCCTGACGTATTGCAAGGAAAAATGACACAGCACAGCGCAAAAAGGCCCATTGTCCGGGCGCGGTGGCAGTTTTCAGATATACCCTAAGTATAGCGGCCGCGGGGCGGAAAGTAAATAGGCGGAAAAGAAAGAACCCCGGCGCGGATCAGATGATCCGCGCCGGGGTGGAGACTGTCAAAAAACTACGAAAAAGAGTTGGAATACAGAGCAGCAGGGGAAGAGTGAAGGGGGCAAAGAGCCCCCCTTCGCGTTCAATCAACCAGTTTTTCGAACTTTTTCAAAGTTCGGAAAACTGTCTCAGCGGGGAGAAAAAACTTTTTCGACACGCTGAACCCCGGCGCGGATCAGATGATCCGCGCCGGGGTGTGCAGCCTGTTACGCCCGTGTCTGCTGACGCCTGGCAAAAAACCGGTCCAGACCGGCCAGAAGCGCGGCATGGTCGCGCGTATGCTCCAGACCAGAGACACCGATGAAGCCGATCATGCAGCCGCCGCGCAGCCGGATGGGAAATCCACCGCCGCAGTTGGCATAGTCCTTTGGATCAAGAAGCATTTCCTGCTGCATGCTGGCACCCTTGGCATCCAGCTCTGCAAACACGCGCAGAGAGCTTTTCTCCGTCAGGCAGACGGTTCTGCGCTTGCGCTGCAGCCACTGCTCATGGTAGGCGCATGTGCCCGCTGGGTAGTAGCGAAAGACCATCACGCCGTTCAGATCGATTTCTACGGCCAGCGGGCCCTCAAAGCTGCGCGTAGCCTCGACAAGATCACAGCCCAGCTCCCACACGTCATCGCGGGAGAAGGAATCGAATTGGTACTTCTGCTCCTGCGCGATGCATGCCTGCAAAAATTCCTCTTTTTTGTTCATGGTGCGGCTCCTTTCCTGCAAGCCGGGCGCGCTGCAGCTGCAGCGCGCCCGGGATTAAAATTATGCCTGTTCGGATTGTGCGGCTTCGCCCTCCGCGGGGGTGTTCCTGTAGCGGCTGTAGGCCACGACGATGCGGCGGTTCGGCTCTGTGCCGGTGGAGAAGGTCGTCACATCGGGATAATCCTGCAGCGCAGCGTGAATCACATGGCGCTCGTAGGCATTCATCGGCTCAAGCGTAACGTTGCGGCGGTAGCGCGTAACCTTGCCGGCTACCTTCTGCGCAAGACGCTGCAGCGCCTGCTCACGCTTGAGACGGTAGCTCTCCGCGTCGACGTTGATACGTGCCCGCTTCGACTGACCGCGGTTGATGGCATAGTTGGTCAAGTGCTGAATGGCGTCGAGCGTTTCGCCGCGGCGGCCAATGAGAATGCCGAGGTTCTCGCCGACAAGATCGACAAGATATGTGTCGTCACCGGTTTTCATAGCGTGCGGAATTGCATCGGAGCCCATGTGCTCGAGAAGGCCCTTGATAAAGGTCTCAATGCGCTCCTCCATGGAGCCGGGCTCTGCCGGGGCGTAGACCTTCGGCTCCGCCGGCTGCGCTGCGGGCGCGGACGGCTGCTGCGGACGCGGACGATTGTTTTCGCGGCGCTCCGGCTTGGGGGTGCGGGGCTTCTGGCTCTCGCGGCGCTCTGCAGGCTGCGAAGCCTTCGGCGCATTCTGACGAACCTCCTGCGGGCGCGGAGCCTCAGGTGCTGCGGGTGCGATCACGCGCGGCGCGTCAGTCGGCTTCTGCTCGGCGGGTTTTTTGGGCTTGCTGCGCGAAGCGGAGGACAGCGCGGGCTTCGGTGCCTCATCGGGGACTTCGTATGTGACCTTGACACGTGCGGGCTGTGCGCCGATGCCGAGGAAACCGGACTTGGGGTTGTCCAGCACCTCAACGGACACGCTGTCGCGGTCGATCTGCAGCTGCTCAAGCGCAGCAGCGATGGCCAAATCAATCGTTTTGCCAGTCGCGGTAATAAATTTTTCCATAATTACTCCTTCGTCTGCTCGGTATCTGCGGCAGACTGTTTTCTGCCATAGTGGGAAGGATCGTATGCGCGGCCGCGGCTGTAGGGCCGTGCCGGGTCACCGGAGAGCGGCTGCTTTTCCTCGGTCTGGCTGACCGGGTTCTTCTTGGCCTCATAGTCTCTGGCAGCCTTTTCTGAGGCTTCCTTTTCCTGCTGACGGATCTTCTTCTTGCTGACATTGTCGGTGATGCCATCCGGATTCTGCTCCCGGCGCAGCGCGCGCTGGCGCTCCTTCTCGGCTTCCTCCAGGCGGCGCTTGGCGGCCAGCTCCTGCTTGACGGCGTCCTCTGCCTCATAGACCTTGCGGAAATGTTTGGTCAGGACGTAATCCTGGACAGCGCCGAACACAGCCTGCGCAATCCAGTAGATAGACAGGGCAGCCGGCATGGAGTAGCCGATCCACAGGGACATGAGCGGCATCATGAGCATCATAGTCGTGTTGGTCTGATTGGAGGCCTTGGCTGCCTCCTCGTCACGTTCGCCGTCGGCGTTGGTGGCAACCTGATTGTTCATCTTCTGGCTGACCAGCATGGTTACAGCCTGCAGGCCGGCAGAGACGATCGGAACCAGGAACAGGCCAATTTCACCCCAGCCCTCGCACTGCCAGAATTTGATCGACGGGATGGCGGCCAGGTCAACGCCGAGGAACTGGAAGTTCATGACCTGCAGATGGGCGTTTGCGGTGACGGCCAGCGCCTTCAGCTCGTCGGCAAACTCGCCGATGTGACCGGCAGCAGCCAGCTGGGCATAGTACGTATTTTTTCCGAGATTGACACCGCTTGCCTGCATGAAGGCCACAATCGCCTCCGAAACGGAGCGCTGATTGTGCATCATGTAGGTAATGGGCTCACGAATGACATAGTAAAGCGGCAGCAGGATCAGCAGCGGGATGAACGACCACAGGCAGCCGCCGCCCATGGAGACGCCCTCCTCTTTATACATCTGCTGCACGGCCATCTGATACTTCTGCTTGTCGTCACCGTATTTGGCCTCAAGCGCCTTGGTCTGCGGGGCAAGACGGGACATCTTGAGCATGCTCTTTTTCGACTTGATGGACATCGGAATGAGCACGAGCTTGACGATCAGAGAGAACAGAATCAGGGCCAGACCGTAGTTGCTGGTGAAGGTATACAGCCAGTCAAGCAGATATCCGAACGGAACGCGGATAATATCGGACAGGCTGGTTGCGTCGGAGGTTTCCTCTGCAGCCAGTTCGGCAGCGGCAGCGGGCTCCATATCCACATACTTGTCGTTGGTTGTGCTGGCGCCGCTGGAAACGCACGCAGTCAAAGACAGGACGAGCACAGCAGCAAGGACCCAGATCAGGATTTTTTTCTTCATTCTTATCCTCCAAAATGGATGTGGTGGCACCGGGGCAACGGAGAATAAACCACGCTGCACTTACGGCACCGGGTCAAAATAGTCTCCCTTATAAAAGGGATTACACCGCAAAAGACGCTTGCACGCCAGCCATCCGCCCTTGAGCGCACCATATTTTGAGATGGCCTCCAGCGCATACTGAGAGCATGTCGGGGAAAAGCGGCACCGGGGCGGCAGCCCCGGGGAAATGTATCGCTGATACAGCCGGATCAACCATAAAAGAAGCTTTTTCATATCTGTGTGTCCGTGCTGAGAAGGGAAAGCTTTTCCGCAAGGGAAAGATATGCCTGCTCCAGCACCGCATACGGCGCGCCGATGGCGCGTGTGCGCGCGACAACGACAAGATCATAGCCGCGGGCAAACTGCTGCTCGTGCAGCCGGTAAATTTCCCGCAGCTGCCGCCGCAGACGGTTGCGGTGCACGGCGTGGGCCAGCTTGGCGCTGACGGTCAGGCCGACCCGGTTCTGCTCGGTGCCGTTTTTGCGGCAATAGAGCACCAGATAGCCGTTAACAGCGCTGGTCCCCTTGCGATAGAGCCGGCGAAAGATATGATTGAGCTTCAAAGAGGAAGAAAATTGCATAGACGCCTCTTTTTGTATGCCTGTCAGACAGATGGGCTGATAAACAGATGGGGCGAACAGAACTGCTTCCATTCACCCCGAATGTTATACTTGATGCGGTGTAGCTGCGTGCATTACGCGGAGAGCTTTGCTCTGCCCTTGGCGCGGCGACGAGCGAGAACCTTGCGGCCGTTAGCGGTAGCCATTCTCTTTCTGAAGCCATGCACCTTGGATCTGTGACGCTTTCTGGGCTGATAGGTACGAACAGTTGCCATGGAATCTACACCTCCTGTAAAAATATGCTCAACAGCGGATGCCATCCGGCAAGCCGCCGCAGCGAGTCATGAATATAGTAGCCCCTACGGAGCATACGACTGGTATTATAGCCGATCCACCGTTGTTTTGTCAATTGTTATTTGTAAATTCAGAGCTTTTTGTGTGATCTGGATACGATGGGACAATTACCAGCTTCAAACATCCCACCCTATCTGGTAGGCGTTCGCCATTGCTGCCGGGCTGCGGATCTCGCCTGCTTCCATGGCGCCGGTTCCCGGCACCACACCGCAGGTGATGAGAAAATAGAAGGTTTTCCCCTTCAGCTGCTGATAAAACGCATCGCTGCGGTCGATCACAGCATTCAACAGTGCGGTCATGAAATAGAAACAAGTAGGCGATGCCGGCACGATGATGTCTGCCGCCAGCATTTTTTCCGGATTTCCGCCGTATCGTCCTTCTGCACACGTGTACCGCCGTTGCAGCCAAGACACCCGGCAATTTTCTTGCCCGCAATCCGCACGTTTTCCACGCTGCAGCCAGCTTCCTCCGCGCCGCGGGCAAATTCATCGCGCAGGATCGCAGAGGTTCCGTTCTGGCGGGGGGCTTCCCTCCAAAATCAATGCTTTTTTCATGGTTACACCTTCCCATTTGTAATACCAAGGCTTTCGTTTGCGCCCAGAGCTTCGTCTGCAATCATGTCCGCCATGCACATAGACATGAACGTCATAGAAAGATTTGGGGTGTATCTGAAAACTGCCAACGCCCCCGGACAGCGGGCCTTTTTGCGCTGCGCCGCGTCATTTTTCCTTGCAATACGCCCGGAATAATCGGACGATCGAACCACGGATTCGCTGCGGGATCACGATTCCAAAAAGAAATGCCATCCTCGCGGATGGCATTTCTTTTTGGCAAGCTGCACCAATTAAGATATCAGCGGTTTTCATAGTGTTTTCAATGGCTTTTTCCGCGTTGCACTATCTACGATATCCATGAGATCAAAAAAACTGCTGTGCTATTAATCACATATTCTGTCTTCCGTATGTGTCGTGAAGGAAGTGTAGCTTCTGTGTACGCAAGAATCACATGCACATCTACTATGCGAGCGATTATCTATTAATGTGGCTCATCGCCTTTTCAATATAGAACCGCCGCCGACAGTACAACTTCGGATGCAAAAATACGAAACGGATTCGGAACAGCAGAAATGTCTCTGCTGCCACAGACTTGCTCTAATAGGGTGGTTATTTACTCTCCCAAATTGACTATTAAACCGTGTGCTATATACAGAAATACTTTTGTGGCATAATCATCTCCAACACAGTTGATTACTTAAACTCATATTTTGCGAGAGTAGTATTTGCGCCTTTTTTGTGGACAAGTTTAACTTTCTGGATTCAAAAATTTCAACTCAAAATATTACACTTTCTATCATAGTCAGTGGAGCCAAAGATGTGTCCATAATCTTCTGCATATCAAGTGAATCAATAAGTGTACGTGCGCGTTTTCCCTCATGGTAAGTTCTATTGGCCTGACGAAATAATTTTTTTAGTTTTGCTTTTCCTTTGCTTCCGGTTGGGAGCGCCATCGTGTTCGGACTCCCCAAGAAACGTGATATTCCCTCAATATCAGATAGAATAATATCCTCAATATCTGCAGCAGCAGCTATATCATGAACAGCCTTTGCCTTCTTTTTCAAGGATGTGCGCAGGTTTACCCAATCTCCCTCATAAAATTTAGTGATATCATTTTTGTAGTTATCCAGATCATAACACAGAAATACGATCCACGAGCCGACATCTCTATGTTTGTTTTTACACTGAGAAATAAACCAACGACTGGAGTGTGGCATTTGGGTAACAGTATTCACTGTGTTAAACTTAATCAGCAGGTGGCGACTTGGCGTTTTAAGCGTATAAATAATATCCGGACTATTACTGCAATCAAGCTGCCGCTCGAGTATACCATCGTGTTTTTTACAGAGAAATTCTAATAATGATAAATAAAACTCTTTTTCAGTATCCCCCTCTAAGATAAAGGCAATGCCTTCTTCGTATTTGTTACTCATTGCAGCTATCCTCCAAATAGGCGGAAAGAATCGCCGCCGAGTCCTCGTCTCCAGACATTAATTCAAATAAATATTCACCAACCGAGGTTTCCAATTCACGTGTTGTAGAAATAAGATTCTTCACTTTTGATGGATGGATCCTTCTGAATGTTGCAACACCCGAATCATTTGGAACACCGACATAAATCGACTCCGGCTTTAGATATTGGATCAAATAGGGTGAATGGCTGGTAACAATCATAGATGTTTCCTCGAGAATATCTGATAAGGCCTCCAGCAACCGGCGAATCATCTTGGGATGGATACTGGTTTCAATTTCATCCACGCCGAGTATATTTGTATGATAACTCCCTCCAAACACTGCATTGGCAATCAACCAAAAAACGCGCTTGGTTCCAGTAGACATATGCTCCATACTAATCGGCTGATTCAAATATTTACTTCGAATGACTAATCTATATAGTTCATCTTTAACATGGTATGGGAGTTCCTTTTGTGAGGCTTCAACAGCTTCATCCTCAGAAGGCGCAACTATATATGCTTTAAAAGCTTGCGCTTGACCCTTCAATGAGTAAGCATTCAATTCAACTTGTTCAAATTCTGGGAACAAGTCATAAATTGTCTCTATAAAGAGGTTGAATTGCTCCGGCCTTTCCTCGCTAAGAACACTAAGCGCTCTGGGAATATCCTCATCATCAAATGCAAGCGCAGATTTTGCATCGAATTCAAATTCGATTGGATTCGGTCTGAAAGACCTATCAAGCTCTAAGGTGTTGCACATCCGATAGCCCATTTTCTTAATTCTGCGAATTACAGGGGTTATTTCAACATCGTCAAAAGATGAAATAATGTCAGCAGCCAAAACATCTTCTGCTAACGCAATTTTCCTAAATCCTGTTTTTGTTTTACCGGCCCTATATTGTCCCTTATCTCGTTTTAAATACGCAGTGTACCGCACGCTTTCCGTCGCGCGCATCTCAAGTTGTTCATCGGTAATAATTGCGCCTGTCTCTTGGTCATTATACCATCTAAAACTAAATCCATATCTGACGAACCTGTACTGTTTTAGTTCTGGATCCTCAAACTCAACAACAAACTTGTATTTATTTCCAGCGAGTTCAGGCGATAGAGGGATGCCTCGCCGCCATCTCATCATTATATTTCTTTCTTTGGGTGACGCAGAAATGAAGTCAAATCCGAAACGAATCGCCTCCAGCAAATTTGATTTTCCATAATTGTTTGTTGACACCAAAGCAATCATATGTGTTAAATCTAATGTCGTTTCTGCAAGATTTTTAAAATTGCCTATAGTAATACGTTTGATTCTCATGAGCGTCTTTCCTCCTTTTGAACATTATACCACATGATTTTTTAAATTCAATAGAATTATTCCATTCGAGCAAAAATCATATTCAAATTCGATTAGATTTTTAGTTGAGTTTGTGCGAAATATTCAATTCATATTTCGCACATCTATGGAAGAACTGTCATTCCAGGCAAGAAGTGGATTCTAAATTTCGGGTATTTCTGCCAATCTCAATCTCCGCTGCATACTTCGTAATTAAGGCGATTTTCCTGTACTCGGAATACAGAATTTTCCTTTTCTAATCTCCGCGCCAGATGAGGTACAATATTTTGCACTTTATTTTGTCGGTTGTTGTGAAGGAAGCGTTCAGAATTTGACTTTTTTCGGCTATACTAACCCCGAAAGGAGCTGATTGTATGAACAGCAAACACACTATAGAAGAAAAACAAAATGTAATCACCGCCTACAAAAGCGGGGAGAGCGTCTCTCGACTTGTCACCAAAACCGGAATCCCACGCAGCACGATCTACGCGTGGCTTGCCGATGAGCGAGCCAAAAATTCTGAAAAGAAAACAAGTTTCACACTGCGTGAATATCGCAACTTAGAAAACAAGGTGAAGCGGTTGAAAAGCATCATTGATATTCTGCAAAAAGCGTCCTGTACTGCGACCGCGCCGCTGGAAAACCGGCTGCACGCGCTCGACGATCTGCATGACCAATACAGCGTACATATGCTCTGCGATGCGCTTTGCGTGCCGCGGGGCACTTTTTATAATTATTTGCTGCGCAGCAAACGTGGCTGTGCTTGGTACGATAAACGCCGAGAGGAACTGCGTCAAAAAATCCAAACGATTTACGAAGACGGCCGCCAGATCTACGGTGCTGGCAAAATTGCCGCCATCCTGAAAGAACGAGGCTGCCGTGTCAGCGAGCGGATGGTACGTGAGTTGATGCAGGATATGTGGCTGAGCAGTATTCGTCAGGGCGCGAAAAAACAGTACGATAAGGAAACCAAACGGTGCAAAAACTATCTTAATCAGAAATTTTCTGCAACTCGCCCGAATGAGATCTGGGTCAGCGATGTAACCTACTTCCGCTACAAGGAAAAGGAGTTTTACATATGCGTAATTATCGACTTGTATGCACGCATGGTGGTTGGTTTCCGGATTGGTTTGAAAAACAGCACACAGCTTGTAAAGAGCACGTTTAAGCTTGCGTATGAGCAGCGTCAGCCGCGGCTTCCTTTGCTGTTTCACACGGACCGCGGCAGTAATTACCGCTCAAATGCGTTTTGTTCCTATCTGCAATCGCTTGGCGTGACACAATCATTCTCTCGTACACATGTCCCATATGATAATTCTGTCATGGAATCATTTTTTGCTTCAATGAAACGGGAAGAGCTTTACCGAACAAAATACCGCTCCGAGCAAGAGCTCAGAGCGGCAGTTGCAGAATATATCAAATTTTATAATGAGACCCGTCCGCACGCAAAGAACGGATACAAGACGCCAGACAAAAAGGAGCAGGAATACTACGCAAAGTCAAAGCAAAATGAGAAATAATAAGCCGTACTGCATAGTTCACTTTCCATACTTTTCACGGTTTTCTGTCTGATTTTATGCGTTTTCCATTTTCACGTCCAAGATGCTTTGCGCTAAGCAGGGCGTGAAAGCATTGAAAACACATGGGAAATACGAAAAACACCACTGCGTCCAACTCCGGGGAGTTCGAATTGCAGTGGTGTTTTCACATGGAGCAGGGTACGGGAGTCGAACCCGCCTCAGCGGCTTGGGAAGCCGCTGTACTACCGATGTACGAACCCTGCATCTTGACTTCTCAGGTATCATACCATCTTCTGACGGAAAATGCAACCGTTTTCTGTCGAGATTCCAATCCCGGGTTTCCGGATGGAAACCCGGGATAAAACAGAAATAATCAGCAGAGCTTTGCGCCGGCGGCGATGGCGTCGTCGATCATCAGAAGATGCAGCTTTTCCTCGCCCTTTTCCGTATGAACAGCGGAGATGAGCATGCCGCACGATTCCAGACCCATCATCTTTCTGGGCGGCAGATTGACGATTGCAACCAGCGTTTTTCCGACAAGTGCTTCCGGATCATAATATTTTGCGATGCCGGAAAGAATCTGCCGGTCTGTGCCGGTACCGTCATCAAGCGTAAAGCGCAGCAGCTTGTCCGATTTCTTGACGCGTTCGCAGGCCTTGACCTTTACGGCACGCAGATCGGACTTGCAGAAGGTGTCGAAGTCAACGGACTCTTCCAGCTGCGGCTCAACCTCAACATCGGGCAGGAGCGCACGCTTCTGCGCAGCCTCCAGCTCCTCCAGCTCGGCAAGCGCCGCCTTGGCATCGATCCGCGGGAAAATTGCGTCGCCCTTGTGGACGGTCACGGTCGGGCAGAGTTTGCCCCACACAGCTGCAGCGTCCCAGGTACGGTCATCTGCGCCTGCGCCGATCTGCGTGAAAATCTTTTCACAGGATTCCGGGATGAACGGCAGCAGCAGCGTTGCACAGATGCGGATGGATTCAAGCAGGTTGTACATGACAGCAGCCAGGCGCGTCCGGTTGGCTTCGTCCTTGGCAAGCGTCCAGGGCGCAGTTTCATCGATATACTTGTTGGCGCGCTGGATGCATTTGAAGATTTCGTCGAGCCCATTCTGGAACTGGAACTTCTCCATCTGCGCCTCATAGCGGTCCCGGAGGCCGGAGAGCATGGCGATGAGGGACGCATCATATTCGCCGCTCTGGCGCGCAGCCGGCAGCGTGCCGCCGAAATACTTCTCTACCATTGCCGTTGTACGGGAAACCAGATTGCCCAGATCATTGGCAAGATCAATATTGATGGTGTTGATGAGCAGCTCGTTGGAGAAGTTGCCGTCAGAGCCGAACGGGAACGTGCGCAGCAGGAAGAAGCGCAGCGCGTCCACGCCGAATTTTTCTGCCAGCAGGTACGGATCGACGACGTTGCCCTTGGATTTGGACATTTTACCGCCGTCCATGACGAGCCAGCCGTGGCCGTAGACATGCTTCGGCAGCGGCATACCCATGCTCATGAGCATGGCAGGCCAGATGATGGAGTGGAAGCGGACAATTTCCTTGCCGACAAAGTGTACGTCCGCCGGCCAGTATTTCTCGTAGTCATGGTATTTCTCATTCATGAAGCCGAGCGCGGTGGTGTAGTTGAACAGCGCATCGACCCATACATAGACCACGTGGCCCGGGTCAAAGTCCACCGGAACGCCCCAGGTGAACGACGTGCGGGAGACGCACAGATCCTCAAGACCGGGATCGATGAAGTTGTTGACCATCTCGTTGACGCGCGACTTCGGCTGCAGGAAGTCCGTCGTGGTCAGAAGCTCCCGCACGCGGGAGGCGTATTTGGAAAGACGGAAGAAGTAGGCTTCTTCGGAGGCGTCATGAACTTCGCCGCCGCAGTCCGGGCATTTGCCGTCCTTCAGCTGGCTCTCGGTCCAGAAGCTTTCGCAGGGGGTGCAGTATTTGCCCTTGTACGAGCCCTTATAGATATCGCCGTTTTCATACATCTTGCGGAAGATCTTCTGGATGGACTCCACATGATAATCGTCCGTTGTACGGATGAAACGATCATTGGAGATGTTCATGAGCTTCCACAGATCCAGAATGCCCTTGGGCCCGGCGACAATGTTGTCGACGAACTGCTTGGGCGTGATGCCGGCAGCCCTGGCCTTATCCTCGATTTTCTGACCATGCTCGTCCGTGCCGGTCAGGAACATGACATCATAGCCCTGCAGCCGCTTATAGCGCGCCATCGCGTCGGTGGCGACGGTGCAATAGGTGTGGCCGATGTGGAGCTTCGCCGACGGATAATAAATCGGCGTGGTGATATAAAACGTCTTTTTACATGCTTCACACATTAGTTTTTCCTCTTTTCTGCCCGCTCCGAATGAAAGAGGGGCGACTTTTCTTATCGTATCCTTTTTGAGGTTTTTTGTCAACGCCGTTGCGAAATATTTGACAGCCGTGGTATACTGAAAATACATAGAGCATTTTCAAATGAATAAAAACAGGAGTCCCATTTTTATGATTTCTTTCCACAAGGCAGAGGCTGCCGACCGCGCATGGGCGCATGAGATTCTGAAGGCGTGCACATATCCGGGCGCAGAATATGCGTTCAGCTGCATGTACCTTTGGTCAGACTATTTTGGGGAGCTTGGCCGGGCCGGCGAATTTCTGACCCAGCATGCAAGCTGGCGCGGCCGAGAGGTCTATCTTTACCCGGCGGGGCGCGGTGATGTGCGCGAAGCGATTGAGGCGATCCGGCAGGACGCAGCGGAGCGCGGCGGCCCCATGCGTCTGCGCAGCCTGACCAATGAGACAAAGCAGGAGCTTGAGACGCTCTATCCGGGCAGATTTGACTTTAAGCCCTGCCGGAATTCCTTTGACTATATCTATACGGTTGAGGAGCTCTCTGAGCTGCACGGGAAAAAGCTGCAGTCCAAGCGCAACCACTGCAACCGCTTTGAGGATGAATTTCCCGACTGGTTTACAGCACCCATCACGGATGACAATCTCCCGCAATGCCGGCAGATGCTGCAGAGCTGGTACCAGATGCATGAGCCCGCTGTAAATGAGCGGGAGCTTGACCAGCTGCAGCTGGAAAAGGCGGCGCTGGAGCGGGCGTTTGCCCATTTTGACGAGCTGGAAATGGACGGGCTGCTGCTCTCTGATGGGGAGCGGATCATTGCCTTTTCCATTGGCAGCCGGATGAACGAGACGTATTATGACGTGGGCTTTGAAAAGGCGTTTTCCGATGTGAACGGTGCGTATGCCATGATCAATCGTGAGTTTTCCCGCATGATTGCGGAGAAATACCCGCAGGTACAGTTCCTGAACCGGGAGGACGATATGGGCTCCGAGGGGCTGCGCCGGGCGAAGGAGTCGTACCAGCCGACGCTGCTGCTGGAAAAATACGTTGCCGATTGGAAGGAGAGCTGAGCCATGCGCCTGCGCAGGACAAATTCCGACGACCTTCTGCAGTTGAAATCCCTGTGGGCACTTGGCTTCGGGGATACGCAGGAGGAAATTGATGCGTTTTTTTCGCTGGCCTATCCGGACGCGCTGGGCTTCTGCGCGCAGGAGGATGGGCAGCTGCTTGCAGCCTGCTACGCCATGCCGCAGCGGATTGTCTGCGCCGATGGTGAGCGGCAGGCTGCGTATGTCTATGCGGTGACAACGCACCCGGATTTCCGCCGCCGCGGGATCTGCGCAAAGCTGCTGGGCCACGCGGAAAAGGAGCTGCGCAAGCGGTATTTTGACTGCATGCTGCTTGTTCCCGCAGATGAACCGCTGCGCCGGTATTATGAGGCGCTGGGCTTTCGCTCCCAGTGCGGCACGGCCAATATGACCTGCCGCGCGCCGGAGGGACGCGGCGTGTGCCGCGAGAGTTCGCCGCAGGCGTATGCCGGCATGCGCGAGACGCTGCTTGGCGATGTGCCGCATGTACAGTATTCCCTGACGGAGCTTCGTTATCAGCAGAGCATGTCCGGGCTGTACCAGCTGGAGCTCGGCATGCGCATGGGCTGCGCGTCGGCGCATGTCGAGGGGGATGCGCTGCTGGTCGAGGAAATTCTGCCGGACAGCACGCTCCTGCCGGTGCTTGTGAAAAAGCTCCCGGCAGCTGTCTGCCGCGTGCGCACGGCAGGCGGGACGGAGCCGTTTGCGATGTGCAAATGGCTGTCGGACCGCGCACAGCCGGATGATCTGTATCTGGC
Source organism: uncultured Oscillospiraceae bacterium (assembly GCA_934636305.1). GTDB lineage: Bacteria > Bacillota > Clostridia > Oscillospirales > Oscillospiraceae > CAG-170. Next base: position 17,033 of record CAKUAM010000021.1, read on the forward strand.
GTTTGATTTTGGATAAAGACTACTGTTTGAAAGGGAGGCGGCTTGCTTGGCGGAGGCTGATCTCATAATATCCGGCGAAGCGCTGCAGCGGCTGCTGGCCGCCGCCAATGGTGATGCGGCGCTTCTGTATCTCTATCTTTCCGCGGGACGCCCGCTGGACGCGGCCTGTGAGGCGCTGCGCATGAGCCAGGCCAGGTACGATCTGGCCAGTGCGACGCTGCAGCAGATGGGACTCTGGCCGCAGGCGCCTGTGCGCCATCTGACAAGCGAGCAGGCTCCGGTCTATACCGAGCAGGATGTGATCCGTGAGACGCGGACCAGCCGCGAATTTGAGGCAATCACCGGCGAGACGCAGCGGCGGCTCGGGCGGGTTCTGAGCAATGAGGAGCTCAAGATCCTGCTGTCGATCTACCGGTATCTGGGCCTGCCGTCGGAGGTTATCTCCATCCTGGTCAACTATTGCATCCAGCGGCAGCGTTCGCGCGGGCTCACGCGGCTGCCATCGCTGCGGGCCATCGAAAAAGAGGCGTATTACTGGGCTGACCACGGCATCGACACCATGGAGCAGGCGGCTGTCTATATGCAGAACCAGCTCATGCGCCAGTCGCAGCTGGGCAGGATCCGGGAGCTTTTTGGCCTCACAGACCGGCGGCTCACGGCGGGCGAGGAAAAGTATATTCTGACGTGGCTCTCGTGGGGCTTTGGCGAAAAGGAGATCAGCCTTGCCTATGAAAAGACCTGCATGGCGACGGGCGGCCTCAAATGGCCGTATCTCAATTCCATTCTGCGCAGCTGGCACGAGCAGGGATTTACGACGCTGCAGCAGATCGAAGCCGGCGACCGCGCACCGGTAAAGACGCAGGCGAAGGCCGGCTATCACGTGCAGCACCACCACGACGCATTGAGTGATCTTGAGCGCGCCGCCGTTGAACGGCTTTTGCGCGGGGAGGACTGAGTATGCCATATTCCGCAGCTGTTGTGCAGCGTGCCAGGGCGCGTCTGCAGGCTGAAAAAGAGGAAAACGAGCGTGCCTCGCGCGCGCGGATTGCGGCCATTTACGAGAAAGAGCCGCGCCTGCGCGAGATCGAACGGGAGCTGCGGCGCACAGCCGCGCACGTGCTGGCGGTCACGTTCCGCACACAGGCGGATCCTGCAGCCGCCATGCAGCAGCTCAGGAAGGAGAATCTTGCCCTGCAGCAGGAGCGCGACTGGATTCTGCAGGCGGAGGGGCTGGAGCCGGAGGATCTGGAGCTGCAGCCTATCTGCCCGAAATGCGGTGGAACAGGCTATGTCGGCGCGGCCATGTGCGAGTGCCTGAAGGAGCTTTGCCGGCAGGAGCAGAAGAAGGAGCTTGCCGCGCTGCTGGGCTCCGGCCACGAGAGCTTTGAGCGGTTCCGGCTGGATCTGTACCCGGCGCAGCATGACGAGGTGCTGGGCACCAGCCCGCGCACGCTCATGGAGCGCACCTACCGCGACACGCTCTGCTATGCGCAGGGCTTTGGTCCCGGCGCACCGTCGCTGCTGTTTGTGGGCGCAACGGGATTGGGCAAAACATTTTTGTCCGCGTGCATTGCCCGTGTGGTGGCCGATCGCGGCTTTTCTGTCAGCTATGCGCCGGTGGCCAGGCTGCTGTCGGCGTTTGAGGAGGATAAGTTCCGCCCGCAGCCGGACAGCTCCCGCACGGCGGAGTTTTTTGACTGTGACCTATTGATTATCGACGATCTCGGTACGGAGATGACCACACAGTTTGCTGTTTCGGCACTGTATCAGATTCTCAATACCAGGTTGCTGGAATCGAAGGCAACCATCGTCTCCACCAACCTGGCGCTGGGGGCGCTGGAGTCGCGCTATTCAGCGCAGATTGCGTCCCGGCTGCTTGGCGCGTACCGACTGTATAAGTTTTATGGTGACGATATCCGCTTCAAACTGAAATAAGCGGCTGAAGGCGGAGTAATCCGCCTGGGATGGGGCTGCTGCATTTTGCAGCGGCTCCATTTTTCCAAACAGCCATAAAAAGTTTACAGACTGGCAACGAATTTTTGCAGAATCCCACTTTTCTGCTGCGCGCATGTGTGATACAATGTATAAGGATTTTTATGCCGCCGCACCGGCGGCTTACCGATAATTTCGTAAGAGGAAGAAAAAATGCTGGAATTACTCTCTCCCGCCGGCTCGATGGAGGCGCTGCGCGCCGCTGTCTGCAACGGCGCTGACGCAGTATATTTAGGGGCGGATACGTTCAATGCCCGCATGAATGCGCGGAATTTTTCCGCGACGGATCTGCAGGAGGCCATTGTTTACTGTCATGTGCGCGGGGTCAGGGTGCACCTGACGCTGAACACGCTGGTGCTTGACCGAGAGATGCAGCGCGCCGCGGATGTGATCCGCATGGCGGCGACGTTTGGCGTGGACGCATTTATTGTGCAGGATCTGGGGATGGTGTCCCTATGCCGCCAGATTGCGCCGGATGTGCCGGTTCATGCCTCCACGCAGATGAGTATTCACTCGCTTGAGGGCGTGCTGCAGGCAGCGGAGCTTGGCTGCAGCCGGGTGGTGCTGGCGCGGGAGCTGCCCGCGGCGGAGATTGCCCATATCTGTAAGAGAAGCCCGATTGAAATTGAGGTATTTGTCCATGGCGCGCTGTGCATGTGCTATTCCGGGCAGTGCTACCTCTCGTCTGTAATTGGCCGCCGCTCCGGAAACCGGGGGCAGTGTGCCCAGCCGTGCCGGCTGCCCTATGGCTATGGCCGGTTTGAGTCCTCGCGGTATCCGCTCAGCCTGAAGGATAACTGTCTTGTCGGAGAGCTTGACCAGCTGCGCCGCATGGGCGTTGCATCGATCAAGATTGAGGGGCGGATGAAGCGGCCAGAGTATGTCGCCATTGTGACAAGAGCCTACCGCACGGTGCTAAATGGAGGCAAACTATCCGAGGGTGATTTGCAGGAGCTTGCATCGGCATTTTCCCGGCAGGGCTTTACCGATGGATATTTTCAGGGGCGGACCGGTGCGGACATGTTTGGCCGGCGGCAGGAGGGCGAGGATACCAGCGCTCTGTTTGCCTCTGCCCGGGCCACGTATGAGCAGGGCGAGACGCAGCGTATCGGCGTCAAATTCTACGCCATCGTGCAGGCCGGCCAGCCGGCCCAGCTGGCGGTAGAGGATACGGACGGGAATATCTGCAAGACAATTGGCCCTGTGCCGGAGGCTGCCGTTTACCGCTCGCTCACGCAGCAGGATCTGGAGCAGCAGCTGAAAAAGACCGGCGGCACGCCGTATCTTTGCACGGCGGTGCGCACGGTGCTGGGGCCGGATCTCATGCTGCCGGCATCGGCCATCAATGCGATGCGGCGCGACGTGATTGCAGAGCTGACCGCGCGGCGCGGCCGGGTGAAGCCGCCGCGGCTCGACGCTTATAATGAGCCGCCGCGCTATGACGGAATCTCCGGGGAGCCGCAGCTGACCATTGCCGTCCGGACAGTCGGGCAGATCACATCCCGGATGCTTTCCATGAGCCCGACGGTTCTGTATGTGCCGTTGTCGGAGCTGGCGGAGAATCCGGATCTGCCGCAGCGTGTCGGCGTTGATACGCAGCTGGCCGCCATTTTGCCGCGTGTCATCTGGAGCGGGGAGCTGGTAGGCGTTGCCCGGCAGCTGCATACGGTATATGAGATGGGCGTGCGGCAGGTGCTGGCCGGGAATCTTGGCCAGCTGTATCTTGCAAAATCCGCCGGGTTCGCCGTGCGCGGCGACTTTGGCCTCAATATTCTCAACTCCCGTGCCATGCGGTATCTGCGGGAACAGGGGCTCGATTCGCAGCTTTTGTCCTTTGAACTGACGCTGCCGCAGATCCGCGATATCTCCAAGGCCGTGCCGGCGGAGGTGCTGATCTATGGGCGGCTGCCGCTCATGCTGATGGAGAACTGCGTCATCAAAAACCGCACCGGTACCTGTACCTGCCAGACCGGCACGGTGCGTCTGGTTGACCGGATGGGGGAGGAGTTCCCCATTGTCAAGGATCCCGGAACGTGCCGGAACGTGCTGCTCAACGGGAAAAAGGTCTATCTGCTCGATAAAAAGGATGCCTTCCGCGGTATGGGCCTGTGGGCGCTGCGTCTGCAGTTTACGACGGAGAACCCCGGTGAGATCGATAAAATTCTGATGGAGTATCAGGGCCGCGCGTCCTTCGACGCCGGCAGCTACACGCGCGGGCTCTACTCCCGCGGCGTTGAATAAGGGGGATTCCAATGATAATTCTTGCTTCGCAATCCCCGAGGAGACAGGAGCTGATGAGGCTCACCGGTCTGCCGTTTGCGATCCGCGTCGCCGACGTGGACGAGACGATGGACCCCGCGCTGCCGCCGGCGCAGGAGGTCGGCAGGGTCAGCCGCCTGAAGGCACAGACCATTGCAGCGGCTGCCGCGCCGGAGGATATTATTATCGCCGCCGATACAATTGTTGTCATTGACGGTAAGGAGCTCGGCAAGCCGCACAGCAAGCAGCAGGCATCGGATATGCTGCATCTGCTGTCCGGCAGGACGCATGAGGTTATGACGGGCCTGTCCGTCTGCCGCGGCAGCGAGATGCAGTCGCAGACGGTGATCACAAGCGTGACGTTCCGGGCGCTGTCCGATGAGGAAATCTGCGCCTATATCAGAACCGGCGAACCCATGGACAAGGCCGGCAGCTATGGCATTCAGGGCTATGGTGCCATGTTTGTCTCCGGACTGCAGGGCGATTATTTCTCTGTGATGGGGCTGCCGCTGTGCCCGCTGTGCCGGATGCTGCGGCAGTTCGGCGTACCGATTTTATCCGGGGAGGGGGCGCAGCTGCCGTGAAGAAACGATTCTGGACGGCCCGGCTCAAAACAATCCTGATCGCTGCGCTCATCGTGGCGATCTGCGCGGCGGTTACGCTGGCGATTGCCGGCGGCACGAGCTTTCTGGAAAATGCCGTGGGGACGATTCTGACTCCGTTCCGCGCAGGCGTCGCCGCCATTGACCGGCTGGCCGAGCGCTATTATAATTATATCTTCCGCTATGAATCGCTGGAGGCGGAAAATGCAGAGCTGGAACGGCGCGTGCTGGCCATGGAGGAGGATGTACGCAACGCAGAGGAGCTGCAGCGGGAAAACGAGCGGTACAAATCGCTGCTGAAGCTCTCTGAGGAGCATGAGGACTATGAATATCTCTCCTCCTATATCATCTCCTGGGATTCCTCCGACTATAAAAGCGCGTTTACCATCGCCAAGGGCACGGCGGCAGGCCTGGAGGAGGGCATGTGCGCCGTGACGGAGAATGGGCAGGTCGTCGGGCTTGTAACAAAGGTCGGTGTCAACTGGGCCACCATCACGACAATCATGGATTCCTCACTGGAAATCTCGGCCTCCATTGCCTCGTCGGGCTATACCGGCGTTGTGCAGGGGACGTATCTGGAGGATGGCAGCGAAATTCTGCGCATGAACTATCTGCTGACGGACGCGATTGTCAAAAATAACGATCAGGTCGTCACCACCGGCTCGACGCTCTATCCGCGCGGGCTGCTGCTGGGCTATATCACAAATGCCAGCCTTGATGAGACGGGGGTGGCAAAATACGCCACGCTGGAGCCCTCGTGTGACTTCGGCAAGCTCGAGCAGATTTTTATTATCACAAACTATAACGTACAATAACCCAACTGCCCCGGAAAGGAGGGACGCCAGATGCACAGCTCCTATAAAAATGCGCTCATGTGGACGCTCTATGGCGTCCTGTTTGTGCTGCTGGCCGTCGTGCAGACGGTTATTTTCGGGCGGGCACAGTTTTTCGGGGTTAAGCTGGCGCTGATCCCGGTGGGTGTGGCGTGCGTGGCGATGCACTGCGGGGCAGAATCCGGAGCGCTCTATGGTCTGTGCTGCGGTACCGTCTGGTGCTTCACGGGTGCCAGCGGCGGCGCGCTGCATATCGTGCTTCTGACGCTTTGCGGTGCGGTCGTCGGATATCTGTGTGACCGCTATCTTGTCCGGCAGCTTGTCTCTGCCCTTCTGATGAGTCTGCTGGCACTGGCAGTCTGTCAGAGTGTTTTATTTTTGTTCCAATGCTATCTCGGTACGGTCTATCTCGGCACAATCTATACGCTGCCCATCCAGATCGGCCTGAGCCTGCTGCCGTGTCCACCGGTGTATGTTGCCGCGTGGGCCATCCGAAAGGTAGGTGCCAAGTAAATGCAGCGAATTTCCCGGTTCCGTATGATCGTTTTTATCATCATTATCCTGATGATGATCGGCGTTTTCACGCTTCAGCTGTATAAGACGCAGGCTGCCGTCAGCGAGGAATCGCTGGTCGCGGCGGATGCGGACTCCATGACATATCAATCCACTGTGGAGGCTGCGCGCGGCAATCTGCTTGACCGCAACGGCAATATCCTTGTATCCAACCGCGCAAGCTATAATCTTGTGATTGTCAATTTCGTCCTGTTCAATACAGAGGATCCCAACGGGAACCTTCTGAAGGTTTTGAATCTGTGTGATGAGCTGGGAATCCAGTATGAATCCCACTTCCCCGTCACGGCAGAGCGGCCCTATGAATATACCGACAGCAGCGACAGTGCCTGGCAGGGCTATTTCCGTAAATTCCTTGCCGCGCGCAACTACGACCTGGATATCTCCGCGCCGACGCTGATGAAAAAGCTGCGCGAGGAATATAAGCTGCCGGCGGACTGGCCGCAGCAGGATGTCTACCGGATCATTTCCATCCGCTATGAGCTGGAGCTGCGCTCCATTGAGGGCGTGGGCCTTGAAAACTATACGCTGGCTGAGGATGTAGATGCAGAATCGCTGGCGGCTGTGATGGAGCTGGCCGTTCCGGGCGTCGTGGTGGAAAACGGCACGGTGCGGGAATACAATACGCCCTATGCCGCGCATATCCTCGGCTATATCGGCGCAATGTCAGCGGAGGAATATGCGGATTATAAGCAGCAGGGCTATGCCATGAACGCACTCGTCGGCAAATCCGGCGTGGAAAAAGCGTTTGAGCAGTATCTGCATGGTTCGAGCGGCATCAAGCGCACGACGGTTTCGTCGACGGGCGAAATTCTCAACCGCTATTATGTGACAGAGCCGGTGCCGGGCAACAATGTGGAGCTGACCATTGATATTGCGCTACAGGCAGTCGCGGAGCAGTCGTTGGAAAAGGTCATCCTGGATCTGCGGGAAAACGGCGTCGGCAGCAAGAAGGAGGGCAAGGACGCCAAGGGCGGCGCCGTTGTTGTACAGGCGGTCAAAACCGGTGAGATTCTCGCCATGGCGAGCTACCCGACCTATGACCTGTCGACACTCAGTGAGAATGCGGCTGCACTCAATGAGGACGAATCCGCCCCGATGTTCAACCGCGCACTGGCGGCTTATCCGCCCGGGTCCGTCTATAAAATGGTGACAGCCATCGCCGCGGTGGATCTTGGCGGGTTTGATCCCGGTTATATCATCGAGGATAAGGGCCTTTACACATTCTATGACTCCTTCCAGCCCAAATGCCATATCTGGTCGCTGGCCAATCCGCGTACGCATGGCAAGATCAATCTGATGGAGGCCATTGCCTACTCCTGCAACTATTATTTCTATGAGGTTGGCCGCCGCACCTACGACGCCTATCACGCGGAGACCGGCGGCAACCCCTTTGACGAAATTGCCAAGGCGCTGGGGCTTGGTGAGGAGACGGGAATTGAATTGCCGGAGGCGATCGGCGCGCGTGCCAACGCGGAGGAAAAGGCGGACCAGTATGCAGGCGACGACGCCGGCTGGTACGGCGCGGACGTGCTGCAGGCCGTTATCGGCCAGAGCCTGAACCGCTTTACGCCGCTGCAGCTGGCATGCTATACCTCGACGCTTGCAAACAAGGGAACGCGCTATGAGGCAACGCTTTTGTCGCGCGTTGTCTCGTGGGATTATCAGGATCTGATTGAGGAGCACAAGCCCACCGTGGCAAGCACGCTGGAAATCTCGGACAAGGCGATGGCTGCTGTGGATCAGGGCATGCGCCTGACGGCAACACTCGGCACGGCAGAGCAGTATCTGGCGAACTACCCGGTTACCGTTGCCTGTAAGACCGGCACGGCGCAGTGGCAGGGCACCACCTCGACCGGTGCGTTCTCCGGCTCGGATAACGCTTCGTTTGTGCTCTATGCGCCGGCAGATGCCCCGGAGATTGCCATCGCGGTCTATGTCGAGCGCGGCTCACAGGGCGGCAATCTGGCAAATGTCTGTATTCCGATCCTGGACGCATATTTCTCGACCTCTGCCAAGTATGAAACCATTACGACTGAAAATATCGCTTATTGAGAGGACACACCATGACTGACCTTTCGCATATCCGGAATTTCTCTATCATTGCACATATTGACCATGGCAAATCCACGCTGGCCGACCGACTGCTTGAGCAGTGCCATTCACTGGAAAAGCGGGAAATGGAGGATCAGATTCTGGACTCCATGGATCTGGAGCGTGAACGCGGCATTACGATCAAGGCGCGTGCGGTCCGGCTCGACTACACGGCAGATAACGGCGAACGCTATGTGCTCAACCTGATCGATACCCCGGGCCATGTGGACTTCAACTACGAGGTCTCGCGCAGCCTGTCTGCATGTGAGGGGGCGGTGCTGGTCGTTGACGCGTCGCAGGGCATCGAGGCGCAGACGCTGGCCAACACGTATCTTGCCGTTGACAATGGGCTGGAGGTTCTGCCCGTTGTCAATAAGATTGACCTGCCTGCGGCAAGACCGGCAGAGGTCAAAAAGGAGATTGAGGACGTCATTGGCATTCCGGCCATGGACGCGCCGGAAATCTCGGCCAAGAACGGTATCAATATCCATGCGGTGCTGGAAATGATTATAAACGGCGTGCCTGCGCCGGCCGGTGACCGCAATGCACCCCTGCAGTGCCTGATCTTTGACAGCCAGTATGACTCCTATCGCGGCGCGATTGTCTATCTGCGCGTCATGAACGGCACGGTGTACCCTGGGATGGATATCCGCATGATGGCCTCCGGCGCTGTGTATAAGGTTGTCGAGGTCGGCTATCTGCATCCGAAGGGGATGGTGCCGGCCGAGAGCCTGGGCGCGGGGGAGGTCGGATATCTGACTGCCTCGATCAAGACTGTTTCCGATACGCGCGTGGGCGATACGATTACGGGTGTAGAAAACCCGGCAGCTGAGGCGCTGCCCGGCTATAAGCAGGCGCAGCCGATGGTCTATTCCGGCGTGTATCCTGCAGATGGCTCCAAATATGGCGATCTGCGCGACGCGCTGGAAAAGCTGAAGCTCAACGACGCTTCCATGAGCTTCACGCAGGAAAACTCCATTGCACTGGGCTTTGGGTTCCGCTGCGGCTTTCTGGGCCTTCTGCATATGGAGATTATTCTTGAGCGGCTTGAGCGCGAATATAATCTTGATCTCATCACCACGGCGCCGAACGTCGTCTATAAGATCACCAAAACCGACGGTACGCAGCTCGATGTCTATACGCCGCTCAACTACCCAGATCCGGCGGAGATCGCCGAGGCGGAGGAGCCGTATGCCAAGGCAAATCTGATTACCCCGCCGGAGTATGTTGGTGCAATTATGGATCTGTGCCAGAACCGCCGCGGCGAGTTCAAGGATATGCAGTATCTGGACCCCACGCGCGTGGAGCTGCATTATTCCATGCCGCTGAATGAAATTATCTATGATTTCTTTGACGCGCTCAAGAGCCGCACGCGCGGCTATGGCTCCCTCGATTATGAGCTTGAGGGCTACCGCCCGTCGAAGCTCGTGAAGCTCGATATTCTGCTCAATGGAGAGGTCGTCGACGCGCTGAGCTTCATTCTGTTTGCGGATAACGCCTACGCGCGCGCACGAAAGATCTGTGAAAAGCTCAAGGACAATATCCCGCGCCAGATGTTTGAAATCCCGGTGCAGGCGGCAGTCGGCGGCAAGATCATTGCCCGCGAGACAATCAAGGCGCTGCGCAAGGATGTGCTGGCCAAGTGCTACGGCGGCGATATCACGCGTAAGAAAAAGCTGCTGGAAAAGCAGAAGGAGGGCAAAAAACGTATGCGCACCTTCGGCACGGTTTCGGTGCCGTCGGAGGCGTTTATGGCGGTCCTCAAGCTCGACGACGAATCGTAGGAGGCAGACTGGTGGCACTCATTCAGATCGTTGAAAACAAGAAAAAAAGCCTCGGCATCTACGTGCACATCCCGTTCTGCCGCAGCAAATGTGAATAT
>CAKUAM010000022.1 GCA_934636305.1 uncultured Oscillospiraceae bacterium
GCAAGGCTTCGTTTCGGAAGCTTTGATTCCGACGAGGGTCCGGGGGAAATCGGAATCCCCCGGGCTCCTCTTTCTTTATCATACTTTCTTTCTCGGAGAGGCGAGAAAGAAAGTATGAACGTCGTGCTCCTTCTGGCAGGACAAAAGGAAAATGCTGAAGTATCGCTTCCATACGGCATTCTCTCCGTCAGACATGCAATCAAAAAAACAGTTCCATTATAACTCTTCGTATCTCTTGACAGCGTAACATTGTTATGTTATTATTGCGTCGTAACAGTGTTACGAAAGGAGCCTGTGCATGGAAGAAGATCTGATATCCAAAAAAGCCCTTCTTGCGGCATACCACATTTCCTATGGCGCGCTCTATCGCTGGAAACGAATGAACCTGATTCCGGAATCCTGGTTTCTTCGTAAATCGACCCCGACCGGACAAGAGACATTTTTCCGCCGTGACCAGATCTGCCCGCGTGTCGAGCTCATTCTGGAGAACAAGGAGCGCGTCTCGCTCGAAGCGCTGGCTGCAGAGCTTGCCGGACAAAAGCAGGCATCTGCAGCAGAGCGAAAGCTGATTGTAGAAACAAAATATGGGACGAAGCAATACCCACTGGACGAGATCCTGCATGTCTATCTTGCTGAGGGTAAAAAAAACGTGGAGATTCTGGAGCATTTAAAGGAGGAACCAGTATGAGCGAACACATCGATATGAAAATTTCCGGCGCGAGCACAATGCCGGGCGGTGAATACGGCACAGTCAGCATCAGCGGCGCAGGCAAGGTGCATGGAAATCTAAAGTGTGAGGAGCTGCGCTGCTCCGGCGCGTCTAAAATTCTTGGTGATGTGGATTGTTCCGGCGAAATCCACACCAGCGGTGCTACGAAGGCAGCCGGCAGCGTCCACTGCGGCAGCCTGTCATCGTCCGGCGCATTTTCGGCAGAGGCAGCGCTGCAGGTGCAGACGCTTGCATCTGTTTCCGGCTCTCTGCAGGCAGCGGGTGCAGTTTCTGCGGATGAGCTTCGCGCCTCCGGCAGCCTGGACGCGGGCAGCGTGCACTGCCGGACCTTCCAATCCTCCGGCTGCTGCAAAATAGCCGGTGATCTGGAGGCAGAGACAGTCGTTCTGACCGGCGCAGCCACCATTGCCGGACTTCTGAACGCGGAAACGGTCTCCATCACACCGAACCGTGCCATTGAGATCGGCGCCATCGGCGGCAGCCGCATCCAGATCCTGCGCCACTCCGCCGGCTTCTTTCTTCATGATCTTTTGCCCTCCAGCATACAGCGCGCAAGGATCGACTCCATTGAGGGTGACGAGATTGATTTGGAATACGTTGAAGCACAGATCGTCCGAGGACGGAACGTACGCATTGGGCAGGGCTGCAGAATTGGCTGCGTCGAGTATACGGAAAGCCTGCATGCAGACGCGGGAACCGTTGAGAAAAGCATGCAGACTGGTAAGGAATCGACCGCTCTTTCCGAAGAATTGTAAATATTTCTTAACTTTTCAGCAAATGATTTGATTCCTGTGTCAACTTGTGATAGAATGGCGTAGAATGTGAATTTATTGATACTGGAGAGATACCATGGCACAGCTGAAACTCTTTGGTTCGACCGGCGGCGCGCGCGTCGCTGCGAAGTCCAAAAGGCAAAAAAAGCAAAAGGTAAAAAAGCCCCTCAAAACGCTTGCGATCTGGCTGACAGTCATCGCATGTCTGGAGGCACTCTATTTCTTCTGCGTATATTCTACCAACCCATTCATTGCCCAGTGGCGCACCATCTATATCAACACCGCCATGGACACCATGACGCACCAGTGGCTGGCGACAGCCTTCATCCCCAAGGATGTCATTGATGAGGTCCGCTATGAATACGGCCTTGTCAAGGCCGCAACCGTCGGCAAGGAATCCACCTGGGGCAAAACGGAGGATTCTGCGTCCGATACCCAGACGCCAGCCAACAACAATGTCACCCACATTGACGCCAACATCACGCACGGCGACGATGACAAGCCGGACGACACCCTGACGCCGGAGGAGCTGGAAAAGCAGGCGCAGGAAGCCTTCTACGAAACCTTCTGGGAGCTTGACCGCAGCACGATGGAGGCATATCTGGCCGAATACCCGGACAAACTGGCAAATGGCTGGGATCATATTTACATCAATGAGGCCGGCTTCGACGACAGCGGCACCTCCATTCAGACGACCTTCGGCGAGCAGGTGCTGGCCATCGACGCGCAGAACAGCATTCTGCTGGTGCGTGTGACCGGCAGCGGCTACCGCGGCGTGCTGGCCGTCGGTAAGAATCCGTCCCGTCTTTCCATCGAAATGGCTTCTACGCTCGGCTCCGCCGGCCAGCTCTCCGGCACCATTGCCGAGGCACATAACGGCGTGCTTGCCATGAACGCCAACGGCTTCCTGGATCCCGGCGGCAACGGCAATGGCGGTCTGCTCGCCGGCTACAGCATGTCCAACGGCACTGCCTACGGCGACCACTTCACAGCCTACGCCTACAAGCGGATCGAGCTGCATGAGGACAATCTGTTCTACATCAAGGATGCGCTGTCCCCTGTCGGCGAAGGCACCACGGACGCCGCTGAGTTCACCCCCGCGCTTATCATCGACGGCGTGAAGGTGATGGACGATTATTGGACCGGCCAGCAGCCGCGCGCCTGTATTGGTCAGTCGGACAAGCATGAAATTCTGATGCTGGTCATTGAGGGCCGGTATCCGCTCGATGGCATTCTCGGTACAAGCGTCAATGAATGCTCCGAGATTCTGCTTCGGCATAACTGCATGCAGGCCATCAACCTTGACGGCGGTTCGAGCGCCATGCTCTGGTTTGACGGGGAATATGTCACGCAGTCGTCCTCGTCGCCGCTGCGCTATACGGGCGGCCGTCCGCTGCCCAACGCATGGGTGTATAAAAAAGCAGAATAATTTGTACGGCCGGGCCAACAGTGCTGCATAGTCTGAACGAAGGTTTTCCAAGATTTCTGACATTGGCACCGCTGCCGCTTCACAAATGTAAAAACAAAAGGTACGTCCTGATTTTGAGGACGTACCTTTTTGCATTTGTCTGTCAGCCAGTGCAGAATACTATGTTTCATTCTGCCAGCCTTCGGTCGGTATTACCGGCGGCTGGACACTCCTGCAGTACCTTCTCTGCCACAAGATAGCACCCGCCATCCGGCTGCGGCTTTTCATCAAGAACTGCGAATCCATTTTTCAGCCAGAAATGCGTGGACTGGGGATTTCCCTTGTCAATGCCCAGCCGCACCGCTGCAAATCCAAGTGTTTTGAGCTCGGCCAGCAGCTCCACGATGATCCTGGAACCGATCCCCTTCCCCTGTGCGTCGGCGCGCATCATAAAAAAGCCGATATACGCAATCTCAGCCTCCGGATATCCGTCAATAAGGTCCAGTACCGCGAGCAGTCCCGCATCATCAAACAGCCCCACATAATACTTCTGCTCCGCTGTTGTTCCCGGCGGCAGCGCACGGATATCCTCCGCGATTCTCTCCCGCTGTGCGCAGCTGGTCTGCACGCTGTACTTGTAAAACAGCGGATTGCCGCACATAAGATCAAAAATTGCCGGCACATCTGCTTCTTTCAGCCGACGAACCTGATGCGTCGGAGCAAGCCTGGACAGCACAATTGCGTGCATCTCAGAGCAGCCCCCTTTTCTCCAAAAGTTCGCACATCTGCGCCACGCGGCTGTCCCACGAGCAGCTGCGCCCGGCCTCCATGCGTGCGGAAATTTTCTCCGGCTGCGCGTCCGTCAGGGATTTCTCGCACGCAGCAATAAATTCCTCCGGACTGTCCGCAATCTCGATAAGCGGCGCGTACTGCAGGATCTGATCCGGCTGCTTCGTCGATACAATGGGGCGGCCGGTTGCCAGATATTCATAGAATTTCAGCGGGCTGACATCCTTGCTGAGATCACTTTTGGCAAACAGGTTCAGGCACGCGTCAAAATGCGCCAGGTACTGCGGCAGCTGCTCATTGGGCTTGAGCCCCAGAAAATGTACGTTCTTCATACCATGCAGCGCCGTCAGATCCACCCCGGGCTTTTCCTTCCCAATGAGCACAAAGCTCCAATCCGGGCGGGCCTTTGCTGCTGCCTCGAGATAGTCATACTCAATGCAGTTCTGCAGCGCGCCGACAAAGCCGAACACCGGATGCGGAATATCCTGCAGATCCTCCGGCACCGGCTGCGGCTGCGCCGCCTGGGCGAAGCGCTCATAATTTGCGCCGTTGGGAATCATCACGGTATCCGGCTGCGCCGCCCGCAGGCGCTCTGCCAGCGCATCCGCCGTGGCAAACGTCATATCTGTCTTTTTTGTAAGCTCCAGCTCCATTGCATCAACGAGCTTTGGGTCCATCAGTCCGCCGTAGGCCGAATGCCGATCCACGCAGTCATATACCAGCCCTGTGTGCGGCACAGAATCGACCAGATCAACACTCACCGGCGAGTAAACCCAGAGCAGCGCATCCGCAAAGCCATGCGCGGCCATTTTTTTACGCACAAAACGTGCCATCCGCTTCTGGTTGAGGCGGTTAATCCAGCGGAATTTATAGAAAAAAGGCAGAACGGGCGGCAGGCTGTAGACCGTGATATTCTCCTGCGGATGCACGCCAGGCTCCCTGAATTTTTTCAGCAGCGGACGTGCCGCAGGATCCTTCATCGGTGCAAGATACGAGACGGACGGGTCAAAATAAAGGATCTGCGCATCCGGAATCCGGCTCATCACCTGCTGCTTGCGCGTCGGAATGGGATACCACGGCGAGGTGGCCAGACATACGATTTTTCTCATGCATTCTCCTCCAGCAGCCGTCTGGCGGCCGCTTCATTTTCCTCGGCAAGCTGCTGCAGCCGCCCGGTGGAGTACGGCTCTGCCGTCTGCATGGCGCTTGTCACCAGCGCGCAGAGCCTGTCCTTTGTAACATCCGCAAGCTCCATGCAGTGCTTCTGCCCCAGATAGGCCATAAAGCCCGTCACCTTCGGATCATAGGACACCGCCACCAAGGGCGCGCCGACCGACGAAGCAAAAATCAGCGCATGCAGACGCATGGACACGATCAGCTGCATTTTTTTCATCATGCCGATGGTCAGCTGCTCATCCTGCGGAGCCGGGAGCACCGCCGTCCGGCATTGGAGCATTGCCGCAGCACGGCGGTTGATCTCCAGATCACGGGAGGGCTCCAGCGCCACAAAGATTGGCTGCAGGCCGTACTTCTTGTTTACATAATCTGCAGTGTCAACGATTGCCTGCAGATGCGCCTCCAGCCCCTTCCATGGGCGCAGCACAAACATGGCATATTTCCCATTTGGATCGAGATCATTGCTCAGGAAATAGCTGTCGACCGCACCGGGGGCCGCCGGCTGCAGCAAAAGCGCCGGATCGGCTGTGACCGTAATGGTGGGCGCGGTAACACCCATGTCGGCAAGCTCTCTGCGCGACAGATCCTCGCGCAGCGTGATCCTGTCCACGCAGCGGTTGAGCACGCGCGCGGTATGCGCGCGGTTGGACGCGCCGCTGACCGGGCCAATGCCGCAGCCATACATCATCACGCGGCAGCCCGCCCTGTGCGCCATACGGATGGTCATGAGATAATAGTTGAGGGAGCGTGTGCTTGTCTCATTCTGAATGAGGCTGCCGCCGCCGGAGACAAACAGCCTTGCCCGGCGCATCAGCGGCAGAAACGCAAATGGATTGAACACATGCACCGAGCCGACATGATAGCGCAGTCTTGTCTGCATGGGGTCATGCGACATCACATAGACCGGCATATCCGGGTCAATATGCTTGAGCTGCGCCAGAATAGCCTTCAGAATCGCATCATCCCCTGCGTTTCCCTTGCCATAGGCGCCGCAGATGAGTACACCGGATTTCTTTTGCTTCGGCTGCGCACTGCGGCGCAGAATCGTCTGATAGATCTCGATCTGCTTGCCGACTGTCGCCCGGATGGAGAACTCATGCGAGGCCTTTTCATACAGATTCTCGCCCAGTTGCTGCCGCATGGCGGCGCTTTCCGCCAGCCGGCCCATACACGCGCCGAGCGCCTTCTCGTCCTGCGGCTCAAAGAGCAGTCCCGTCACGCCATGCTCAATAATATACGGGATCCCGCCGACATTGGACGCAATGGTTGCACAGCGCATCCGTGCGCCCTCTGTGATAGCGTATGGGAACGTCTCAGACAGCGAGGTAAGCGTATTGACATCCAGCGCGTGGTAGAAGCTGTCCATGTCTGTGACCCAGCCCGCGAACACATAGCTCCCCTTCGGGCACGTGGAGGCAGCCAGCTCCTCGAGCATCTGCCGCTGTTCGCCGTCGCCGGCAATGAGCAGCCGGATATTGGGGTGTGCCTGAATGGCAATGGAAAAGCCGCGGATCAGCGTGGCAACATCCTTGACCGGGTCCAGCCGCGCCGCAATGCCGAACACCACGGTGTCCTCCTTCGCCTGCATGCCGACCGACTGCAGATATGCCTGCCGGGTCAGCTTCGGCTCTGCAGTTGTAAAATCGATGCCATTATAAATTGCGAACATCGTCTGCGGATCGAAGCCCCGGGAAATCAGCAGCTGCGCCATCGCATCGGAAACGCCGATATGATAATCAAACATCCGCAGCGCAATGGTATTGATGGTGCCATAGGTCAGCCGGTGCAGCGGCCGGCCCAGATAATCCAGCCTGTAGTCGGAATGCACCGTCGTGACAATGGGTACGCGGATCTTCCGGCGCAGAATCGCGCCGGTCAGGTTCGCGCGCGCGCCATGGCAGTGGACAATCTGATATCCCTCGCTGCGGATCATATCCGTCAGCCGTTTGATTGCGCTGCGCACGGAGTCCTCCATGACAAGCGTGTCAATGCCGAGCTTTCGCGCGTCTGCCGCAAACTCTCCCTCGCGGAAGCACACAAGCCGGACCTGCTCCGTTTTTCCCAGTCCCTGCAGCAGCGACAGCACGTGCGTTTTCGCACCGCCCACATCGCCGCCGGAGATCAGATGCATCACTTTCATAATTGAGCCCTCGTTTTGGAATTACCACTTGTTTCTCGCGGTAAAATACAGTAAAATAGGTTGGTCTGCCGGATCCCGGCACGCAACATATTATACCTGATACGCAAAAGCAAATCAACAGCAAAACTCTCAGGAGGTATCACAATGAAACTGATTGATGAAAAAGGACGCCTGTTCGGGAAGGTCAACCTGATCGACCTTCTCGTTGTCATTCTGCTGGTCGCCGTTGTGGCCGCAGCTGTCTGGAAGCTGGGCGGGAAAAAGGCCGTGGCCGCGGTCTCGGATTCCGGCAAAAAGGCTTCCTTCACCGTTGTATTTGAGGATGTCCAGGCGGATATCTGCACCTTTGCTGAGTCACAGATCGGCAAATCCCTGGTGAATGACTCCAAGGTCATCTCTGCAGTCATCTCCGACGTACAGTCGCAGGCCAACGCGTTCACGCCGGGGCACAAGGATCTTTTTATCACCGTAGACGCAGACGTCACCTTCTCCGGCAATGTCTACAAGGTTGGCTCGCAGGAGGTTCGCGTCGGCTATGAGTACATTCTCAAGACAAGCGAATTTGAGCTGACAGGCCTTATTTCCGCGCTGGAGGTCACCGATGGCTGACATGCTGACGTCCAGTCTTTTGTGGCGGGTGCTGCTCGCCATCGGCGGCTGGTTTTCGGCGCTGGCGCATTCCAGTAAGGTTATTGCCGCCGTTGGGCGCACCTGGCGTGCCAGCCGCGTCCGCGCGTGGCTGATCCGGCGGCTGGCCGCTCCGGATACTCCCACCCGGGAAAGCCGCGCGGCAAAGCGGTTTGCACGGCTCAATGCGCGCCTGGCTGCAAAAACCTCGCTACGTACCTGCCTGGACAGCTCTTTGCTGGCGCGTATCTGGCGCCGGATTGTCCGCTGCGGCCAGAACAGCCGCCTGTTTGCGTGGCTGTTCTCCGATGGCCTGCATGGGATTCTTTTGGTTGCGCTGTCCATGTATGTCGTGATCGACTACGCGCTGCGTGATCTGCTGGCGGTTCCGGTTTTGTCCTCGTGTTGGGATGAATGCCTGATGATTCTGGCCTTCGGATATGTCATCTATGAGCGTCTGGGCCGCAGAACGCCGCTGCAGACCGGCTGCAATCCACTTGACCTGCCGGTGTGCATATTCCTTGCTGTGAGCTTTGTCCTCATGAACATCGTCTCGCCATTCTATTCCATCCAGATTTCCGGCTGGCGCGCCACGGTGCAGTATATACTGTGGTTCTTCCTTGTCACGCGGCTTGTCCATAATGACCGTGACTTTATGCGCATCTATCTGGCGCTTGTCATTCTCGCGACGGTCATCGCCCTGCATGGCGTCTATCAGTATATTGCCGCTGTCCCCATTCCCGACAGCTGGACCACACACACCGAGACCGCCGTGCGCACGCGCGTCTACTCCATCTTCGGCAGTCCCAATATCATGGGCGATTTCATGGTGATGTTTGCGCCCATGGCAGCCGGCCTTGCCTATGCCACAAAGAACCGCAAGCTGCAGGCGCTGGCCTGGATCTGTGCGTTCTGCATGTGCTTTGGCTGCCTGTTCACGATGTCCCGCGGCGCGTGGATGGCGCTGGCGCTTGCTATCGTCGTCTTTGTCCTGCTTGTGGACCGCAGACTTCTGGTGCTGCTGTTTGCCGCCGGATGCGTGGCCTGCACACTGCCGTTTGTGCGCAGCCGCATCGGCTTCCTGTTTACCTCGGACTTTGCAGAGGCAAACACCTCCGGCGGCCGCGCCGGACGAAAGCTCGTCGCCATGACGCTGCTCGAGTCCAGAGGCAAGGCAACCGGCGTTGGCCTTGGTATGTTCGGCGGCGCAGTCGCCATGCAGAATCAGGTGCTCGATCATCAGGATTATTTCTACGTGGACAATTATTATCTCAAGCTGATGATCGAGATGGGCTATGTCGGGCTCGGTGCCTTCCTGGTCACAGTATTTGGCTTCCTGGTCAATGGCTGCCGCGCGCTCTATCGTACTGCGCAGCAGAAAAAGCAGGGACTCTCCCGTCTGTTCCCACTGTGCGCCGGTATTTTTGCCGGTCTGTGCGGCGTACTGGTGCACTGCCTGTTTGAAAATATTTTTGAGGAACCCTACATGATGGCCTATTTCTGGACGCTGGCTGGACTGCTGCTGTGGGCTGGCTTCCTGCGTGAGAAGCAGGAGGCTGCCGCATGAATACGCCGATTGTACTTGCCATTCATTTCCCTGCGAAAAAGCTTGCCAAGCTGCGCATGGCTGCCATGCGTCTTGGTGCAAAGGTGCGCGTGGTGGAAAAGTGGGAGTATTTGTCTCCTGTCGGCTCGCTGACCGGCGATCTTGGCAGCTTTGAAAGCTTTTATGACGGTGCGGATTTTTCCGGCGAAATGCTTGTCTTTGCGCATTTCGCGGACGAGCACCTGCAGCTGTTTCTGCGGGCTATACGCGCCGCAGCGCTGCCGCCGGTAGCGCTGAAGGCTGTACTGACAGGCTCAAATATGGGATGGAATGTGCTGGAGCTGCATGATGAGCTTCTGAAGGAGCATACCGCCATGCACGAGGGTACAAGCATTCATAAAGAATAATATTTGCTCGGAGACAGAATAGCGTTAATTTTTTTTGAAAAATTCCATTTGATAAATATCAACAGTTTAACCGCCCCGGGGCAAATGCTCCGGGGCGGTCTTGGTTGTTTGTGTAGATTCTAAGCTCAGCTGGCAAGCGTCTGCATGGGATCCACGTATTGCCCATCAACAAGCACATCCAGATGCAGATGCGGCCCGACTGCCCAGCCGGAAGCACCGGTAAGCCCGATCACCTGCCCCTGCTGCACAATCTCCCCTTCTGCGGCAAGACACTGCTGCAAATGACAATAGCTGGTCTGCACGCCGTTTTCGTGCAAAATCGTGACCATATACCCGTAGGCCACATCATACGTGCTGACTGTTACCGTCCCGGCTGCCACCGCCAGCACAGCACTTCCTTCCTCTGCCGCAAGATCTACGCCGCGGTGGAATGCCGTCTTGGTCTGTCCATTTTTCGTGGCTATGGGCACCTCGCGCTCCCCATAGCCATCTGTCACGGGAGCGTCAGCATCTTCCAGCGGGAACACATATGCTGCCGTCTGTCCGGCTGCATCCATGTCCTCGGCATCGGATCTTGCTGCATCTTCGGGCGAGGTGTCCGGTTCCTCCAGTGCCTGCGGCGTCTGCAGCTCCTCGATTGGCTCGATTGGCGCCGTCTGCGGAATCTCCAGCAAAATTGCCGGCGATTCCTGCTGTAAATCAGCGTCTGCCCGTCGGCTGTAATTCCCATTCGGGACGGCCTGTGTTGCAAATGCCGTCACAAGCGCAGCGGCAGTGGAAATTGCCGCAATTGTCAGATAAACCGGTATCTTCTTTGCTTTCATAATTGCACGGATCCTTTCCTCCGCCGCCGGTCTGCCAAACCCGCCGCACAGCGGGCTCACCCTCGCCTGCTGTGCCGCAGCCGCCAGGAGTGCCGCGGCATAGCCTCTGCGCTGCGCATAGCCCAGACGCCGCAGCACCTGTTCATCGCAGGCAAGCTCCATGTCGCGCCCGGCCAATATCATCATGGCCCAGCAAAGTGGGTTCCACCAATACAGGCACAGACACACACTCAGAAGCGCCTTCCGCAGGCAGTCGCCGCGGCGGATATGTACAAGCTCATGTGTCAGAATATACAATTGTGCTTCTTCCCCGCCTGGAAACATCTCCGGCAGCAGCACTACCGGACGGAAAATCCCATAGGTCAGCGGCGCACGCGCATCCCGGGTATACGCAATGCGAGGGACACGAAGAAGCCCGAATTTCTTCCGCAGCTGCGCCGCGTCCAGCTCAACTGCGGGCGCCGCACTGGAAAACCGGCGCACCATTCGAAGATACCCGATGAGGATATACACCGCAAGCAGCAGCGTCCCGGCTGCCCAGATCCAGGCCAGAACAGGAATCCGGTGCGCAGTCGGCTGTGCCGCTGCAGCGGCGGTCGCCGACTGAACGGCGGGAAAAATCGTCAGCTTCTGCGCAGCAGCTGGCATCTCCGCCGAAGCCGAAGGCCGGAACAGGTTCCAGATGCTCACCGGCGACGGCAGTGCCACCGGCAGCAGAAGCCGCACCGCAGCCAGACACCACAGCGCTGGAAACAGGTGCCTGGGCAGATAGCGCCCAGCAGTCAGCCGCAGCAGCAAAATCCCGACAAGCAGGCAGCTGCCCCCTGTTACCGCGTATTGGACCCCGATCATGTCTCCTGCTCCTCCACAAGTGCGCGCAGCCGTTCCAGCTCTGTCCTGGAGAGCTTCCGGCCCCGCAGCAAAGACGCCATCAGGAGCTCCGCCGAACCGCCAAAGAATTTATCGACCAGCGTGTCCGCCTGCTCCTGCTGCGCCTGTTCTCTTGTGATGCATGCATGGCAGCAGAAGCCCGGATCCCGCCGCTCGATTGCCCCCTTTTCTACACACTTTTTAATGACCGTGTAGGTGGTGTTCTTGTTCCAGCCGGCAAGCTCTGTCAGCTGGAGCGACAGCTCCTTTGCTGTGCAGTCTCCCCTGTCCCACAGGACCTCCATCACTCTCCACTCGGAATCAAACAGCTTCATCGGTGTTCTCCTTTCAGACTATCGCGATCGTCTATATGCAGACTATCACGATAGTCTGCATTTGTCAAGCTTTCTTTTTCCGACCGCATGTCCGCGCGGAATCTGGACTTGCTGCCCGGGCATACGCTTTTTATGTGGAGGTGAACACGTATGCTCTCAGCTGCAGTATGGCTGGTACTGAGCAGTATGCTCACATCGCTTCGTATCTCCGGCGGCGGTTCCTTCCCGAAGCCGCTCTCCGCGGAGGAGGAGCGTATGTATCTACAGCGGAGCGCCGCGGGTGATCTTGAGGCGCGCAACATCCTGATTGAACGCAATCTGCGCCTGGTCGCACACATCATGAAAAAATACTATACACAGTCCGCCGATCAGGAGGACCTTATTTCCATCGGCACTATCGGGCTTATCAAGGGCATCTCGACCTTCGACGCAAGCAAGGGCGCACGTCTTGCAACCTACGCTGCCAGATGTGTAGAGAATGAAATCCTGATGTACTTCCGCTCTCTGCGGAAAAGTGCTGGGGATGTCTCGCTCTCAGACTGCATCGAAACCGGCAAGGACGGCAACGCACTCTCCCTCATGGATGTCCTCTGCTCCGACGAGGATCTGTTTGAGGATCTCAGCACAAGGCAAACCTATAAACGGCTCTATGAGGTCATGGATGAGGTTCTGACCGACCGGGAACAGATGGTTATCCGGATGCGCTATGGGCTTGGCGGCTGCGCGCCGCTGACGCAGCGCGAGATTGCCGCAAAATGCGATATCAGCCGCTCCTATGTCTCACGGATCGAAAAAAAGGCGCTCGCCGCCCTGCAGACCGCCCTGCAGGATTATAAAACGGAGTAGTGCTAAGCTTTTCTGCAAACCCCAGAACGATACCTTTTTCCATACTGGGTGGAACGGCCCTCACTTTCTTTTACTCTGGCTGCTTCTGATGCTCCGTGCGCGGCACGCACATCCGCCGCAGCCAAACAACGGCAGAGCTTTCTATGGAAAGCTCTGCCGTTGTTTATTGTTCCTCAATCTCCTTCAGCTCCGTCTTATGGAACCACGCGTATAAGTGATGCAGAAACTGTACCTCAGTTGGCGTCAGCGGATCGCCCCGCCGCTTGATCCAGATCAGCTCTGACTGCGCATCACTCGACTCTGTAACCGGAATGACGCGGATCCGCTTATCGCGGAAACAGCCGATAGCCCACTTCGCCACATACAAAATTGCCTCCGACTCCAGCAGGAATTTCTCACACGCGTTGACTGAATTGAAAAAAATCACCTTATTCATATTGAAATGGTTATCCCGGTTGTCAACAAACAGATCCTGCGTCGCCGCCTCCTCCATATCCAGCACAATCTGCGGGCAGCGCTCCACCTCGGAAAACAGAAGCGACCGGCGGTGGTAAAACGGCGATGCCGGCCCCACACAGACATAGACGCCGGCATGCTCAATCGAATGGATGCTCAGCCGCTTGCTTTCGGTATTCCACAGGTATGTCCGGGCATCCGTGCTGCTGCGGACAAGAAGCCCGATATCCGCCCGTCCGTCGAGCACCATGCGTGTGACGCTGCTGCGGTCTGTCTCCACAAGGTTATAGTGGATGTTCCGGTCCTGGTTCTGCAGATACGTCCGCAGAATCAGCTCGTGAATGAAATCCAGCTGCTGTGACGCCACAAACAGCCTGGAACGGCCTGGCCCACTGCGTCCGGAGAAGTTGCTTTCCAGCGCGTTGGCTGCCGTCAGAACACTGCGCGCATAGTGCAGAAAGCTTTTCCCCTCAATCGTCAGCTCCACCCCGCGCGGCTTACGCAGCAGAAGCTGGACATTAAATTCCTCCTCCAGGCTGCTGATAGCCTTTGTTAAACTTGGCTGACTGATATACAGCTCCTCCGCCGCCTTGGAAATCGATCCGCATTCAGCAATTTTCAACAAATATTCCAGCTGCTTGATTTTCATCGCCTGATTCCCCTCCCCACACGCAGAATTTTTGTTTACTTTTACTATATCTGCAGGATCATTTTTTGTCAATCAGCAAAATCATTCCTTTTCGTTATACCCAGGTGATGCAATATGCGTATTTGTCAGCAGCTTGTATTGGTGATAAACTGCAATTGCAAGCATGAATCGAAGCATAATTTGTGTAATACGCGCAAAATTAACGGTTCATTTGCGGAGCATTGCAAGCGAAGATATTAAGAAAACGAAATAGCAGAACAACGAATAGGAGGAAGATCTGAATGGCAGAATTCTATGACATTTATCCCAAGGATCGCTGGAAAGACCCCTCGTACCACCTGATGGACAAATTCTCGCTCAAGGGCAAAAAGGGGTTCGTCACGGGCGGCGGCGGCGGTATTGGCCGCAATGTTGCAGCTGCATGGGCAGAGGCTGGTGCAGATGTCGCACTGGTGGATATTCCTTCTTCGAAGGAACGTCTGGAGCCTTTGTGCAAGGAAATGTCTGAGCGCTACGGCGTCAAGATCATTCCGCTCTACTGCGACGTGTCTGACAAGGCACAGGTCGACAAGCTGGAGGAGGATCTTGTCCGGGAGCTTGGCACCGTGGACATCGCGCACATCAATGCGGGTGTTTGCCTGCCGGGGGACGATGTGGACGTTTCGTACGAAACCTGGAAAAAGGTCATTGACATCGACCTGAACGGTGCATTTCTGACTGCACAGGTCGCGCAGCACATTATGCGCAGGCATAACCACGGCGGCTCGATCATCATGACCTCCTCCCTGTCCGGCTACAATGCAAATTTCATCGGCGGCGGCCCATCGCCCGTCTGCACCTATGGTACGGCGAAAGCAGGCATCTCGCAGATGGCACGCTATATGGCTGCTGGCCTCGCCCCCTACGGGATCCGCGTGAACACCATCTCCCCGGGTTATATCTGGTCTGGTATTCATGAGGGTGTGATGGACAAGACCGGGCACGACATGTGCCTCGAGGTTGTTCCCATCAAGCGCTTCGGTACAACCGATGAGCTGCAGGGCGCGCTTTTGTTCCTCGCAAGCGACGCATCGTCTTACGTGACCGGCATCAATATCCCCATTGACGGCGGTTATTCCATTTACTAATCAAAAGAAAGGATGACTTTCAGACATGGCCAAAGTTTACATTGAAAATGTGCGTGATCTGGTCGTAAAGGCCGGCGAGATCCGCGAAAAGCTGGCGCTGGCGACACGCCGCATCGGTAACGTCCATATCGGCGGCCCGATGTCCGCAGCAGACGTCACCACAGCGATCTACTACAAATACATGGGGTTCGATCCCGACAATCTCGACGATCCCAACCGCGACCGCTTCATCCTCAGCAAGGGTCACAACGGCATCCTGCTGTTCACGATCTTCTGCGACATGGGCATGTATGACTGGGATCTGCTGCTCGACACCTACAACACCATCGGTCATCCCTTCGGCGCGCATCCGAACCACAAGCGTGTCAAGGGCATCGAGGTTTCCACCGGCTCCCTGGGCCATGGCCTGTCCTGGTGCTGCGGCATCGGCCACGCCAACCGCGGCCGTGGGATCAAGTCCCGCATCTGGACGCTGCTGGGCGACGGCGAGATGGAGGAAGGCTCCAACTGGGAAGCAATCCTCTACGCAGCCTCTCACAAGCTCGACAACATCGTTGCAGTCGTCGACTTCAACCACGCTTCTGCAGCGTATGAGACGAACCAGAACCAGCGGTGGGGCGACAAGGGCGGTCCCGAGGGCATGGCAGACTGCTTCCGCGCATTCGGCTGGAACGCAACGGTTATCGACGGCACGAACATGACCGAGATCGACAAGACTCTCGCTGCCCTGCCCGAGGTCACGCTGGACGGCAAGCCCAACGCAATCATCTGCAGCACCACAAAGGGTCAGGGCGTCGGCTTCATGATGGAGCGTCCGTGCGCATGGCACATCGGCGGCTTCGATGATGACAAGCTGGCTGAGGCCGAAAAGGACATCAAGGAATATACTGCGAAAAAACTGGCGGAGGTGTAACAATGGGTGGTTTTACATTTTGCTGCGGTGATATGGGCCCCGTGATGGAGGCCAAGGGCACCGTTACGAACGAAATTCTGGAAATGATCGAGGACGATCCCAGAGTATGCTATGTCAACGCTGACGGCACCGGCCGCGGCGGCCGCGTACAGCAGGCCCAGCTCCGGTATCCGGATCGGATCCTCGACGTTGGTATTCAGGAAATGAACATGGTCACGATCGCTGCCGGTCTCGCCAAGGAAGGCTATCTTCCCTATGTGCAGACGTTTGGTCCGTTCCTGTGCGTGCGCGCACTCGACCAGATTCACAACGACGTTGCCTACAACGATTATCCCGTGCGCCTCATCGGCACGCACGCCGGCCTTTCTTCCGGCTATGGCCCGACGCACAACACGATCATCGAGTTCGGCGTCATGAATTCCCTGCCAAACATGACCATGGTTGCTCCGTGCGACGCAGAACAGTGCAAGAAGCTGCTGCGCAAGTCTCTCAACTATCCGAAGCCCATCTACATCCGTATTCCCCGCGGCGAGGAGCCCCTGGTTTACGCGAAGGATCATGAGTATGATTACGAGATCGGCAAGGCCATCGTCATTCAGGAAGGCACGGATCTCAACATCATTGCTACCGGCATGGGCGTTTACAATGCAGTCCAGGCTGCCCGCCAGCTCGAAGAAAAGGGCTTCAGCGTCGGCGTCATCGACATGCACACCATCAAGCCCATCGACAAAGAAGCCATTGTCCACGCTGCCAAGCTCAGCGGCAACATCATCACCGTAGAGGATCACAACATCCTCGGCGGTCTCGGCAGCATCGTTGCCGATACCCTGATGGAGGCCGGTGTTTTTGCCAAGCTCAAGAAGATCGGTGTCCCCGATAAGTTCATCGAGTTTGGTTATCCTGAGGAGATCTACCCCTACCTCGGCATGGATGCAAACGGCATCGTGAAAACTGCACTGGAAACCCTGAGATAACCCGGCGCCGGAGCGGTGCACCGCACCGCTCCGGTTTATAAACGGAAAGAGAAAGGAATGATGCCACATGAAACAGCTGTTCATTACGTCTGTCCGGGATTTTGAAAAGAACACCATGGGCACCGTAGAAATGCGGGAAGTCCCGATGCCCGAACCGGCAGACGACGAGATCCGAATCAAGATCATTTATTCCTCGATCTGCGGATCTGACACGCACACCCTGACCGGCCATCTCGGAGAATTCGAGGAAGGTACCAAGGCAATGCTCCCCATGACCTTTGGTCATGAGCTGTCCGGTATCATCGACAAGGCCGGCCCCAAGGCCGAGGCACTCGG
The DNA here is from genome assembly GCA_934636305.1 of uncultured Oscillospiraceae bacterium. Classification (GTDB taxonomy): domain Bacteria; phylum Bacillota; class Clostridia; order Oscillospirales; family Oscillospiraceae; genus CAG-170. The sequence goes on from CAKUAM010000022.1 coordinate 16,927, forward strand.
CTATCACGCCGGTGACAAGGTCATCGCTAACTACGCAAAATATTGCTACGCTTGCGAAAACTGCCGCAGCGGGCATGAAAACCTGTGCTCCCATGTGCAGTTCTGCATGAACGGCTTCGCCGAGTATGCAGTCTACCATGTCACGCAGGTGCATAAGCTCCCTGAAAATTACGATCTGGAGACTGCCGCCCTCATTGAGCCGCTGACCATCGCGCTGGCTGCTGCCGAGCAGGCAAACATCTCCTACGGCAAATCCGTCGCCATCATGGGCGCAGGCGGCATCGGCCTGATGCTCGTGCAGCTGGCTCGCCTGGCTGGCGCATCGTGCGTCACCGTCTTTGACCTGGTTGAAGAAAAGTGTGAGCTCGCCAAGCAGCTCGGCGCAGACTATGCCTTTGACCCGCGCAAGGAAGGCGCCATCGACGAGGCCATCAAGGCAGCCGGCGGCCTGTATGACTGCGTGCTCGAGGGCACGGGTGTCACCTCTTCCGCTGAGACGGCGCTCAAGCTTCTCGCCCGCAACGGCGACGGCGTGTACTTCGCCATGTACGGCAAGGATCCGTACCTGCAGGTCAATCTGCATACCGATTTCTATTGGGATCAGAAGCATCTGCATGGTGTCATCATGGGCGCTGGCCTGTTCCCGAAGGCCATCAGGCTGGCCCCGCGTGTCAACCTCAAGGCGCTTATCCAGAAGGAACATCCGCTGAGCCGCTATCAGGACGCATTTGCTGACCTCTATACCAAAAAATATGCCAAGATCGTCATCAAGATGGACGAATAACACTACATCCCGGTTCCCATAAAAAAGAGAATGAAAGGGGGCTGTATGGCGTATTTCATTGCGCGATACAGACAAATACTATGTCAAAAGAAGCTGTTACTACCACTGGGAAATCCGAAGATAAGACTTATTATCACGGCGGTAAGGCCGTAGCCAGAAAATTCGCATTCGCCTCCGGCGAGCTTGTTTACAACCTGCCGTGGATGCTGGTCAGCTCCTATCTAGCCTTCTTCATGACAGACGTTGCACTCATCCCGGCCGGCGCTGTCTCGATTCTGTTCCTGATCTGCCGTATCTGGGACGCCATCAATGACCCGATGATCGGCTCGTTTGCTGACCGTACCAACACCAAGATGGGCCGCTATCGTCCGTGGATGCTCGGCGGTGCCATCGGCCTCATTCCGCTGGTTATCCTGCTGTTCTGGGCACATCCGGACTGGAGCGTCGGCGCCCGTACCGCCTATGGCTGCATCTTCTACTTCATCACCGTTGTCGCAGCAACCGCATGGAACATTCCCTTCTCCGCACTCAATGGCGTTATTTCCCCGTATCCGCGTGAGCGCGCCTCTTTCTCCAGCTACCGCATTTTCATTTCCTCGATCGCCTGCTCCGTTGCAACGGCTATCTTCATCCCGCTGGTCACCAAGTTCTCCGGCACCGAAGGCAACGCTGTTCGCGGCTATCTGCTGGCAGCGCTCGTCGTCTGCTGCATGGCGATTCCGTTCGTGTTCACCTCGATCCTCGGCACCAAGGAAGTCGTCAAGGCGCCTCCTGCTCAGAAGCAGAAGTTCCACGCCAAAGAGATGGCTGCCTGCTTTACGAAGAATCCTCCCCTGCTCATCGTGTGCTTTGCATTCCTGGTCTATGGCTTCCTGAACTACGGCCGTATGACTGTCGGTATGTACTACTTCACCTATGTCTGGGGCGATGTGAGCCTGTTCACGCTGTATGCGACCGTCAACGGCCTCATCTGCGCAGTGGCAGCCTTCTTCAGCGCATCTCTCGTCAAGCTTTGCCGCGGCAAGCGCGGCGCGCTGCTGCTGTCCTACGGCCTGAGCTTCGTTCTGAACATCATCCTGTTCTTCCTCTCCCCGGCTAACGCCTCCTCCACGCTTGTGCTCGTGCTGTTGTTCGGCACCGGCATCTTCAACGGCTTCTGCACCGCTCTGCTGTACGGTATGATCGGCGACACGGTTGAATATGGCCAGTGGAAGACCGGCGTGCGCGCAGATGGCCTCTGCTCCTCCGGCACCAGCTTCGCGCTGAAGCTTGGCGGCGCAATCGCTCCGACCATGCTGCTCGCTATGCTCGCAGCCAACGGCTATGTGGAAGGCTCTGCTACGCAGACTGCCGGCGCACTGTCCACCATGAACATCGTTATGAACCTGATCCCGGCAATTCTTGCAGTCATCAGCTTCGTGCTGTTCCTGTTCTACAAGCTCGATGCCAAGATGCACGAGCAGATCATCCAGGATCTGAAGGATCGTGGTCAATACGTTGTAGAAGAATGATTTTCATTCTTTCCTCTTTCCAGCAGGGGAGCGTCCATCCGGGCGCTCCCCTGTCTTATGCTGAAAAATCATATGCCTCCGGCAGCGCGTCAGAAACATCCTGTACCAGACGGTACATTTCTAAATTTTCAACTCTGCTATGTCTCCGACGGCCCCATCTTTTCTTTCCGATGTCTTTGAAATGGAATGCACCTTTTCAACATTTTCTTTTTTGTCCCGTCAAAAAAGAAAATATTGAAAAAAGAAAAAAGACGACTGAGGGGATTTCGATTTCCCCTCAGACTTCGTCGGAATCAAAGCTTACGAAACGAAGCCTTGCGCAGCAAGGCTTCTCAGCGTGTCGAAAAAGTCTTTTCGCCCCGCTGAGACAGTTTTTCAAGCTTTAAAAAAGTTTGAAAAACTGGTTGATTGAACGCGAAGGGGGCTCTTTGCCCCCTTCACTCTTCCCCTGCTGCTCTATATTCCAACTCTTTTTCATGGTTTTTTGACAGTCTCCGAAGCCTTGCGCAGCAAGGCTTCTTATTCTGACGCTTTGTTCCTCCTCTTGCGATGCAGACCGCAGGCTGGGTCTGCATCGCAGAAACCGCTTTGGTTTTCTTGGATCTTTCCCGCGCTGCCTGACAGACCAATGCGAATCCGTACTGCGCAGCAGATTTTGTTGGTAGCACGGATTTTCCGCAGGAATTGAAACGTAACTGCTATCAGATTTGATACCGAAATGACGGGCGGCGCGTAGTCAGACTCGGTAAGGTGTGTTGGTGCGATGTGATTTCTAACAAATCCGTTTGTTACCTAAATTCAGATGCAGGATGCACCAGACGTAACCCAGCGTCCCTTTTCTCCCCCATCTTTTCCGGCAAGGCGGAAAAGATGGGGCCGCCAGAGGCTAAACAGTGTCACATTCGGCTCAGAGTCCCCCTGACATATTGCAGGACGTCTCTAATACAGAAATCGCTTAAATGAAAACACCCAGCGGCGGAAGGCTCCGCTGCTGGGTGTTTCCTGCATTTTATTCTTTATGAAAGAAGCATCTTATCATTTGCCTCATCGCTGCAGCTGGCACGCGAGAACATCGCCAGCAGATCCGGCACCGTGAGCTTTTTCTTCTCCTCACCGGAAATATCCACAACAACTTGTCCGGCATCCATCATAATAAGCCGGTTGCCGTGCGAAATTGCATCCTTCATGTTGTGCGTAATCATCAGCGTCGTAAGATTGTGCTCCTGCACAATTCTGTCAGACAGTGCAAGCACCTTTGCCGCTGTACGCGGGTCAAGCGCCGCCGTATGCTCGTCAAGAAGCAGCAGCTTTGGCTTCTGCAGCGCCGCCATCAGCAGCGTCAGCGCCTGCCGCTGGCCGCCGGAGAGCAGGCCAACCTTCGCGCTCATGCGATCCTCCAGGCCGAGATCCAGCGAACGCAGCTTCTCCTGATAGCTCTCGCGCTCTGCCTTTGTGATGCCCCATTTGAGCCCGCGCCGCTGGCCGCGCCGCGCCGCAAGCGCCAGATTTTCCTCGATCTGCATGGTGGGCGCAGTGCCCATCATGGGGTCCTGGAACACACGGCCAAGAAACGCTGCCCGCTTGTACTCCGGGAGGCTTGTAATATCCGTACCGTCAATGATGATCGATCCGCTGTCAATCTGGAAAGAACCGGCGATTGCGTTGAGCATCGTGGACTTACCCGCGCCGTTGCCGCCGATGACAGTCACAAAATCGCCGTCATGGAGCGTCAGATTGAGGCCGTTCAGCGCGGTCTTTGCGTTGACCGTACCGGGATTGAAGGTCTTGCATACGTTTTTCAGTTCAAGCATTGCGTGCGCCCTCCTTCTGCGATTTGCCGCGGAACATCTTGCCCTTCCAATACGGGATGGCGAGGAACAGCGCCACAATCAGCGCCGTGATGAGCTTGAGGTCATTCGTGTTCAGACCAAGCTGCAGCACGATCTGCAGGACAAAATAGTAGATGACTGCGCCGATGGAAACTGCCAGCAGCTTGAGGCCGAAGTTCGTAAACAGCTTGCCAAAGATGACCTCGCCGATAATGACAGCGGCAAGGCCGATGACAATTGCGCCGCGGCCCATGTTGACATCCGAGGCACCCTGGAACTGCGCCAGCAGCGCGCCAGACAGCGCGACAAGACCATTGGAAAGCATCAGGCCAAACACCACGTTTGCGTTCGTGTTGATGCCCTGTGCGCGTGCCATGTTCTGATTGGCGCCGGTTGCACGGATGGCACAGCCTTGCTCTGTCCCGAAGAACCAGTACAGCGCGAAGATCAGCGCCGCCGTGAAGATAATCAGCAGCGGCAGCGGGTTCTGCAGCGAGAGCTCGCGCACATAGCGCTGCGAGACAAGCAGGTTATACTTATCCACACCGACGGCCTGGTTGGCCTTGCTCGCCATGATGCGCAGATTGATAGAATACAGCGCCAGCTGCGTCAGAATGCCGGACAGGATTGCCGGGATTCCGCACTTCGTATGGAACATGCCTGTCACAAAGCCAGCCAGCATACCGGCTGCAAACGCGCACACAAGCGCCAGCCACGGATTGAGGCCAGCGCGGATCAGCATAACCGCCACAGCGCCGCCGGTCGCAAGCGAGCCATCGACGGTCAGATCTGCAACATCGAGGATTCGGTATGTGATATAGACGCCGATCGCCATCAGTCCCCAGATCAGCCCCTGCGCCGCAGCGCCGGGCAGAGAATTGAGCAGTGCAGAGAGAAAACTCATAAATCCTTCTCCTTGTAGGCTTGCTCCTGCAATCGCGCGGCATCCGCCGCATATCGGCCGATGGCAGGTTCAAGCGTCGTAATATGACCGGCCGTGGGGTGTTTTTCCCCATGGCCGGTGCGAAAAAGCAATATTTGATACAATCAGCCTTCGATTGCCTCGTAGCCCTCCAGCGGAGTGATGCCAAGCTGTTCGCAGACGGAAGCGTTGTACTTCGGCGCTGCGTCGGTGTATTCAACCGGCATCTCGGAAATATCGGCTTCGCCCTTGAGGATCTTGGCTGCCATCTTGCCGGTGGTCACGCCAAGGTCATAGTAGCTGATGGACAGCGTTGCAACCCCGCAGCCTCTGCAGATGCCTTCCTCGCCGCAGATGGCGGGAATGCCTGCCGGGATCAGCACGTTTGCAATTGCCTCGGTGTTGGCAGCGGCGGTGTTATCGGTCGGAATATAGACAACGTCAACGCTGTCTGCAGCCTTCTGGGTAACAGAGGAAACGTCGTTGCTGTCGGTGAATGCAAACTCCTCGCAGGTGACGCCCTTGGCTTCCAGCGCCTTGCGGACCTCGTCGATCTGATAGCGGGAGTTCGGCTCTGCAGAGCAGAACAGCAGGCCGACCGTCTTGGTCTCCGGGAACCACTCCAGGATCATGTCTGCCTGCGCCTGCAGGTCGGCAAGATCGGAGGTGCCGGAAACGTTGCCGCCGACAGTACCATTAAAATCATCAATGTCAAGCGCCACGCCATAGGCCGTGATGGAGGTGCCGAGGATGGGAATATCCGCCGTTGCGGAAACTGCAGCCGTCAGAGCCGGCGTTGCATTCGCCATAATGAGGTCAACACCCTTGGAAACAAAGCCGTTGACAATCGTGCCGCAGTTGACGGAGTCGCCGGAGGCGTTCTGCACGTCAACGGTGACTGCGTCGCCCAGTTCTTCCTTCAGCGCGTCCACGAAGCCCTGCGTGGCAGCGTCAAGTGCCTCGTGCTGCACCAGCTGGCAAACGCCGACAGTGTAGGTCTTGCCGGACTCATCAGCAGTTTCTGTTGTATCCTCTGCCGGTGCGGCGGTGTCGTCTGCAGCTGCCGCGGTATCTGCGCGCTGCTCGGTGGTCGTGGAGGCTGTGTCAGCAGCCGGTGTGCTGCCTGCACAGGCTGCAAGCGCCAAAACAAGCGCTGCAGCAAGAAGCATTGCAAGAATCTTTTTCATTATAGTCTCTCCTTTTCATTGTCTGTAAAGCTGAGTTATATACAAAGGAGGCTCTGCTGTCACAACAGAGCCTCCTTCGGATACCGGTAGAATCCTACGATCAGCAGCCAGCCGCCGGACGCTCGTTTGCACCAGAATACAGGCCCGCAAACTCGTTGCGAGCCTTCATAAAGTAGAAGCCCATCTTCATCGAATATGCAAAGCTCATGTGACGCATGATAAGCTCCTTTCCGCTGCAGCCAGCTGATTTCTTTCTGATGTTCACTACTATAAAGCTTTAAATGCGCAAAGTCAAGTGTGAATTTGACAGTTTCTATGAGGTTCCATCTTTCCATTTTGTGCAAAAGCGGCAAATCCCCGGCAGCACGCATGCTGCCGGGGAAAAATCATGGAATTTTCGCTCAGACGTTGGAAAAATGATACGAATGGCCAAGATCATACGTCATCTTATCGCTCTCAGAAATAAAGTCCATAAAGCGGTTTGCTGCCGAGGTCGGCGCAACATCGCGCAGCGTGCACATGCAGACCGAGCGAGGCGGGATCTCAAAATCTGTCTTGATCGGTAAAATCACGCCGCGGCCAAGACCGGACTGGGAAAATTCCTCCGTCACGCACGCCACTCCGAGGCCGATCCGCGCCAGCGCAACGAGCAGATTGTGGGAGCCAAGCTCAATTTCCGGCTTAATGGTGACGCCGTTCTGCTGGAAATACTGCTCGACATACACGCGGGAGCTTGCCTTGCGTTCCAGCAGAATCAGCGGGAACGATGCAATCTCGTCAAGGGAATGCACATGATCGAAGTCGCAGTCATAGTTCGGCGCCGCGACGAAAATCTGATGCGTGTCAAAGCAGTGCCGCACACTGTAGGAATCCTTTTCCTTCGGCTCACTGGCAAACGCAATATCCACCTGCCCGGCGTGCAGATAATCGAGCACCATCTGGCTCGTGCCATTGAGAATGCGGATCTGGATCGCCGGATAATTCTGGTGGAACGCCTCCAGCCGGGACACCAGATACGTTTTGGTTACGGTGTCGCTCGCCCCGATAATCAACTCGCCCGTCAGCAGCTGCCGCGACTGAGCCAGCTTTTCCTCGCCGCACTGGATCAGCCCCAGGCCGTGCGAAACATAATCGAGCAGCATTTTTCCCTCGCTTGTCAGCACCACGCCGCGCGTGCTTCTGGAAAACAGGCGCACCTGCAGCTGCTCCTCCAGCTGCTTAATCGACTGGCTCACGGCAGATTGCGAAATATACAGATTCTGCGCCGCAGCGGAGATATTGCCCATCCGGGCGACCTCCTGAAAGACACGGTAAAGCTCCAGCTTGACAGCCATAATTGCCTCCTGTCATTACTTACATTAATGGTTCTAATCATGGCGATTAAAAACATCTATTTTACTTATCGACATAAGCTGATTATAATGGTTGTAATCTGAAAAGTCCAGCATGAAGTTCATACTGTTGCCAATATAGTTCCGGATACATGGCCCGGATGTCTCTACCGCAGCGCCACAGCTGCGACTATTGGAAGTTCGCACACGCAGAGAGTTTTTCACTGCGCGCGGCTTTTTTTCATTGGCAGCAAAGAATTTTGCTGTCTTTTATTATTGTTTTTGGAGGAAGCTATGCAGGAACTGAAAGATCGCATCGTCAAGGAGGGCAAGGTTCTGCCCGGAAACATTGTAAAAGTCGACGGATTTCTCAACCATCGCGTCGACTGTGCGTTCATGGGACGCATCGCAGATGAATTTAAAAAGTTTTTTGATCTCGACAACGTAGATCTTATTCTGACCGCAGAGGCCAGCGGCATTGCTCTTTCCGCAATCTGTGCATTCCGGTACGGCAAACCCATGGTATATGCGAAAAAGGCCAAGAGCGACAACATCGAAGGCGGCCTGTATCAGAGTGAGATCTTTTCTTATACCTATAAAAAGAAGGTCACGCTGCTCGTCTCCAAGGAGTGGATCCACCCCGGCGACCGTGTGCTTGTGATTGATGATTTTCTTGCCCGTGGCGAGGCGCTGCGCGGTCTGTGCGAAATTGTGCAGGCAGCGGGAGCCGAGCTGGTCGGCATTGGCTGCGCCGTGGAAAAGGGCTTCCAGGGCGGCGGCGACAAACTGCGCGCAGCCGGCGTCAATCTGCATTCGCTTGCGATTATTGAGAGCGCAGAGCCGGGCAACATTGTATTCCGGGAGGGCACGTAATGGAAACCGTACTCATTCTGGATTTCGGTGCACAGTACAGCCAGCTCATCGCCCGCCGCGTGCGTGAGCAGAACGTCTACTGCGAGGTAAAGCCGTGCACGATCTCTGCCGCAGAGATCAAGAAGCTCTCCCCTATCGGCATCATTTTGTCCGGCGGCCCGCAGAGCGTGTATGAATCTGTTTCCCTGCGCGTGGAACCCGCGCTTTTTGAATTGGGTATTCCTGTTCTTGGCATCTGCTATGGATGCCAGCTGATGGCCTATACGCTCGGTGGCACTGTTGCAGCAGCGACGGAAGCGACCGCCAGAGAGTATGGCAAGACGCAGACCGAGTTTGACACGGACTGCGCCCTGTTCCACGACCTGCCCGCCTCGTCCGTGACCTGGATGAGTCACGGCGACTATATCTCGCATGTCCCGCAGGGATTTCAGGTAGCAGCCAAAACCGCCGTCTGCCCGACGGCGGCCATGGCATGCCCTGAGAAAAAGCTTTACGGCGTTCAGTTCCATCCCGAGGTACAGCATACCGTACAGGGCAGCGAAATTCTGCATCGGTTTCTCTATTCTGTCTGCGGTGCCAGCGGCGATTGGACCATGGCGGACTATCGCCAAACCGCCATCCGCTCCATCCGTGAAAAGGTCGGCTCTGGCCGCGCGCTGCTTGCGCTGTCCGGCGGTGTCGATTCCTCTGTCGCAGCTGCGCTCATGGCAGAGGCCATCGGCAGCCAGCTCACCTGCGTCTTTGTCGACCACGGCCTCATGCGCAAAAATGAGGGCGACGAGGTGGAGGCCGCCTTCGGCAAGTGGGATATCAACTTCATCCGTGTCAACGCGGAGGAGCGTTTTCTCACCAGGCTTGCCGGTGTGACAGATCCGGAAACCAAGCGGAAGATCATCGGCGAGGAGTTTATCCGTGTGTTTGAGGCCGAAGCCAAGAAAATCGGCGCTGTCGATTATCTTGTACAGGGCACCATCTACCCGGACGTGATTGAATCCGGTCTTGGAAAGTCTGCCGTAATCAAGAGCCATCACAATGTCGGTGGTCTGCCGGATTATGTCGACTTCAAGGAGATCATTGAGCCGCTGCGCATGCTGTTTAAGGACGAGGTTCGTCAGCTTGGCCGCGAGCTGGAGCTGCCGGAGTATCTGGTCATGCGCCAGCCCTTCCCCGGCCCCGGTCTTGCCATCCGTGTTATCGGTGATATCACCAAGGAGAAGCTGGACACGCTGCGCGACGCAGACTTCATTTTCCGCGATGAAATTGCCAAGGCCGGGCTTGACCGCAGCCTCAGCCAGTATTTTGCCGTGCTTACCTCTATGCGCTCTGTCGGCGTTATGGGCGATGGCAGAACGTATGACTACACGCTTGCGCTGCGCGCCGTCAATACGAGCGATTTCATGACAGCCGATTGGTCCCGTATCCCCTATGACGTGCTCGACCGCATCTCGGTCCGTATCGTCAACGAGGTCCGCGGCATCAACCGTATCTGCTACGATATCACCAGCAAACCCCCTGCAACAATCGAGTGGGAGTAATTCCGAAAACGCCGGAAGCCTGCATGAATACAGGTTTTTTTGTCCGTCAATATGGCTCGTGATGCTGGATTGATACTATTTTCTCAAATCCGGCACTCCGAGAGAATGATTCCAAAATGACAAGCAAAACCGTCCTGCTGA